>JAQYVW010000003.1 GCA_030145325.1 Desulfurivibrionaceae bacterium
AGGCTGAGTTTAGTCATAGTATTTGCCCTGGTTGTTTGGCTGAACATTATCCTGAGATCAAAACATAAAAAATGTAACCTTTCTCAGCGTTTCCTTCATAACTTCTGCTGCATACTTCAAGATTTCCGTCCTTCCGCATTTTCGCCTTGTTGACTTCGCTATCGTATCCTCTGCCAGCATATTATTGACTCTGTAGTCAATTTCAGCCCCTCTTTGATTTGAGTAGGTTGAATAAAAAAACCGAAGTCGCCGGATAATTACGGCGACTTCGGTAGTTGTACATTGATGCTAGTCAGCTTGCCGACGATTTTGCTGTCGCCAAGGCTGTTTTGCTCTTACTTCATGAATCCCCAAGCAAACTGCTCCAATTTGACCTTCTTGTTTGGAGCGGCTTCCAGAATGGATCCGTCGTAAACCTTGACATTTGTATAACCCAACAGGTCGTGGAGAACAAAATAACCCATTGCGGCTTGCAGGCCATGGTTGCTGTAGGTGATGATTTCGGCGTTCTTATTAGCCGGGATACCAACTCCAGCGGCCATCTGGCTCAGAACCTTGGTGTCCTTCATGAAAGCAGGAGACATCTCGATACCTGCATTGGACATGTAGTTTGCTGGCCACGTCCGAGCGTTGGGCAGATGACCATAACGCTTGATGTGGCTTTTCTTCTCATGTCCGAAGAACTCGGTGGAGACCCGGTCGTCAAGAAAGACCGTTTTTGAGCCGATTTTTTTCTGTACCTCAGCCATGGTCGCAACCTTGCTATTGTCAAGCTTGGCTGTGAAATTACCGGCATTCACGGGAGTGACTGCCTTTTTTGAAACAGCTTTGTCTGCCTGCTCCCAAGCGGCGAAACCACCATCAAGGATGGCTACGTCGTTGTGACCAAGTACTTGCAGGGTCCACAGGGCACGGGCACTCCGAGCGGTATCCATGGCGGTGATTCCTTCGTCATAAACAATGATTTTGGAATTGTTGTTAACACCGTAACCACGAAGCATTGTTACCAGAGCGTCGGTTTTAGGCATCATGAAGCCGACAAACTGGTCATTCATGGTTTGCCAAGGGCCGAAGGCTTTGACCGCCCCCGGGATATGGTTTTTTTCGTAATGGGTGAAGTCGCCAACAGCTAGAACCACCACATTGCTCTTGTTGAGGTTCTTAGCCATCCAGTCAATACTGACCAGTGACTTGCTGCCCGCCAGGGCCGACCCCGCCGTGGTGGCGAGGATCATCACAGCGGTTAATACTACCGCCAGTTTAGCCTTACAGGTGTTCATTATTGTTCCTCCTGAATAGTGAAGAGAGTCTTCTACTTGCTCACAAAGCCCCATGAGTATTTAGCCATGGGCAGGTCTTCGTCCGCTGCGTACTCAAGCATTGAGCCGTCGTAAACGCTTACATTCTTGTACCCCAAGACATCATGAAGCACAAAGTAGCCCAATCCAGCGAACTGGGAGGAATTACAGTAAACAATGATGTTTTCACTCTTGCTCCAAGACCAGGGCAGTCCAACACCCTTGGCCATGGCTTTCAGATCATCCTTGTCCAGCACATAGGCCGGAGCACGGTTGATACCGCCATGGGTCATAAAGTCGGCGGGCCAGGCAAGTGATCCGGGGATATGGCCGAATCGCTCAACATCACCACGCTTCTTGAAACCAAAATGCTGGTCAGTGTTCCGCACGTCCAAGAGGATCGCGGTTTTGTTCTTGCTGCTGTTGGTGACGTCCTTGAGGCTTGCCACTTTGCTGTTATCCGGTTTGGCGACAAAATCACCAGGTGCTGGATTGGCAGGTTTTTCACCGGTTTTGGCGCTGACGAGCACTCGACCCTCAAAGGTCCATTTGGTGAAGCCACCGTTCAGGTATGAAACGTTCTTGTGACCCATGGCTTCCATGATCCAAACAGCAGAAGTGCCCTTGGTGGCGTCACTGGTCGTGTTGCCGTGATCGTAGATGACCACATGTGAAGAAGCGTTGACTCCTAATTTTTGCAGGAGTGTAGTCATCGCTGCCGGTGAAGGCATCAGGTGACAATCGCGATCCTCGTTCATCGGTTCCCATTGTCCGTAGGGAAGGCTGACGGCACCGGGAAGGTGGCCGACGCTATAGTTAACAGCAGTTCTGACGTCAATGAGCACAAGCCCCTTGGCGTTCAGGTTTTTGGCCATCCAGTCGGTGGTGACCAGTGGAGCGGCGTTGGCCGCGGATGGCGTTGAGACGGCAAAGCCGATCAGCGCCGCCAACAGTATATACATTATAAAACCTAACGGTCTCCTGTTCATGGAAGTACTCCTTTTAGTCCTCATTGTCTCAATTTCCATTGTCATCCCCAAAGTCTATTACTTTTTAACCGGGGCAGGAATCTTATTGAAGATAATCTTCTGGTTGGCCTTGGGATCTTCTGGCACCAGATCGGTTTTCGTCAGGAAGAGTTCCTTTTGTCCGTGACATGCGTTACAGGATTGGTTCTGCTTGGTCTTACGCTGGATGCTGTGAACCGAAGCGGAGTTCCAGGTAGGCAACGCGTCATAGTTGGCAATGAGGTCTTTTGGACCAGGGCTTCCGGTCAATACGGCCTGGAAGTAGGTCAACGAGGCCAGGGAGTCTTTCTTCGCCGGAGTGTGGCGAACCAGATTGTACTTGTATGGGTTGTTGGGGGTGATATCGATGTTCTTGCCGATCTTGAAGGTAACAAGCGGATCGGACGGGAAGATCACCTTAATCTTGCCAGCTTCCTTGATATCAAGGGAGACGTGACAGTTGGCACAGTTAAAGTACTCGTTAGCATGGCAAACCGCGCAGGCCAAGGTGCCATCTGGATGGGCATTATGCATGGCGATTCTGGATTTGCCGGATTTGGCAGCATCGGGATGACAACTTTCGCAACGAGCGGTTTCGGTGTCATAATAACGTTTGCTGTCGGCTGGTTTGGTACCGTGAAGCTGATTAGCGGTATGGCAATCAGCACAGACCATCTGTAGCTTCTCGTAATGAACATCGGCAGTGGCGCCGAGCAGACCCCGATATTCGCCGCCGAAACGGGAACCATGGCAAGCATAACAGGTCTTCTCCATGGGTGGAGTCTTCAGAAAGCGATGCCGGTCTAGCAGGCCACCTTTGGCTACTTCCGGCCAGGCGACATGACAGCTGCCGCAAGAGGCATGGCAGTCGTTACAGTCAAGTTTCCAGGCTGCAGGCAACAGGGTGTCACCCATTTTGTGTGGTTGGGTGATGGTGCCGACGATATCAAGGATGCCAGTCAGTTTGTAATGCATGGCATTCTTGTAAGAGGCGGCTGTATCTTCATGACATTCAGCGCAGACGCCGCCGCCACCCTCATCCGAGGGATCTTTGGTCATGTCTTTATGTGCTTCGTCCTTATCGCCGACGTTATGTCCTTTGTGGCAATTTACACAACCGATCTGGCCGTGCTCGGATTCAACGAAGTCTTTTGCTACACCGTACGTATCCCGGCCCCTCACCTGAGGGGCAGAAACGCCTCAACCGGCGATCCCGGCCGAACTACTGGCGGCTGCGGCGCCGAAGGCGTCCATTTGGTCAAGGTCGGTGTGACACTTGATACACTCACTGCTGGATGCTGCTTCTGCCTGGGCGGAAACCGTTCCGGCGATGCCGAACGTACACGCCAACCCAAGCAAAGCTGCACTGGTCAGAGTGAGTTTCTTTTTGCCAATCATCATCTCTGTTCCTCCTTAAAGGTTTTGAGAAATTTGAAATCCAGTATCGTCTCCGTCGGTGCTGGATTCCTGCCATGTTACGTTAGTACTTCTGTTCATCACCCGACCCCGTTTTGTGGACGCGGTAGGGGTTTGAGTGGTTGTTAGGTCAATCTGGCCAAGAAGATTCGGTGCACCTCCTTGTTTCAGGTTGAAACAAAAAAAGAGAGAATTTATCGTCAATGTTATCAAGCATTTAATGTATCGTCGAAATAGATAACTAGTTTTTAAAAGAGCTTTTAGTTTCTACCACCAATGGGTGAAGGGCGCCTGTGGCAAATTGTCGCAGCTGGTGATTTTTTATAAAGTTCGGGGGGACATGATGCAGTACTTGGGTTGTTTTTTTGACTGTAGGGATGGGGATATTTTTTAACAGAGGAATGGGGTAATAATTCACAGAGATTGTATTCTTGTTGAAAATTGCTCCCCTATATAATGATAAGGGTATCAATGGCGCAAGACTTCATGATTTCCCTAAGTACATTGAAATTTCAACGAGAGCCTATTACCCGTTAGGTGTTGCAGCCGGATCGTAGGGGGAATGTAAAATATGTCATGGGAGTGGGTCAGGCGTGATAGAAACGGCCACTGGGTAATTCCACGGCGGTGAGTAAATTACCGTAAACGGCGCCGGTGTCGATGCCGATTCTGGTGGGGGTAACCAGAGGGGTCGCGAAAGGGGTATGACCGAAAATTACCAATTTGCCAAAATCATGTTCTTCACTGAGAAAAATATCCCTAACCCAGCAAAAGGTGTCCTGATCCTGTTCGGACAAGAGGCGGTGGGGTTGCAGGCCGGCATGGACGAAGATATAGTGCTCTGTTTGCCAGATGGGCAAAAGATTATCGAGAAAATCGCGATGGGGGGCAGGCAAAAAGGAAAGGCTACGCAGGTCGGCAACGTTTTCACGGCCGTAACTGCTCATGGTCTCTTCTGCCCCGTTGCGGCGCATTACCTCCAGCAGATTGCGGTCACCATGACGATGGTACTCAAAGAGCATCAATTCATGATTGCCCATTAGGGTTATAGTCTGCGGGTTTTTCTGCTGGAGTTGGCAAAGATATTCCACTACTTGTCGTGACTGGCTACCCCGGCCAATATAATCACCGAGAAAAACCAAGGTGTCGCGTTCCGGTTCATATGGTAGGCGATCAAGCAGGGTGATGAGTTTGTCGAAACATCCGTGGATATCGCCGATGGCGAAGATTCGGTTTTCGGGGTGGGGGGCAGTGAGCGACATGTTTATTTCCGGGTGAAAATATTTTGAGACGGAAGGATGCCCTTCAGATTACGTCACTTGCCGGAAAAGCTCAAGAAATTGTCTACTTGGTGCTTAAGTTATCGTAGCCCACTCGGTTCAGGATATCGCCGAACCGTTCCTTACCTTGAAATTGGGCCATGAAGAGTTTGAGGCATTCTTTTATCACCGTTAAGGCCTGCTTTGCTGAAAAAATGCCGGGTAGTTGCAGGCCAAGTTGCGGGTGGCGACCGAGTTTGCCGCCCAGAAGAATCCGGTAGCCATGTTTACCTGCCACCAAGGTGTTGGTGGGGCAATCGCGGTGACAGTGACCGCAGTAGAGGCATTTGTTGAAATCAATAACCGGCCCACGGGCAGTGAGGGTGACTGCTTCCTCGCGGCAGCTATCGACGCAACTGTTGCACTGACTGCATGGCTCGTCAGTTATGGAGGGCGGGCTTGCACCCAGAAGGCCGACGTCAACAATCTGTGGTCGTGAGCATCCATTGGGACAGTCGGAGATTGAGATGCGGAACTCATGGTGCATCTTTAGTGGCCCCTTGACCTTTGTTTGCAGAAATCTTTTGAGATCAAGGGCGTTGAGGTGTTCTTCGATGCGAGCAGCAAGACCGTCGTCGTCACCGATGCGGTTGGGACAGCCGGAAGGGCCGAAACAGTTGTCCACCTGGTACCCCTTGACCTCGGCTTCCATGTTGCCTAAGTAGCGGGCTTGGGCGCTGTGTAGATGGGCGATCGATACCTTGTTGCTGCCGCTTTTACGTGCTTCCGCCTCTACTTTTTTTCGTACTCGTGAGCGAACAAAAAAAGGCACCTTGCCAATGGCCGCGCTTGCGTCTTCACTCCATTCCATGCCCAAAACCTCCATTGTTAAGCAAAAGTTTCCAAGATGAAGATAGCAAAGCGGTTCTCGGCGCGCCTTGACCCAGGTCAAGGAAGAGGAAATCCTCAGCCCGGCGAGGGGGTGGTGCGAAGCACATCTTTAAAGAGGTGCAGTTCTCGTTTGGCGGTGGATTCCCAGGTGTAAAGTTCCTTGGTTCTGGGGATCCCGTTTGCAGAAAATTCCTCCCAGATCGGGCGGTTGGCGATGATCTTTTTGCAGCTGTCGGCTATGGACTTGGTGTCTCGGGGTTCAACCAATAGCCCACAATGACAGTTTTTTAGAATCTCCACTGGGCCGCCGTTATTGGTCGCCACCACCGGCACCCCGGTTGCCGCCGCCTCGATAACCGTGATGCCGAAGGGCTCATGGAAGGCAGGGTTGACAAATACGCCTTGGTTTTCGTAAACGATTCGGTATATTTCGCCGCCCTCGGTTTTATATTCAAGATGTTTGACAATACAAACCTTGTTCTCAAGAGCATGGTTCTTGATGATCTCCTCCATCTCGTCCATGAGGATTTGTTCGTTATCGCCCATCTTGCCGAGACTGCCGGTGACCAGCACCAGGTTGGCCATTTGCTGGAGTTCTTGGTCAAAGGCAAAGGCCTTGACCAGGCCGATTAGGTTTTTGCGATAATCCAAGCGGCTAATGGTGAAGACCATTGGTTTTTGCGGCTCATCTAATTCTTCGTTAAAGAGATTAAGCAATCGCTGCCGGGCTGTTTCATCCCATTCGGTGCGACCAGTGATGCCGGGAGGATAAAATTTATTGAGATTAACGCCGGGGGTAATGACATTAAAGCGGCTGTCGTTGACATCGACATCGTACATATTGTACTGCTCCAGCCGTTCTTCATCGGTGCTCACCACAATGGCGGCAGCGTTGTTGATCCCCTCCTGTTCGGCCATAAATCGTTCGCTGAAGTGGTACACCTTATCCATCTTGGGGAAATCGCCGTTCTTGATCCCCAGTCTGCTCATCTTTGGTTTGCCCAGGGAGTGGCCGGTATGAACTTGAGGAATAGACAACTCTTTGGAAAGCCGAGCGCAGACCAGGCCGGAATCGGCATAGTTGCTGTGCAGGATGTCCGGTTTTCGATCTGTTTGGTCAATGTACTTCTTGCAGTTATCGGTGAACTCGTCTAGGTGGGGCCAGAGATCCACCTTCATGATGTAGCCAGCTGGGCCACATTCAATGCGCACGATGTCAACTCCATCCGCTACCGGTTCGATTAGGTCGGAATAGCCTGGGTAATCAGCATCAACGATGCGCCGGACGATGATGTCAACTTTGTCCACCTCCGGCAACTTGGCTAGTTCTATGGCCAGATAGCGGACATAGAGGATCTGGCCGCCGGTATCCTCGTCGCGGCCCAGTTCAAGGTTGTCGGCCCGAAACAAGCCGTGCATGCTGTGCATCTGAATGTATAAACCCAAAGCGATTAACCTCCCGTGAATAGATTAAAGTGCTCGCACCCCTCCATAACCCCTTGTACAAAGCGTTTCGAGGCAAAAAATATGTGTTCCTCTATTTTCTTGTCGCGGGCCTGCTGCCGAACCTCATCCTTAACCGACTCCGCTGTGTTGCTAACGATGATGGCGTTAAAGCCGCTGACAAAGGCGAGCAGGTCGTTACCGGAGTCACCGGCGTAAACGACCATTTCCTTTGCCAGGGTCAACTTCCGGTAGAGGTAGTGGAGGGCGTAGTCTTTGGCGGCAATGCGGGGCAGGACATCGATCAGGCCGAGATCCTGGTGCGAATCGACACTGTAAATGACGTTGGCGATTATCTGCTGGTGGGCAAGCCGGGCGTGGATAGCGGCCAGGGTTGCTTCTGTATCATGGTGGCGGTGAAGGTAGTAGCTCTGCTTGAATTCCTTTTGCTTTGCCGTTTCCTGGGGTTCCAAATTGGGTAAACCAGCCAGGATTACGGCGATATCAGCGCCGGTGTGGTCATGCCAGGATTTTTGTAATTCGGCGCGATACTCATCATCACGTTGCCAAAGGCCTTGATCATCACGGAAGTAGATGGTGGTGCCCACATCGCAGACAAAGATGTCGGGGAGGGGAAGGTCGTGCTGGTGTACCCCGGCAACTCCCAATTCAAGATGGCGACCGGTGACGTAGGCCAGAGCCACCTGCGGGTTCTCAGCCATTAGCTGTCCGAATTGGGCGATTTCGGCATTTCGCTCTGCTCCCGTTGTCAGGGGAATGACGGTGCCATCCATGTCACTGGCGAGAAGCGCAGTTTTTTGCATATGATTACCCCGAACCAATCTATTGATACTGCTGATTACCACCGAATATCCACTTCTTCCCCGTAAATAATAACAGAAGTGAGGGAAATTTTCATCCGCGCGGATGATTTGATTGGTGAGGTTGTTCATCCCTAGGGGGTGGGGAGGCTTGAATGTTAATCGGTATTTCTGGGGGCAGGTGGGCTGAACGAAGTTTGTTGGTTGGTGCCGTGGTTATTGGGAGCCCTTCCGCGGAGGCTAATGGATAACAACCAGTCACCCGGGAAACCTGGTCTGGAGAAGATTAGGCAGGCCTTAGGTGAAGGCCTGCCTTGCGGATTATTTAAAAATGCTTATTTGAGCCGGGCGGCTAGTTCGGTTACCGCCATGGCGTAGCGGTTGGAATGGTTCCAGGCGGTGATAGCCTGGAAATTCGGATAGCCAGCCACATAACGTGTTGAACCGTTCTCTCGTTCCAGGCCGACGATGGTGATCTTTTTCCCTTTGGGTGGTTTGGGTAACTTAATCCCTTGTGCTTTCGCCACCGTCTGCCATTCGATCAGTCCTTTCCTGCCCTTTTTGTAGGCAGCAGTCAGTCGTGCATCCCGCAAGTAGGGGCCCAGTTCCTGATAGATTGGGGTGCCCTGCACCCAGCCATAGCGGTGCAGGTAGTTGGCAATACTGGCCAGCACATCGGGGATGGAATTCCAGACATCACGGCGACCGTCTTTGTCGAAATCAACAGCATATTCGCGGAAGCTGGAAGGGATAAACTGGGTCTGGCCAAAAGCGCCGCCGTAGGAGCCTTTGATGGTCAAGGGGTCAACCTTGTTATCACGACAGAGGAGGAGGAAATGGATTAGTTGTTTGCGGTAAAAAGTTCTGCGGCGGGGATAGGCGTCAAACATGGTGTTAAGGGTCTTGAACATGCCAAAAGAGCCGGTGTGGCTACCGTAACGGGTTTCAATGCCCCAGATGGCGATGACAACCTCTCGCTCTACCCCAAGTTGTTCTTCAACTTGATCAAGTAATACCTTGTGTTTTCGAAGCATTTTCTTGCCATGGCGGATGGCCTTGGCGGTGACAAAGCGAGGGGAGTATTGATAGTACGGTTTGGCTTCCCATTGTTTGTCCATTAATTCCAGAACTCGTTTGCTGATCGTGACCCCGGTGAAGATATGATTCAGTTCGGGTTGTTTGAAGCCGTGCTTCTTGCGGAGCTCGGTGAATAATTTTTGGTAGCGGGTGCTGCTGAGATCTATTTTTTGACCATCTTTTACCAGCTCCGCAGCAAGTGGTTTATCCTTAGCTGTGGCCATGGCGGTGGTAAGAAGAAGAAACAGGCAGATGGTGGATAATATCCGGTGCCAGAAGGAGATCATGATGCAAATACCTCGTTGAAATCGCGAATAAAGGTGTCAACCAGCTCGGCTGCTAATTGGTTGATCCCTGCGGCCCCGGCCCGCCCCCCGCCGTTGGGAAAGCGGCGGCAGAGGGTGTCGGCCTTCGTTTTGTTCGTAAGTGGCGCGCGCACGCTAACGGTAAAGGTGTTGTCGCCGTTATCCACCAGCAGGGCGTGGGCGAGATTTGTTTTCTCGCGGGCCTTTTCGTTGCTGAAAACTCCGGCCACTCGGCGCGACCAGGTGGCGGCGGGAAAACGAAAGATACGGCCCACCGTACCAACGCTTAATGGTTCGCTTTCACGAGCCTTGCTCATGTCATCGGCAAATCCTTGCCGCAACATGGAGAGAATCTTCGATTGTCGGCAAAAGGCAAAGGGGTCTTCATAATCGTGAACAGCTCGATAGAGGTCGGCTGGCGCCACATGCAGATCGTCAATGGTGCCACCGTAGCCGTTGTAATTAAGCAGTTCTCCCAGCTCGCAGAGGGCGGTCAGCTGTTCTTCGCTCAAAGCCAGAGAGGTTGCAGCCTGTCGCGCTGCGTCATGAAGGTTGTCACCAAAAGCGGCGGCAATTGCCCATGGTCGGTAGCGGCCAGCCAGCAAGCGGTCGATGATCAACGAGGTGCATACCTCCGGGCTGGGGTCGATGTGGGCGGTGAGCGCTTTCGTGGTTGGGATCTCGCCGGCAAAGTGGTGGTCGGCGTAGAAAATCGTGCAGCCGTTGGTGAGCAGGGAGTCTAACTCTTGTCGGTTGCTGTCCATGGAGATGTCCAGCACCGTAATCTGAGCTTGGTGGGCATCTTGTACCTTGGTCAGGAGCTTAATGTCACGTTTGACGCCGGTTATCAGGGTGGCGTCCGGGCGCGGTTCCGCCATTCTGAGTTGATGAAGGGCGCAGATGCCGTCGGCGTCGCCATTAAATATGTCAAAAGAGGTCATAGTTCATTCCATTATCGTCGGCAAACCCTAGGCCCACAAAGTTGCCGATGCCGGTGAGTGAGAACATCAAGGCCATGCGCTGGTCATTGTCGGTGTTGTTCCAGAGGAGTGTCGCCCCCCAGCAGGATGGTTGATAGGTGAGTTCCAAGGTTTGGTCAAGGTGGTTGTTGTTGCTCTGGCGGCGTTGGTCAATGATGCCGCGCAGGGAGATGGTGTCAGTTAGCTTTGTGTCAAGGGCGGCGGTAAGTTTACGCTGGGAGTCCGGGGTGGTGGCGGAATAGAAGAAAGGTTTGCGCTGGGCGGGGTTTTTCTGAAAGGTGTAGCTGGCTGAAAGGTGGTTCTGGTCGGCAAAGTTGTAGTTGGCTAGGATCTGGTGGTAGGTGTTGCCCTGATCATACATGGACCAGGCGCTATCGTAAGAAAGGTTCAGATTGGCCCAGGGAGAAAGCTCAGTCTCTAGCAGAATGTCTGAATAGGGCCGGTTTTCATCGCCCAGCGAGGTGAGATTGCGATTTGCTTCCCGGAGATTATATGTTTGTTGCAGGTTGAATTGACCCAGTGAGCGGTGATGGCTCCCTTCTTCATCTGTGACTTTGAAGTAATTGCTCCAGATATAGGTGATCTGGTTGCGGGCATTAATTCGGTCTATGCCGTCAATGTATGGAAGGGTGTCCTGGTCCACTTCCGGGGTATAGGCGTAAAGCACTTGTGGGCGCATGGTATGGTTGAGAGCAGTGATGTTGTCGCTAAGGTGGAAAGCAAAATCACGCATCCAGGGACTGGCGAGGTTGATTTCGTAATCCTGTACGGTGCGATTTTGCTGGTGGCTGAAAGTCCATGCTGACAGGGCGGGATCGCCATGGGTTTCAATCATATACATGGTTTCACGCAGGCCGCCGCTAACCGTTCCTTCAAGATAGCCACGCGGGATCGACCACACCAGCTTGGGGAAGATGTCGGCACGGTGGTAACCAAGGCCCTGTTGGCGATAATAGTATAGGTATTCCGAATTCCAAACCGCGCTGGCCCGGCTGTGACCAAGTTGTTGGCGACCGTTGAACTGGATGCGGGGTAGGGTCTGCACCGGGGTAATGGCGCTGTGGATCTCTTGGGCATCTTGCAGAACGGCCAAGCCGCCGAGGATATTCATCGATGACCAGCTTTTGGTGACTTGGATGGTGGATTTTCGTTGGCTGATGGTTTCTTCCTGGTAGCCACGGTGAAAGTTCTTTTGTGCCTGATGATCGTTGAAGTCAAAGCCACTCATTCCTTTGCGGAATTCTTGCAGATAATCCTGATCCGAGACAAAATCCAGATCCAGTTTGCCGGTGATTAACTTTCCGAAATCATGGTCGGCTTTGCCGCGCAGCCAGTAGCGGTTTTTTTCCTCTCGGAGGATGCCGTCGTCGTTGAATTCGTCGTCGGCGGTTTCCTTCTTCTTGTCGTGCAGATAGTTGAGGGCAAAGGTACCCCGGGAGCGGTCGCTGGCCACATAGCGAAATTCGCTGCCCGCGACAATACCGCGTTCGGCGAGGTAGCCAGGGTAAAGGGTGGCGTCAATGTTGGGTGAGATGTTGATGAAGTAAGGGGCCACTATCCCGAAGCCATCGCGGGTGCCGCTGGACAGTTCCGGGGTGAGAAATCCGCTTTCGCGTTTGGTTTTGGCCGGGAAAGTCAGGTAGGGGGTGTATAGGGCCGGTTTTTCACGGATCATCAAGATAGCGGGTTTGAGCACTGCCATGCCGTTTTTTCTGACCCGAACATCCTTACTTTTCACCACCCAGGGTAAGGTTTTTCCTGGAATGGATGGGCAGCTGGTGATGCGGCTATCTTTGATCTCGTAAGTATCTTCGCCGGTTTTATTTAGTTGTTTGCCGGCAATGCGAATTTTGTATTCGCCGTGGTTAAGGATCAGGGTGCCGTCATTGAGGGTGCCGGTCTGGTCATTAAGGTCCAGGCGGGCTGAGTTGGCAAGGACTTGTTCGGTGGGCGAGGTAAGTGATAGATTGCCGCGAGCTTTGACCCTGCCCACGCTAACATCGTAGCGCATCCAGTCGGCCTTGATTACCGTCAGGCTCCCAGGGGCGGTCTTGCTCCGGTGCAGAACCACGTTTCCTTCGGCAATGACGATGGCGGGATTCTTGAAGCGGGTGATGCGGTCGGCGGTAATCTCCCATGGTTTTTCGGTGGGGGCGGCGATGGCGTTGCCAGCAAAGGCGACCAGACAAAAGAAACCTAGCCCGAGCGCGGAGCGGTATTGTTTGCCCTTTTGCTGGTCATTTCTTGCCGTCATCTTATTTCCTTGAGATCTGTTGTGGAAAGAGGTCACAGATCTTCTTATTTGTCTTTGAGGACAGCGCCGGTGCTGCCGGAGGTGACCTGTCGGGCATAACGGGCCACGTAGCCGGTGGTGATCTTAGGGGCTGGCGGCTGCCAGTTTGCGCGCCGTTTTTCCAGTTCGTCATCGGTGACTTCGAGCTGGAGGGATTGATTGGGGATGTCGATGATGATGCGGTCGCCTTCCTCCACCAAGCCAATGGGGCCACACTCGGCAGCTTCCGGCGAGACGTGGCCGATGCAGGCGCCCTGGGTGCCGCCGCTAAATCGACCATCGGTGATCAGGGCAACGCTTTTGCCTAACCCCATGCCGATGATTGCCGAGGTGGGAGAGAGCATCTCCGGCATCCCGGGGCCACCTTTGGGGCCGCAGTAGCGAATAATCACCACGTCACCGGCATTGATATTGCCAGCAAGGATTGCTTCCTGGGCCTCTTCTTCGGAGTTGAAGACCCGGGCTGGGCCAGCATGTTTGAGCATCTCATCAGCCACCGCCGATTGCTTGATGGCCGCGCCATCAGGGGCCAGGTTGCCATAGAGGATGGCGATGCCGCCCACCTTGTGATAGGGATTGGTCAAGGGCCGAATCACCTCGGCGTTGCGGGAAGCCACTCCCTCAAGGTTTTCGCGCAGACTTTTGCCGGTGACGGTCATTACTTCTGGGTGGAGTCCGTCCATCTCACTCATTACGGCGGCCACGCCGCCTGCCTCATCCAGTTGCTGCATGCTATGCGGACCACCGGGGATCAGGCTGCAAAGATGGGGGGTGCGGACGCTGACCTCATTGAAGGTTGTTAAGGGCAGGTCGACCCCAGCCTCGCGAGCCACCGCCGGCACATGGAGAACCGTATTGGTGGAACAACCCAAAGCCATATCCACCGCCATGGCATTTTCAAAGGCGTCGCGGGTGGCGATATCGCGGGGTCTGATGTCTTCGGCCAACAGATTCATTACCGACATCCCAGCCTGTTTAGCCAGGCGGATGCGGGCGGAGGAAACTGCTGGGATGGTGCCGTTGCCGGGCAGTCCTAGCCCCAGCGCCTCGGTGAGGCAGTTCATGGAGTTGGCGGTGAACATGCCGGCGCAAGAGCCGCAGCCGGGGCAGGCCGCCTCTTCCAATTCATTTAATTCTTCCATGGTCATGGTGTTAGCCTTGACGCGGCCCACGCCCTCGAAGACGCTGACCAGGTGCACGTCCTTGCCACGATAACGGCCGGTGAGCATGGGCCCGCCGCTGACCATAATTGCCGGGATGTTCACCCGGAGCATGGCCATCAGCATTCCCGGCACCACCTTGTCGCAGTTGGGGATTAGTACCAGAGCGTCAAAAGGATGGGCGTTGGCCATGATCTCCACCGAATCAGCGACAATTTCCCGGCTGGCCAGTGAATATTTCATGCCGCTATGGTTCATGGCAATGCCATCGCAAACGCCGATGGTAGCGAAGGCGATCGGGGTGCCACCAGCGATGCGCACCCCGGTTTTTACTGCTTCGCAGATCTTGTCAAGATGGATATGGCCGGGGATGATTTCATTGTGGGCATGAACCACGCCCACCAATGGTCGACGGATCTCTTCGTTGGTGTAACCCATGGCTTTTAACAGAGACCGATGG
The DNA here is from genome assembly GCA_030145325.1 of Desulfurivibrionaceae bacterium. Classification (GTDB taxonomy): domain Bacteria; phylum Desulfobacterota; class Desulfobulbia; order Desulfobulbales; family UBA5123; genus UBA5123. The sequence goes on from JAQYVW010000003.1 coordinate 14,411, forward strand.
GGCGCCCTTTCCAATCCTTTCTTGATCGCATCGCTACGCATGACTTATTGTTCCTTTCTGTTGATTAGCTTGAAATCTGTACCGTAAAACCGGAGCCTGTAAGGGATTCCGGATGTTTGCAGATGAGGTTGAGGAAAATTTATCTAAAAGTGTAGAATCTACGCGCGCAGGCGAGTGGTGTCAAGGCAAAATGCTTTTCTGCCCGGCAGGGAGATGTATTGGGCGAGACGCTTTTTGGGGCTGTGGGGCGATGGTAATTGGTCCGTATCCTGTTTGTTTGGCAAAGTATTGAATTTGCGGAAGGGGTGGCACCGGGGGCACCGATTTTTGGGTTTGCGTATATTTGCCTTGCCAAATACTGTAAATTGTTTAAATTAGGCTAGTTTTATGGTTTGTTTCATTTAGATTACCATGCCGGATGCATTGGTCGATGTTGTTTAAATTAGCCGTCGCGATTTGTCATCGGACTTTAATATTGCCTCATGAAATATCTCTTCGGCCCTGTTAACTCCCGTCGTCTGGGGCTTTCCCAGGGCATAGATCTCATTCCTTGCAAGATTTGCAATTATAATTGCATCTACTGTGAAGTGGGTCCCAACGTTCGCTTGACCTGTGAGCGACGGGAGTATTACCCCACCGGGGAGATTGTCGCCGAGATAGATACCCTGCTTGCCGATCCCGGCGCCGCTGCTCTGGATGTCTTTACCGTTACCGCCAGTGGTGAGCCGACTTTGCACAGTGGGATGGGAAGGGTGATTCGCCATATCAAGGCAGAAACAACGAAGCCGGTGGCGGTCTTGACCAACGGTTCCACCTTTCATCTGGCCGAGGTGCGGCAGGAATTGCTGGCCGCCGATCTGGTTATCCCTTCCCTTGATTCAGCCCGGTCTGAAAGTTTTCGGCGGATTAATCGTCCGGCCGTTGGTGTTGACCTTGAGGATATTATTTCCGGCCTCATCCGGTTTGTGGACGAATTTGCCGGTGAGGTCTGGCTTGAGATTTTGTTGGCTAGGGGAGTCAACGACAGTGAAGAGGATATCGTTGCCCTGGTTGAGGCGGTGGCAAAGATTAAGCCGGCCCGGGTGCAGTTGAACACGGTGGCCCGGCCGCCCCTTGAATCCTTTGCGCATCCTTTGGCACGAGCAGAAATGGAAGCAATTGCCGGCAGATTTACAGGCCGGGTAGAGATTATCGCTGATTTCAGCAGGCAGGAGCGGTTTGCCTTTCGACCATTGGTCGAGGCGGAGATTTTGGAGATGCTCAAACGCCGTCCCTGTACCGCTGTTGATGTTGGCGAAGCATTACATTTCGATCCGGTACTGACTGCCGAGTCTTTGGTGAGAATGGTTGGCAACGATTCGGTTCGTTGCTCCGAGCATCTTGGCAAAACATATTACCAGACGAACTGAAAAGATACTCTCGACGATGTGTTGTGCCGAGGTTTGCGGCCCGTCATCGGGAATTATAAATCATCGCCATCTTTCATTATGTAAATGGAAGAGACGGAAAACAGAATAATGGCCAAGAACCCAGATCAACCCGACGATATCGATGAATCTCCCTCTATCCTGGGGCGGTTTGGGCGCTGGCTGTCAACGAAAAGGCAGACAATGAACGAAGAAGAACAGAAGGAAAATGTTGCGGTTACTGAAGAAACTGAATCGAAAGTAACAAAAGAGGACGCTGAGGCGAAGCCAAAGCGTTCGTCTACTTCCGGGGCGGCTCGTCGTCGTCGACGTACCATCGCGGCAAAAAAGAAAGCGGTTGAGGGGGCGAGCGCAGATGGGGCCCCTGCCGTTGTTGAAGGGGCGGAACCGGTTGTGGAGCAAAAAGATTCCACCGAGGAAGTTCCGACCCCGGAGAAGAAAACCAGTTCCCCGAAAAGAAGAAGCCGAGGCAGTCGGGGTAGAACTCCGGCCGCCCGCAAGAGTGCTGCCGTCGAGAATGGTGACGTGGTCGAAGAAGCAGGATCAGCACCGGAGCTTGCTGAGTCGGAGGCGGTTAATGACGCTGAGAAACCAAGCCGCTCGCGGGGGCGTAGAGGTCGGGGGGGGCGTGGCAGGGCACAGACCGCCGACAAAAGTACTGATGTCGCTGAAGTTGAAGAGAATGAATCTGCCAACGCCGCCACTCGTAAGCTGCTCATCAACAGCGAGGAGCCGGAGGAGTGTCGGGTTGTCTTGTTGGAAAATGGCAAGGTCGAGTCTTTTCATATCGAGACCATGGTTCTTGCCCAGCAAAAAGGCAACATCTATAAGGGTAAGATTGCGGCAGTGGAGCCCAACCTGCAGGCGGCTTTTGTGGAGATCGGCACTGGTAAGAACGGTTTCCTGCCCTTCGGAGATATTCATCCGGAATATTATTGTAAAGACGTCGATCCCGGCACCCATTGGAAGGATCTCAATATCCAGGACGTGGTTCGTAAGGGCACTGAGGTAATGGTTGAGGTGGTCAAGGAGGCCACCGGCAACAAAGGTGCCAATATGACTACCTATCTCTCTTTGCCAGGCCGTTATTTGGTCTTGATGCCGGGCAGCGATTCGGCTGGCATCTCCCGCAAAATAGACAACGAGGAGCAGCGGCGTCGCTTACGGGACACCATGAACAGTCTTAAAATCCCTGAGGGGATTGGTTATATTGTCCGTACCGCCAGCAATGAGATCACCAAGACCGCTCTTTCCCAGGATCTGAAATATCTCCTCAATCTCTGGGCCGAGATCAAGATGCGGGGGATTAGTGAGCCCTCCCCATCCTTGATTTACAAGGAGCAAAATGTCATCTCCCGATTTTTGCGCGATCATTTCACCTCGGATATCTTAGAGATCTTGGTGGATACCGAGGAATCGTACGAGCAGGTAAACACGTTCATGCAGTTGTTGCCGGCCAAGCAGCGTAGCTCCACCAAGGTTAGGCAGCACCGAGGCTCGCGGCCGATCTTCAACCTCTATCAGGTGGAAGAACAGATTGAGCAGATTTACCAGCCCACAGTCAAGTTGCCAGCGGGTGGTTCCATCGTCATCAGTCCCACCGAGGCGCTGGTGGCCATTGATGTCAACTCCGGGCGTACTGCCAAAGATAAGAACTTCGAAGAGACCATCTTCCTTGCCAATATGGAAGCAGCCGATGAAATCGGTCGCCAGTTGCAATTGCGTGATTTGGGTGGGCTTATTGTTGTGGACTTCATTGATATGCGGGAGTCTAAGCATATCCGTGAGGTGGAGAAGAAGCTGAAGGCCAGTATGAAACGCGATAAGGCCAAGGTTGATTTTTCCCGGATCTCCAAATTTGGCTTGATGCAGATTTCCCGGCAGAAGATGGCGGCACCGGTGCAGCAGGGGAGCTACCGGTTATGTCAGCACTGCCAGGGGCGCGGCTTAATCCGTTCGGTGGAGGCGCAGGCGCTGGTTTTTCTGCGTCGTATTCAGACCAGTATTACCCAAAAGAATGCCGTGCGGGTTGAATGTACTTTCCCGCTGGATGTGGCCCAGTACCTCCTTAACAAGAAGCGGGAAGATCTGGCGGAGATGGAGAAGCGTTACAAGGTTGTCGTAAGTATTGTTCCTGACCCAATGATGTCACCTGCCGATCAGCGTATCGAAGTCGTAAAGGGTTAGGTTCGGAACGGGGAAATGTTTCGAACCAGAGAACGGCAAATACCGCCAGATAGTTTGGCGGTTGGTAGGTGTGTGGGGAAGATGAGTTATGCGATTTTGTAAATATTGTCTTTGCTTGTTGTTGTTTTTAGCCTTCCTGCCTCGTCCTTGTGCAGGGGAAAGTGTCGATACCTCTTGGCCTGCCGAGGGGGGGGGCGCCCAGCAGCCTCCGCCTGGGATCAGCTATATCCTGCGCGGTGAGGCCATGGCGCGAAGCGGTGATCCCTTTGCTGCCATTAACGAATATCGCAAGGCCATTGCGGCGGGGTATAGTGGTTCCGATGTTTTTCGCAGTCTTTCCACGGTTCTCTATCTGGCCGGGTTTACCAATGAAGCCATTGATGCTCTGAAGGAGGCGGTTCGCCTTCACCCCAAGGAAGTGTTTCCACGCCAGGAATTGGCTGTTCTTTACTTTGCCGCCGGGAGGAATGATGAGGCAAAGGATACTTTCCGAAGTGTTCTTGCCGAGAATCCCACTCTGGCAAATCCCTACTATTACCTCGGCCTTATCGCTTTTCAGCAAGATGACTTTGACGACGCCTGGTTGTTTGCCCGGCGCGCGCAGTTACTTGGTCATAAGGCGCATTCATTGTTGGATAAATTGGTGGCAGAGGGCAATGAGCCGTTGGTTGACCAACAAGAACCCATTGGTGACGATCTTTGTTTTAGGCAGATCCTGGTTTCTTCCTTTGAGGAGGCCGAAGGCCTTCTCTCTCGAATCAAGCGTGGCGAGATGTTTGAGGTTTTGGCCTCTTTGTCATCCATGGATCCTTCAGCTGAAAACGGTGGTTTTGTCGGCTGCCTTTTCCCTGATGAAATTGATCCGGTGTTGGGGGCGGCATTATGGCAAAAGAAGGCCTATGCCGAACCGACTATAGTTGAAACTACTCGCGGAAGTCATCTGATGCAACGGGTGCAGTCTTTTGATCCGGAACTTTGGCGGATTCAGATTGCGGCCTTGAAACATCCCAAACCGGTGCGATCAGCCTCCCTTGTGCAGAGAGATGACGGTGGCGAAGGTCGATACGTTGTCCATGCCGGAACCTATAATGGCCCGTTGTTGGCAGCATCAATGGTTTCCAGGTTGCGTGATACTAAGTTCCCAGCCTATTTCTATACCTCTCCCGGCAAGAAGGGTGGTTTGATTTATCAGGTGGTAGCAGGCCGTTTTGCCGGTAAAGCTGATGCCAAGGCGGCGGCTAAGCGTCTTAATGCCATTGGGGTTAAGAATTTTATTGTTACCGCCGCAGAAGAATCCCAGCAGAAATCAGATAAGGACGTAAATAAAGCAAAGGTAGCGAAGGCTGCGGCCGAAGCGAAGAAACTCGAGGTTGCTAGGGCCGCGCAGGCCGCCAAGGAAGCAAAGGCGGCGAAGGCTGTGGCAGAAGCGAAGAAAGTCGAGGTTGCTAGAGCGGCGCAGGCTGCCAAGGAAGCAGAGGCGGCGAAGGCTGTGGCCGAAGCGAAGAAAGTCGAGGTTGCCAGGGCCGCGCAGGCTGCCAAGGAAGCAAAGGCGGCGAAGGCTGTGGCAGAAGCGAAGGAGGCCGAGGTTGCCAGGGCCGCGCAGGCCGTCAAGGAAGCAGAGGCGGCGAAGGCTGTGGCAGAAGCGAAGGAAGCCGAGGTTGCCAAGGAAGCAAAGGCGGCGAAGGCTGTGGCCGAAGCGAAGAAAGTCGAGGTTGCCAGGGCTGCGCAGGCCGCCAAGGAAGTAGAGGCGGCGAAGGCTGCGGCCGAAGCGAAGAAAGTCGAGGTTGCTAGAGCGGCGCAGGCTGCCAAGGAAGCAGGGGTAGCGAAGGCTGCGGCAGAAGCGAAGGAAGCCGAGGTTGCCAGAGCAGCGCAGGTTGCCAATGAAGCAGAGGCAGCGAAGGTTGCGGCAGAGACGACTATAGCCAATGTTCTCCAAGAAGTGCAGGCTGCCTGGGAAATTAGGATCGCAGGAGACGGGCAGGCTGCCAAGGAAGCTAAGGCGGCAAAGGTAGAGGCCGAGGCCAAGGGGGCAAAGGCCGAAGGGGTACCGGCAGGGGCGAGGAAAGTGAATGTTGCCAGAGAAGCGCTCGCTGCCTGGGAAGCAAGGGTAGAGGCAGAGTCGAAGAAAGCCACGGCTGCCCATGTTGTGCCGGTGGTCAAGAGTGTAAAGGGCGAGGTTGAGGCTAAGGAAGCCAAGGCCACCCGAGTACCGCCGGTTGTCAAGGAGGCAAAGGCCGGAAAGGTCGTGGCTGCAGCGAGGAAAGTCAAGGTTCCCCCTGTTGTGCCGGTGGCCAAGAAAGCAAAGGCGGCTAAGGGGGGCGAGGTTGTAAAACCTGAGGCTCAGCCCGTTTCACCGCTTGGTGCCTTAATTATTGAAGTGAAGAAGAATGAGCCGGTTGGCAAATACACCGTCCATGCCGGAACCTCCAATAATCGGGGCAAGACGGAGGAGATTATCACCCGCATGCGCAAGGCTGGATTGCCTGCCTTTTCCTATCGCTCTAAAACCAACAAAGGGGCGCCTGTTTACCGACTGGTGGGAGGTCGCTACAATAAGATGAAAGAGGCCAGGGCTGCCCATCGCCATCTTGCCGAAATCGGGATTAAAACCTTTATTGCCAACACCAAATAAGGAGTGGAGAGTGGCCTGTTTTTCATCGGTGCCCATTGTCACTTACTTTGTGATGAGGATGGACAATGGTGGAGAGCCTATGCATTTCTGCTCGCCATGGTGGTGAGCCTATGCATTTCTGCTCGCCATGGTGGTGAGGCTTTTTTCTGTGATAGTTGAGGAGATAAATTCGTGCAAATATGGGTCGATGCTGATGCCTGTCCTAACCAGATCAAGGAACTGCTTTATCGTGCTGCTGATCGGCGGCAGGTATTGATAACCCTGGTTGCCAATCAGTTTTTGCGGGTGCCGTCTTCTCCGTACATTAAGACCATGCGGGTGGCAGCAGGTTTCAATGTTGCCGATGATAAAATAGTGGCCTGTATTGACAAGGGTGATCTGGTCATCACCGCTGATATCCCCTTGGCCGCCGAGGCTATCGGCAAGGGGGCGCAGGCCCTTAATCCGCGCGGCGACCTCTATAGCGAGGAAACCATTGCTGAGCGGTTGAGTATGCGTAACTTTATGGATGAGTTACGTTCCGGTGGTATTGAAGCTGGCGGCCCGGCCCCCATGACTCCCCGGCATCGGCAAAATTTTGCCAACCAGTTGGATCGTATTCTCGCTGCTAATGGTAAATCTTAGGCTAATTCGTGAACCAGGATGCCGCTTAAGGCCGCGCGCAGTTCTTGTAAGTTGTACGGTTTAGGGGCCACCCCGCAGAAGCCGTACTTGCGGAAGTCTGCCATGATCGGGTCGTTGGCGTAGCCGCTTGAAACCACGGCTTTGACGGTGGGATCGATGGCGCTCAATCGTTTTATGGTCTCCTTGCCGCCCATCCCGCCCCGAATGGTCAGATCCATCAACACCGCTTCGAATGGCTCGTCAGTCATTAAAGCCTGCCGATATAGATCAATTGCTTCGCGTCCATCTCTGGCGATTTCGGATGCACAGCCGAGGTGGCTAAGCATCTCGCAGGCTATTCGTTGCACCATTTCATCGTCATCCATTACCAGGATCTTGCCCCCGCCCATGGGTTCCGTGTCGTTGGCCTGTTCTTTTTCGGGGGTTTTGTGGGTGGTGGCCGGCAGATAGATTGAAAAAGTGGTGCCACCGCTAACCTTGGAACTGACGGTGATGAGGCCGTCATGTTTTTTGATGATGGAGTAACAGATGGCTAAGCCCAAGCCGCTGCCCGTTTCTTTGCTGGAAAAATAGGGATCGAAAATCTTGCTCAGATCCTCTTCGGAAATGCCGATGCCTTGGTCTGCCACAGTTATTTGGACATATTCGCCAGCGGGGAGGGCAGAGAATTCCTGCTTGGAGAGGGTAATGTTATTTGCCGAAACAGAGGTGATGCCGCCAGTGGGCATGGCTTCGGCACCATTGATGACCAAATTCTGAATTACTTGGCTCAGCTGTCCTTCGTCTACCTCAATGGGGCGAAGGTCGTCGGCCAGTCTGAATTCGCATTTGACGTTGGAGCCCCGTAGCGGAAAGGAGCTGGAGTCTCGGATCAGCTCGGTGATGCTGGTCTTTTTCTTGATTGGGGCGCCGCCCTTGGCAAAGGTAAGTAGTTGCTGGGTAAGTCCTCTTGCTCGCAAGGTTGCCTTTTCGGTGTCATTGAGACGATTTAAGACCTTGTCCTTGGGGTTAAGGTACAGCTTGGCCACCGAGATATTGCCCAGGATGGCCGTGAGCAGGTTGTTGAAATCATGGGCGATGCCGCCGGCGAAAACCCCCACCGACTCCAACTTCTGGGCCTTCAGTAGTTCCTCTTCCATCTTCTTCTTGTCGGTGACGTCACGGAAAATGCACTGGGTGTAGAGTGGAGCGCCGTCCTGGAATTTGCAGATCGCATTGCCCTCAATAAGAATATTTCTGCCGTCCTTGGCCACAAAGGTGGTGTCGATGTAGTTTACCTTCTCTGCGGCCAAAACCCGTTTGAAGGTTTGTTGGCAGTGCTTCTGGCATTCCGGTGAGATGAGATCGAAGATGGAGAGCTGGCGGGTTTCTTCTTTGCTGTAGCCAAAGGTGTGCCGCCAGGCCCGATTAACGTACAACAGGGTGCCGTCAGGCTGGACGATTTGGATCAGGTCATGGGCGTTTTCAAAGAGATCGCGGTACCGTTTTTCGCTTTCCCGTAGAGCCTGTTCGTTTTTTGAACGATCGGTGATGTCGCGGAAAAAACCCACCATGGCGATGGTTTTGCCGTCCTTTTGCTTGGTGCTACACCTCCCTTCAACCATAATTCGACGGCCATCCTTGGCCACAAAGATTGTTTCATTACGGTCGAGTTCTTCGCCCTTCAACAAGCTGATAAAGATGGTGCGGCATTTGTTTCGGCAGCTTTGGTCAACAATGTCCATCAGGGATATTTCTTTGAGGTCTTCGTCGCTGTAGCCCAATGTTTGCCGCCAAGCCCGATTGACGTAGAGAAAGGTGCCGTCAGGACTGACGCTGTGGATCAGGTCGTGGGCCTCGTCAACCAGAGAGCTGTAACGAGTGACTTTTTCCTCCATTCCCGCCATTGCTTCCTGGTGGGTGGTGACTTCCTTCTCCAACTGGATAAGTTTCAGATGCAACTCTTCGTAAGTCGGTTCTGTAGCCATCAATACGTTCTCCGAGAAAAGGTTCAAATAATTGGCAAAAAATGAACTTTTGTTTCTGTTTTTGGGGAAGCACGTTCTGTTTAGCTAGGAAGCAATATTACTAAATGCTTATCTTAGCGCATAAAAACGCATGCTGCAACTTTGATTTGGCAGGTTGGGTGGTAATTGTAAGGTTGTGCTTTCCTGTCAAGGCCGGTAATGCAAAAAGCTGCTTGCTGTGGATGGTAAATCGGCTAAAGTTATTATTCGTGGCTGAGAGCTGAGGAGATTTGTTTGTCTGAAGGAGGATAAGATGCAGTGTGAGCGGTGTGGGGTATTGATGGAGTTGGGCAAGGAAACCGCTCATAATGGTCGTTTTTTGTGCCGGAACTGTTTTATGGAGGTGTTAGCTCCGTCCGGGGTCTGTGAAGCGGTAATCCAGCGTGGTATTATTACCTCTCAGCAGAGGCGAGTATTGGCGATGCTCAGCGATAATCATGGGCTTGATCTTGATGCCTTGTCGGCAGTTCTAGATCTGCCGCAGGCGGATCTAGAACGAGAGTTGTTTGCTCTGGTAAGGAGGGAAAAGGTGCGTGACGTGCGCAAAGATGGTAAGAAAGTCTTCTTGCTATGTTGATTAAAGGGCAATTTATTAATGAAAGTACTCCGTTGAAGATGGCTAAACCAAAAGTTTGATATCCAGGTAAGCGCCCCGCAGGAAGTGCCCTTGGGGGACAACGCAGTAGATCGGACTTTTCGCAGTCTTCGCTAGCTGTGACGGCATCAAGGTTGAAGAATGATGAGCGACCATAAAGAAGCGCCAAAAGAATTCGACAGTAAACTCCTGCCCATCCTCCGCGAGGCGGTGGAGGTGGTGAGGATGATCGTTTTCAAGGAGTTAAAAGATCACTTTCTGGCCATTTGCCCCGAGCAAGCTGATGATGCCGGACGGTTGGCGGCAGGGGTGTTGAACGACCTCTTCGGGGTGATTAACCCTGATCCCGCCTATGCTGATTTCATGACTCGAAACCGTACTGTCATTGATCAGGTTCTGGCTGATTTCCCCACTCGCTTCGAAAAACTGCTCATTCCCCTAACTGACACCTTGCGGATGCAGTTTCTTTGCGATTCACGGGAGGGGCTTGGTGAGAGTACCGAATTTCTTGCCCAGGCCAAAGAGCGAGGATTGCTCCTTGATCAACGCGAAATGCCCATGCCCAATAATTTTCTGGAGTTGATTCGCCGACTGGGTACGGCCTATGGTCTGGTTTCACCACCACCTCCTGCGGCCTGATTGGTCACTCTCTTTTTCGCTTCTTCTTCGGTTGCGTCGGGGGTGTTGCCAGGCTGGTCACCATTGTCTCTTGCCGGTAACAAGTTGCTGGTTCACCTCCAGTTCGCTCCCCAGATAGTTTTCCTGCCTAAAATTTTTTCGTAAGGCGGTGGCAAATCCATCGCTAATGCCGCGATAGGGATAGTTGCGCCGTAACCGCAGGTGCGCAAGGTGAGAGCTGCGCGGTATTGACAAAGAGGCTTTGTTTTGCGATGACTTGCGGTAAGAAAAGTTTTTGGTGTCTCGATATTTAAGAAAAGAAGTGGTTGGCTGGGGATTTCTCCCGCCATCTGGGAAGGAGCCTGTTTTGGTAAAGAAAGGGATTATTTTTCATCTCTGTAGTGTGGCGGTATTGGCCTTGGCGGTTATGGCCGTTTACGCCAACAGTCTCAACGGGCAGTTTGTTTTTGATGACTCAAGAATTTATAATAATGTCCATCTGCGCATTACCTCCCTTGACTGGGCATCACTGCAGCAGGTGGTGCTGAAAAGTGAGCCCGCCACCAGGCCGGTGGCTAATCTCAGCTTTGCTCTCAACTACTATCTGCACGGGTATGAGGTGCAGGGGTATCACTTGCTCAATCTCCTGATCCACCTGCTCACAGGGATACTGCTCTATTGGTTGGTGCTGGTCACCCTCCCCCTTCTGCCGCCCCGACAAGGATGGCCGGAGAACGGCAACAAGCAGCAGTCCTATGGTTGGTTAGCGTTTTTTGCTGCCTTACTCTGGCTCCTCAATCCGGTTCAGACCCAGTCGGTTAGCTATGTGGTGCAACGAATGAACAGCCTGGCGGCGATGTTCTATCTCCTGTCGCTGTTGCTGTACATCAAGGGGAGGCTGCAGGCGCACCGCCCTAAGAGTATGTTCCTCTTCGCGGCAAGCCTCCTAGCCGGACTGCTGGCCTTGGCCAGCAAGGAGACCAGCGCCACCCTGCCGTTGTTTATTTTCCTCTATGAATGGTATTTCCTCCAGGATCTCAAGCTGGCTTGGCTGCGGCGCAATCTGCCGCTGGTGGCCGGGGTTGCGGTGGTACTGGCCTTGCTCGGGCTGTTTTTCCTCGGTGGCAAACCGCTGACCAACATCCTTGCCGGCTATGGTGGGCGGGAATTTACCCTTCCCCAGCGTTTGCTCACGGAACTGCGGGTGGTTTTTTTCTATCTGGGACTGCTCCTCTTGCCCTCTCCCGGTCGGTTAAATCTGGATCACGATTTTCTCGTCTCCACCTCCCTTGTGCAACCCTTGACCACGTTGTTTGCCGCCATGGGCCTTCTTGCCCTGCTGGGGCTCGCCTGCTGGTCGGCTCGGCGCCACCGGTTGTTGTCCTTTGCCATTCTCTGGTTTCTGGGCAACCTGTTGATCGAATCTTCGCTGCTTGGGCTGGAGCTTGTTTTTGAGCACCGGCTCTATCTGCCCTCAATGCTGCTGTTTGTGGTGGTGGTTTTTGAACTCAGTCACCTCTTGCAGCCCCGGTTTCTGAAGGCTGGTATTTGTCTTGGGGTTGCCTTGGTGATGTTTTCAGGTTTTTGGACCTTTGAGAGAAATAAGATCTGGCATGATCGTATCAGCCTGTGGAGTGACTGTGCGGCAAAATCACCGGCCAAGGCTCGGCCCAAGAATAATCTTGGCGTCGCTCTGAAAAAGGCGGGACGTTTGCAGGAAGCAGCCCAGCAGTTTAAGGGGGTGATAGCCCTTGATCCCAAGTTCATTGAGGCTTATAACAACCTGGCCAACATCATGGTTACTTTGGGTCACCGGGATGAGGCCTTAGCATTATATTATCAGGCCCTGGATATTGACCGCCATCGCCCGGTTATTCACAATAATATCGGTAGATTAATGATGGATAGGCAGAGGTATGACCGGGCCCTGATGCATTTTTCTGAAGCGTTGCGCTTGCGGCCCGATTTTCAGGAAGCGCGGACCAATCTGTTGTCTGCCCAGTGGCTGTGGCGGAACCGTTCTGCGTCGGGGAAGGTAAGTGATCGTCAATAAAGGTGATTTTGTTTTGGGTGACCGCCGGGGTGGAAACCCTTTGGCTTGTCGGTTAACTAGTGGTTGGAGATCTGTTAATGCCTCGGAATAATTATAGTTTTGGTTTCGATTGTTACGGCAATACTAGCCAGTTAATGGTGGTGGGGCGGGGTATCGAGGTGTATGACAACAGCTTTACCAATAAGGGAACATCCTTTACCGATCAGGAACGGCAGGAGCTGGAATTGGAAGGGGCGTTGCCACCGGCAATTCGCTCTTTGGCCAGTCAGGTTGAGAATTGTCGCCGCTTAGTGGCTGAGAAGGAGAGCGATACCGAAAAATTTATCTATATTCGGGAGTTGTTTGATCGTAATGTCACCTTGGCACATGCCTTGATCGCCAGCGATATCAGCAGTTATCTGCCCATCATCTATACCCCCACGGTGGGCCTTGCCTGCCGTTATTATTCCTCCATGTTCCGGAAGGCCAACGGCCTTCATTTTTATCCCGGCAATATCGATCAGGCCGAGGACATTTTGAGCAGGTTCCGTAACCGGCAGATCCGGGTGGCGGTGGTCACCGATAATCAGGGGATTCTTGGCATCGGTGATCAGGGGGCGGGCGGGATTGCCATCTGTCTCGGCAAATTGATGCTTTATACCTTGGGGGCAGGGATTGCGCCATGGCATTGCCTGCCGGTATCTTTGGATGTGGGCACCGATAACCCTGAGTTGCTGGCCGATCCTGATTACCTTGGCTGGCGGCAACAGCGGTTGCGTGGTCAGGATTATCTTGACTTTGTGCAGCGATTCGCCCGAGCTTTCAAAACTGTCTTTCCTCAGGCCCTCTGTCAGTGGGAGGATTTTTCCAAGCAGAATGCTTTTGCCACCAGGGATGCTTATCTTCATGACCTGATCTCCTTTAATGATGATATCCAAGGCACCGGCGCGGTCGCTTTGGCGGCGATCCTGGCGGCCATGCGCTGCAAGGGGGAGTCGCTCTCCGAGCAGGTTTTTCTGGTCCATGGCGCTGGGGCCGGTGGTGTCGGTATCGGCGAGCAGTTGGCGGCAGCCCTTGTTGAGGATGGTCTTACCGTCAGCGCGGCCAGGGCCAGGATCTATACCGTCGATAGCCAAGGGTTGGTTAGCAATGAACGCCCCCTTGAGCCCTATAAAAAAACCTTTGCCAAGGATTCATCTTCGCTGCCATGGTGTAAGGGCGGGGTGGAAATGGGATTACTGGAGGTGATCCAGAATGGGAAGGTGACGGTGCTGATTGGCACCTCCGGTCAGGGCGGTTGTTTCACCCGTGAAATTGTGGCGGCGATGCAGAAAAATAGTGCGCGACCGGTGATTCTGCCTTTAAGTAACCCCACCGATAAGGCCGAGGCTCTGCCTGCTGACATCCTGGCCTGGACCTCGGGGCGAGCGTTGGTGGCCACCGGTAGTCCTTTTGCACCGGTGAATCGGGACGGCCAGGAGGTGCGGATCGGGCAATGTAATAATGTTTTTATCTTCCCAGGGGTGGGGCTTGGCGTTTTGGCTTCGGGAGCCCGAGAGGTATTGCCGGAATTCTTTACCGCTGCCGCCAAGGCGGTGGCGGTGCAAATGTCTCCGGCGGAGTTGCGGCAAGGGGTGTTGTTGCCAGAGGTGGGGCGGTTACAGGAAATCTGTTTACAGGTTGCCTTAGCGGTGGGTAAGGCCGCCATTGCTGCAGGGGTGTCAGCCCCTTGTGCTTTCAGTGAGTTTCAGCATGACAACGACCCGGAGCGGCTTGCCGAACTCATCGCTAAGATGCGTTGGCGCCCTGACTATTTACCCATGGTGGCCAGGTGAGGATGTTTGCTGGTGTCTGCCCATAAATGGTCTTTTCGGAGTCTCACAGGTTCGCTACCTGCCGTATCTCTGCGTCATGCTCAAAAAATAATGCTCGGAATATCATGTATATGCCTGTGCTTATTTTTTTCGCAGTCCTTGATCTCCGGCAAAAATCCTCATTTATGGACAGACACTTGCTGGTGATGGGGTGGGCAATAATCGTCTATTTTGTTGGGGCAATAATTAATCGTTTTGGTGATCTATGAGTATCTTTGAAGTAATTATGTTGGTTTGCTTTGGTGCTGCCTGGCCCTTTTCCCTCTATCGTTCCTATTCTTCCCGCACCAATGGTGGCAAGAGTATTTTTTTTCTCGGGGTAGTTTTTGCCGGTTATATCGCTGGCATCTTGCATAAGCTGTTTTACAGTTATGATCCGGTGATATACCTGTATGCTCTTAACGGTATGATGGTGATGGCTGATATCCTGCTCTATTTCCGCAATCAAAAGCTTGCCGAGACTACCTTGGCAGTGAATGCGGGTCTTTTCTAGCGTTTGTACTTTCCTTTTTTTCTGGCTGTCTTCGCCTCGGTGTTCTTGGCTCGTTGCTTCTTGAACGCTCCGGTTTTGCTCGGGGTGCGGGGGTGGGGGCGTGGCGATGGTCCTTGTCGCTGTTTGGGAACCAGGATATCTTCCAGGGTTTTGCGTTGGGCCAGCCGTTCGTTGGTGTTTTTTGCCACCGGGATCGGTTGCTGGTCATCGCGATCCAGGCCACTGACGTACATGGCGGTGGAGAGGGTGCCTGGCGTCGGGGTGAAATCCTGAAATTGGCGAACTTGTAAACCCAGATCCTTGAGGGTGGTCGCCATCTCTTGCATTGCCGCCACCGTGCAACCGGGATGGGAGGAGATCAGGTAAGGGCTGAGGGGGATTGGTCGCCCGGCGGCCTGTTCGATATTACGGCAGACGGCGATAAATTCGCCGAGAACTGCAGAGCCGGGTTTGTGCATCAGCCGTAACACCTCGCCATCGGTGTGTTCCGGGGCAATCTTCATCATGCCGGGGGTATGCTGGGTTAAGATCTCCCGCAGTAGATTGGGGGTTTGCAGTAAGAGTTCCATGCGCAAGCCGGAGGAGATAAAGAGATGTTTCACCCCAGGGATGGTTGCTGCCTCTCTGAGGAGATCGAGGAAGGTTTTTTCGTCGATCTGAAAATGGCGGCAGAGTTGTGGGTACAGGCAATCATGGCGTTTGCAGGCTGCGGATTTTTTGCAGTAGGTGCCATAGAGATTGGCGGTGGGGCCACCCAGGTCGCTGATGGTGCCTTTGAAATCCGCCATGGCCGCGACCTTCTTGATCTCGGCCAGGATTGACTGCTGACTGCGGCAGGTGATCACTGGCCCCTGGTGGCGAGCGATGGCGCAGAAAGAGCAGTTGCCGCAGCAACCTCGGACAATGGTCAACGAATGGCGGATCATCTCGTAGGCCGGAACCCTCCCGGCGGCGGGGTGGGGAGCACGGCAGTAAGGAAGTCCGTATAAGCGGTCAAGTTCCGTGGTCTTCAGAGGTCTGGCGGGTTGGTGTTGGAGAATCCAGACTGCTTGTTGTTGCTGTAATAGCGGCGTTGCCGAGAGGCTGCGGGATTGCCGGTCGATGCTCTGTTCGGCTTCTAGAAAGCGGGCCGAGTTGTCTTTGATCTCCTGCCAGGTAGGTAGTTGCAGTGGTGCCGGCAAATCCCGTTCGGCCAGTTGGCGCTGGGTGAGCCGTTCACAGGTCCCGGCAATGTTGCTGATATCGCGTCCTGTGGCTAACCGTTGGGCGATCTCAACCACTGCTCGTTCACCCATCCCAAAGATGAGTAAATCCGCCTTGGCGTCGGCCAAGGCGGACTGGCGCAATTTTTTCTGTTGATAGTCGTAGTGGATGAAGCGGCGTAGTGAGGATTCCAGCCCACCCAAGATAATCGGGGTGTCACGGGCAACGCTACGGGCTAGGTTGGCGTAGCGGATCACCGCTCGGTCTGGTCGGCGGCGTTCTTCCTTGCTGCGGGTCTTGCCAAAGTAGGGGTTGCCGCCAGGAGAATAATCGTCCCGATCACGAACCTTGCCGTTGCCGGAATAGTTGGCAACGATGGAATCGAGATTGCCCGAGGTGATGCCGAAAAAAAGTCGCGGCACGCCAAAACGACGGAAGTCGTCGGCCCGGTCATGACGCGGCTGGGCGAGGATCGCCACTCGATAGCCGTGTGCTTCCAGCCAACGACCGATGAGGGCAACACCAAAGGAGGGGTGGTCGATATAGGCATCGCCGGTGACGAGGACGATGTCCACAACCTCCCAGCCGAGCTGATCCATCTCTTTGCGGGTGGCGGGTAGAAAAGTCGTGGTCATGGGCGGCGTTGTTTTGCTGAATTGATTGTCTGCATGCTCACACCATAGTCAAAAGCAAGCTTTGCGGCAACAACGCTTTGCCTTGGCTGGTTGTGGCTGTGGAAACAAAAAAATGTTCCCCGATATAAAATATGGGCAAAAAACCCTTGCTTTTGTTTTGGGTTGATGGTTCAAATGATTCATTGCATTATAGTTTGTGTAGTACTTGAGTATGGCTGACTAGTTCAGGTTGTTGGCAACGTCCAGAGCTACACAGGAAAGTCTCCGTGTCGGGGGCAAAAGAAACACAGAAACATTGAGGATTAGAACATGGCAGAAGGTACAGTTAAGTGGTTCAATGACGGCAAGGGTTTTGGTTTCATCGCGCAGGAAGATGGACCGGATGTTTTTGTACATTTCTCCGCGATATCTGGCGATGGCTTCAAGTCTCTCGCCGAGGGTGATAAAGTTCAGTTTGATGTAACCGATGGCGCTAAAGGCCCTCAGGCTTCTAACGTTGTTCGGGTATCTTAATCTGGTCTGACTAGATTAGTAGGATTTGATGTCTAAGCGCCCCGCAGTTTTCTGCGGGGCGCTTTTCTTTTGCTCTGGAATCAGACCACCTTTCCCGAATAAAACTTTCCCTATCTCCCAGGTTTTTCGCCTTATTGTTGAGCTCTTACGCAAGGCTTGGGGCCAGGCTTAAGGTGATCATTCTTTCACCTCCTGGATTATATACCGCTACTATTCGCCTTGCCTACTGCCACCAAGGATTCCCTTGATATCCTCAAGGGTCATGTAGAGGGTGGGAATCAGGATCAGGGTAACACCGGTGGCGAACATGATGCCGAAGCCCAGGCTGATGGCCATGGGGATCAGGAAGCGAGCCTGGACGCTGGTCTCGAGGATCATTGGGGTCAGCCCGAAGAAGGTGGTCAGAGAGGTGAGGAGGATGGGGCGGAAGCGGCGGCAGCCTGCATCCACCACCGCCTGGGTGGGATCAAGGCCTTCCTGGCGATCCCGGTTGATCTTGTCGATGAGGAGCAGGGAGTCGTTAACCACCACCCCGGAGAGGGCGACGATGCCGAAAATACTCATGATGCTTAAGTTGTAGCCCATCAATAGGTGACCGGCCAGGGCGCCGACGATGCCGAAGGGGATCGCGGTCATGATCAGCAGGGGCTGCGAATAGCTGCGGAAGGGGATGGCCAGTAGCGCATAGATGGCAAAGAGGGCGAGGAGGAAGCCCTTGCCCATGCTGGCCATGGACTCGCGTCGTTCTTTCTGTTCACCTTCCATGTTGTAGGTAAGGCTCGGATAATCGTTGACCAGATCGGCAAGAACCGTGTTTTTAAGATCCTTGAGGATGTCGGTGGAGTTGGCCACGGCACTGTCAACGGTGGCGGTGACGTCCAGAACTCGTTTGCGGTCGTGGCGAGTGATGGTGCTGAAGCCGTGCCCGTCTATAATAGTCGCTGCTTGGGCCAGGGGGATCTCATGGCCGTCCGGGGTTCTGATGCGCATATTCTCAAAGGTTTGCAACTGGGCACGGTCTGCCTTGGGGTAACGAACCATTACCTTCACTTCATTTCGTCCCCGTTGGATGCGCAGGGCTTCGGCGCCATAGAACGCGCCGCGTAGTTGTTTGCCTAACTCTTCCTCGGTGACGCCCAGGGTGCGGGCAGCTGGTTTCAGGCTTAGCTTTAACTCCATTTTTCCTTCTGGATGGCTGTCGGCAATGTCGCCCACCCCTGGATACTCAGCCAGAGCATCTTTCAGTCGTTGGGCGCTGGCGTTGAGAATGGTAAAGGAGTTGTCAGCCAGCTGGATGTCAATGTTTGCGCCCACGTGCATGAGGTTGGAGGTGAAGGAGAGGGAGTCGACGCCGGGGATCTCGCCCACCGCCTTCCGTAGTCGGGTGGTGATCTCTTGGGCTGGGAAATCCCGCTCCTCGCTGGGGGTTAAGCGTAAGTTGACCCCGGCTAAATGTGAACCGCCGACACTGCTGCCGTCACCTCCGGGGCCGCCCTTGGTCAGCCCCGAGCCGACCACAGCGTATAGTTGTCGCAGACTAGACCCATTTGTGCCCCGTTGTTGGTCAAAGTCGGCAATGACCTTTCTGGCCGTCTGGGCGATATGTTCCTGAACGGCGATGGTTTCGGTTACCGGTGTCCCCAGCGGCATGGTGATGTTGACCTTGACTTGGTCGCTGTCCACCACCGGCATGAAGTGAAACTGGATTATTCCACCCTTGACCATCCCCACTGAAATCATAAGGACGGCGGCGGCAATGGCCAGAGTCAGGTAGCGATGGCTCAGACAAAATGAAAGGGTGGAGCGGTAGGGGCCGTTGATAAATCGTTGCAGAGCCTTGGCAAAACGGCGGCGGAATCGTTCAAAAAGGTTGTACTGTTCCCTCTCGCGTTGGCGACCGAGGCTTAAATGGGCTGGCAGTACATACAGCGATTCCACCAGCGAGACCAGCAAAATCGAGATTACCACTAATGGGATGACCCGGATGAACTTGCCCATGGTGCCGGTGACCGCCAGCAGCGGCAGGAAGGCCGCCACCGAGGTGAGGATGGAGAAGAATACCGGCATCGCTACTTCGCGGGCGCCGTCAACCGCAGCTTGGAGATGGGATTTGCCTTGCTGGCGGTGTTCATAAATGTTCTCGCCGATGACGATGGCGTCATCAACCACTATCCCTAAGGCCATGATAAAGGCAAAGAGGGAAATCATGTTGATGGAGACACCTAGAGCCGGCATCAGAAAAAGGGCGCCGAGAAAGGAGATGGGGATGCCCAGCATTACCCACAGGGCCAAGCGGATTTGGAGAAATAGGCTCAGGGTGATCAAAACTAGAATCAACCCCAGGGCCGCATTCTTGATTAGCAGCTGCATCCGGCTTTGCAGTAGTTCGGAGCGGTCGTGCCAGACGGCCAGATGGAGAGAATCGGGCAGGGTCGGTTCTTTTTTGCTGACGTATTGTCTGATTAAGTCGGCGATTTCGATGGGTTTCTGTTCGCCCACCCGATAAACGGCGATGCTGGCGGCGGGCATGTCGTTAAAACGGGCGAAGGTATCGGTTTCGGCAAAATCGTCGCGGATGGTGGCGATATCCTGTAAACGTACCTGCATGCCGTCCGGGGTGGTGATGATAACGATGTTGCCGTATTCGTGGCCGAGGTATCTTTTTGCCTTGGTGCGGATGAGGATTTCGCCGCCGCTGGCCTTCACCGTCCCGCCGGGCATATCCAAAGACGCCTTGCCGATCCGTTTTGCCACCTCGTTTAAGGTCAGGTTGTAAGCGCGCAAGTTGGCTTCGCTGATCTCAATGGAGATCTCATAGGGGCGGACACCATTTAGTTCTGCCTGGGTGATCCCCTTCATATCCAGCAACTCGTCGCGGATCGCTTCGGCTTGTTCCCTTAAGGCCCGTTCTGATACCTGCCCGTAAACCACCAGGGATGCTACCTCGCGGCGGTTGACCATCTTGGCGAT
This sequence comes from Desulfurivibrionaceae bacterium, assembly GCA_030145325.1. Classification (GTDB taxonomy): domain Bacteria; phylum Desulfobacterota; class Desulfobulbia; order Desulfobulbales; family UBA5123; genus UBA5123. Next base: position 34,220 of record JAQYVW010000003.1, read on the forward strand.
CACCGGTTTCTCTGCTTCCTTGGGGAAGGTGATGATCCGGTCAACCTCAGCTTTGATATCCTGTAAAAAGAGATCGGGGTCCACATCTTGTTGGATGATCGCGGTTACGGTACCCACCCCCTCACGGGCGGAGGCGGTCATCTCCTTCAAGCCGTCAACGCCGCTGATGTTGTCTTCAATGGGCAGGATGATCCCCTCTTCCACCTCATCGGGGCTGGCGCCGGGGTAGGCCACGGTGATCTGCACCTGATCAAGCACCACCTCGGGAAAGACCTCTTGTTTGACCTGGAGGCCTAAGATCAGGCCGCCGACCACAAACAGCATCATGAGTAGATTGGCGGCCACATGATTTTTGGCCATCCAGCCGATGGAGTCTTTCACGGTTTCTCTCCCTCGTTCTGCGCCCGTAGGGCCATGCCGTCAGCGGCGCCGTTTAGGGGGGTCAGGACTACCTTTTCGCCAGGGGCTAACCCCTTGCTAATCAGCGCTTCGGTGTCGGTGAACCGTGCCACCTGTACTGGGCGCAGGCGCAGCTTCTGTTCATTGTCCATTAACCAGACCGTGGAGTCGGGGCGCATCGCTTTCCGGGGTAAGGCCACAATCTTATTGAGAGCTTCGCCGTGGATGGTGACCTCCACAAACATGCCCATGGTGAGATCAAGGGGGAGGTTCTTGCTGTTTTTAAGCCGGTAAGGATCTTCTACCCGGATGGCCAGTCGGGCCATGCGTCCTTTGGGATCGATCTCGCCCAAACTACGTAATATTTTCCCCTGCCACTGGAATTTGCGGTTGCCGATGGTGGCGGAAAGGGTGGCCGGTGAGCCGGGAGTATTAACGCTGAGGCGAGGGATGACGCACCACGGCAGTTCGGCAAGGGGCAAGGGAACAATCACTTCTGCATCATCGGTGCCGACAATTCTTGCCACTGGGCTGCCCACCCGGACAGTGAGGCCGATCCCCAATTCTTCGCTGAGAACCAGACAGTTAAAGGGGGCGCGAACCTCGGTGCGGGTGAGGTTTAGTTGGGCTTTGGTCTGGCTGGCTTGGGCGGCGGCCAGGTTTGCCGCAGCGGTTTTAAGCTGTGGCTGGTGGAGAACCAGAGGATTTACCGCCGGGGTCTCACCGCCGAAGCGTTCCCAGGCCATGCGGGCAACCTCAGCCTTGCCACGGGCGGTGGCCAGGTCTGCTTCTGCTTTGGCCACCGTGGCTTTTGCTTGGGCGGCGGCCAGCCGGTAGTCGGCGTCGTCGATGGCAAAGAGCAGCTCGCCAGCCTTGATGAAGCCCCCGGCCACGCATTGAGGTGACAAGCGGCTTATTTGGCCACCGACCTGGGTAATGATGGCGATTTGGCGGCTGGGTTGGACTGTGCCGGTGGAGTGGATTTCGGCGCGGCGATTTTCCGTGCTCACGGTGATGAGCTGCACCAGAGCGCCCTTGTTCGGCAAGGCTTGTTTCTTTGGGGCTGGGCGACTTTTAGCCAGAAGGATCATGGCCCCGATGCCGACCAGGATAACAATTACCGGCAGAGCGGTGGTAAAAATTTTGTTTTTATTCTTCATGGTCGATGTCCTTGTTGGTCAGCAATGAGAGGTTGTGGTGCAAGCTCGTTTCTAGCCAGTTCCCGCCCAGTGCCCGCCATAAAGTAATGCGGGCGGCCAGGAGCTGGCGGCGGCTGGAGAGGAGTTGGCGTTCCACCTCGTGGTGTTGGCGTTGGGCATTTAAAACAACCAGATAGTTGTTGAGTCCTTGCCGATAGCCGTTGTTGGCCTGGTGCATGGTGGCGTTGGCGGCGGCTAGCTCCAGATCTTTCAGCGCCAGTTGCTGGGCGGCGCTCTGATTGCTGACCAGACCGTTTTCCACCTCCTGAAACGCTTTGAGGACCACTTCCTGGTAGCGGGCCAGGGCCTCGGCGGTTATAGCTTGCCGCCGCGCAACTTCCCCTTGGCGACGACCGCCGTCGATGATTGGCTGGGTGAGGCCGACAATCAGGTTCCAGAAGGTGGCGTGAATGATCGACAGGCCCGAATCGGTGCGGCCAATGCCCAGGGAAGCGCTCAGGTTGAGGGCCGGAAAGCGGTCTGCGATGGCGGCGGCGGTTCTGGCATCGTTGCTCTGGACCCGCAGGAAAGCGCTTTGGACATCAGGCCGTTGCTGGAGAAGGGTGGCCGGGATGCCGCAAGCAGGAGCCGGCGGTGGTGCCGGTAGTTGTCGGCGTTGATCCAGCGTGTTGTTTTCTGGGTAGTGGCCGAGGAGGATGGCTAAGCTATTCTCGGTGGCGGTCAGCATGGCCTCCTGGGCGGGTTTTTTAGCTTTCGCTGCCGCCAGACTTTGCTTGGCCTGATAGAGGTCAAGGCTGGGGACTAGTCCTTGTCGATAGCGAAGTTCTACCTGCGCACAGGCGGTGCGCAAGTTAGCGATGATGGTGTCGGTAAGGTTGAGCTGGGCTCGTTGTTCAATGGCGAGAAAGTAGAGGTCGGCCGCCTGGCTGGTGAGGGTGAGATAGAGGGTCTTGATATCTTCGCGGGAGGCGGAAAGATCAAGATCAGCGGCCTGGCGCTGCGATTTGAGTTTTTGCCAGAGGTCAAGCTCGTAACCGGCGGCCAGGGAGATGCTTTGCCCGTTACTGGCAAGGTTGGCGGTGTTGTTTTTTTGTTCACCGGTATTTGCTGTGCCGACAAGATTGAGAGAGGGGGAGAGTGAGCTGTTGGTGGTGCGGCGCGCTGCGTCCAGTTGCTTGAGACGGGCGTAAGCTTGTTTGATGGCGAGGTTGTTGGTCAGGAGTGTCTCCTCCAACTGGTTCAGGGCAGGATCGTTAAATTGTTGCCACCATGGCGCAATGACCGGGTTGTGAAGCTGTTTTCCCGTGGCCTGGCTGAAGGTATTGGGTGGCGGGGACAGCGGGGCAATGTGCAGCGGCGCATGCAGCCTGCAACCGGAGAGGAGGACAACGACAAACAACGCTGAGATCTGTAAGCACGATTTCATTGCGGAGCCTCCATGCCGGTGGTGATAAAGGTGAGCAGCATCTCGGTTATCTCCTGAAAGGAGTTATCGGTTGGCATCATTTCGGTGGGGATGGGAAGCTTGTCTAGATTGTGCATGATGTGAGTCAAGGAGCCAATCATAAAATGGAGTCGCCAAAAGATGGTTTGGGGGTCGATCTGCGGCAGTGCCTCGGCAAGGCATTGGTGTAAAAGGTCAAGAACCGGCTTGATTCGGTTGATAAAGACGCTGCGGGCGGTATCGTTAGGGTCGGCCAGGGCGCGAGCGACCAGGGCGATAAAGTCTTGGGCGCCAGGGCCAGAATTACGAAAGGAGAGGGTCGGTTCAATGAAAGCCGCCAAGGTCTGCCGGACATCAGGGGCACGGTCATTGCGGCGGGCTTCGTCTCGGACAGCTTTCAGTTGTTTGGTGCGGAGTTGGTTGAGGGGCAGCAGCCTGCGCTCGATCACGGCCTCAATCAAGGATTCTTTGGAGCCGAAATGGTAGTTCACCGCCGCCAAATTGACCGTAGCCTCGGTGGTGATCATGCGCAGGGAGGTGCCGTGGTAGCCCTTTTCGGCAAAGAGATGTTCGGCGGCATCAAGGATGCGGTTTTTGGTCTCTTTTGGTTCCATACCGATTTCTCAGTGTTAGGTTTTGGAAAGCTGTTACCAGCCAGGGTGCCGTTAAGGTCATCTTGGAGTTGATTGCGGCTGAAAAGAGATTGTATTTCAAACGTTCGTTTTAATCAATCGTTTCTTTTGCGTTTGCGCTGTTTTTTTTTACCACGGAGCGGCGTTGACTTTGCCAGTGGCGTACGGTAGGTTCTTGATGTTGGCTATGAGAAGGATTGCTGACACGATAAAATATGAATTGTAATCAATTTGGTGAGGTAGTTTTATGGCCCTGATAACCGACCTGTTCGGTAAGTCTCCCTTTGGCCCCTTGGTCGAACACACCAAGAAGGTTCATGAGTGTGTGGAGATGATGTGGCCGCTGATGGAAGCGGCGGTCAACGAGGAGTATGAGCTTCTCCCCGATCTGCTCGATAAGGTGTCCCGCCTTGAGTATGAATCTGACAAGCTTAAACATGCCATCCGCGACAGCCTGACCCGCCGCTTTTTTATGCCCGTTTCCCGGGAGGATCTGGAAAGTTACCTCCGTCGTCAGGATCGGATTGCTGACAGTGTTGAGGACTTTGCGGTAATTCTCACCATCCGCAACACCAGGATTCACCCCCATCTTGCCGAGCGTTTCACCAATTTCGTTAACCAGATCTTCCAGGTCACCGGTACCTTGCTCACCGCGGCGGTGGAACTGCATAACCTCGCCGAGGTTTCCTTTACTGGTGCTGAGTCGAAGGTGGTTTTGGAGCTTCTTGAGGGGCTAGGGAAGGAAGAATGGCGTGCTGATCGAATGGCTCGGGCCTTGAGTCGTGAGATCTACAGTCTTGAAAAAGAGCTTGATCCCATCACCATCATATTCTATGAAAAGATGCTCCTGAAGATTGGTGAGATTGCCAACGAAGCTGAAAATGCTGGCGATCTGTTACGAACGATGATTATTAAATAGGTTTCCCTCCCTCCAACATTTCTTGGCAGAGTCAAACTATGGATATAGGTATACTGGCGGTTACGGCCATACTGGGATTGTACATGGCGTGGAATATCGGCGCCAATGATGTTGCCAATTCCATGGCTGATGCGGTGGGCTCCAAGGCCCTTTCCATCCGTAATGCGGTTATTTTGGCCGGGATCTGTGAGTTTGCCGGCGCGGTGCTGGTGGGCTCCCATGTCACTGACACTATTCGCAAAGGTATCGTCAGTCCTGAAGCCATTGCTTCCATCCCTGGGCTGATGCCGGGTGATGCTGCCACCCTGATGGTTCTGGGGATGACCGCCGCCTTGCTCTCTGCTGCTCTCTGGCTGCACCTTGCTTCCTGGACCGGCATGCCGGTTTCCACTACCCATTCCATCGTTGGCGCCGTGGCTGGTTTCGGCATTGTCGCGGCGGGTTGGCATTGCGTTGATTGGGGGAAAATGGGGCAGATCGTGGCCAGCTGGTTTATCTCGCCGCTGGTTGGTGGCTTGCTCGGTTATATCTTCTTTACCTTTATCAGTATGACTATTTTGCGGCGCGAAAAACCGGCCCAAGCGGCCATGGTGGTCATGCCGATCATTGCTTTTGTTCTTGCCATGGTGGTGGCTCTCGGCACCATCTATAAGGGCTTGAAGCATGTTAGCAAGGGGGCGGCCTGGGCGTCGGATACCAACTCCTTATTCATTTCCCTTGGCGTTGGTCTTCTGGCGGCGCTGGTTGCCGCAGTCTGGGTGCGATTCAAGTTGCATGGCAAGGGAGATCTGCCCATCGGCAAGCAGCTGGAGCTGGTGGAGCGCAATTTCATGCCGTTGGTGGTGATCAGTTCCTGTGCGGTTGCCTTTGCCCATGGTTCCAATGACGTTGCCAATGCCGTCGGCCCTTTGGCGGCGGTGGCGCATATCTTTACCACCGGCGCGGTGGAAATGAAGGTGGGGGTGCCCATGTGGATCCTGTGCCTGGGAGGCGGTGGTATTGTTCTTGGTCTTGGTACCTATGGCTACCGGGTGATGCAGACGGTTGGCACCGATATCACCGAGATCACCCCTTCACGTGGGGTTGCCGCTGATATCGCTGCCACCGCCACCGTCTTGATTTGTACCCGGATGAAGTTGCCGGTTTCCACCACCCATACCCTGGTGGGGGCAATTCTCGGCATCGGCATGGCGCGAGGCTTGGGCGGTATTAACAGCGCTATCACCGGCAAGATCTTTTCTTCCTGGTTGATTACGGTGCCAGCTGCCGCGCTGTTAAGTGCGGGGCTCTTCTTGATTGGTCGTCTCTTCATGTTTGATTTTGTCCGGGAGTTGGTGCTTGCCGCTGCTGGCTGATTTTTTACGCTGAAAGAATATAAAAGGCCGCGCCATTTCTCCATGGCGCGGCCTTTGTTCGTTTGGGTTGTTGCTGGCTAAAGGGTTATTTTGCTAGGGCCAGCTCCAGCAAGCGATCCAAGAGCTGAGGGAAGCTGTAGCCTGCGGTTTGGGCCGCCAAGGGCAGGAGGCTGGTGGGGGTCATGCCGGGGATGGTGTTGGTTTCGATGACCGAGATGCGGCCATCTTCGGCAACAATCATGTCGGTGCGGCTGTACCCTTCTAGATGTAGCGCTTGGTGGGCTCTTATCGCATACTCCTGGGCTTTGCAGGTAGTTTCGGCGGGGAGATCGGCAGGGCATATCTCTTGGCTGGCCCCAATCTGATATTTAGCCTCGTAATCAAAAAATGGGTGTTCTGAGCCAGGAATTATCTCCACCAGCGGCAAGGCCTCCAGGGTCTCGTTGCCGATTACGCCAACGGTAATTTCTCGTCCTTGCAGGAACTCTTCCACCATCACTTCCCGATCAAAGACAAAGGCTTTTCGTAAACCCTCGCGAAGGCTGGCATCATCGTGGGCAATGCTCATCCCCAGGCTGGAGCCTTGGTTCACCGGTTTAATCACCAAGGGGAATTGCAGGGCAGCGGAGATTCTTGTCGGCTCGTTGATATCCTCTGCGGTGGCCATCAGCCAGTCGGCCACCGGCAATCCCGCCTGCCGGTAATGCATCTTTGAAAAATTCTTGTTCATCGCCACGGCACTGCCTAGGAGCCCGGAGCATTGGTAGGGCAACCCCAGCAGGTCAAGTAAGCCCGGCATGGCGCCGTCTTCACCCAGGGGGCCGTGGAGGAGGATGAAGGCCACGTCCAGTTCTGCGGCCTCGGCGGTGAGTTTGGGCAGCTCATGGGCGGGGTCGTATTGATGAACCAGATATTTTTTCGGGTCCAGGGCGGCCAAGACTCCCTTGGCCCCGGCCAGTGAAACTTCCCGTTCTCCAGATTTGCCGCCGGCGATGAGGGCGACTTGAATCTTTTTAGCCATGATTGTTCCCTGTTATGCTTCTATTTCCCGGAGTACTGCGATCATTGCTTCTGTGAGCTGTTTTAGGTCTTCGGTGTTGATGATGTAAGGCGGCATTAGGTAGACCAGTTTGCCAAAGGGGCGGATCCAGACCCCGCGCTCTACAAACTTCCGTTGTAGTTTGGCGACATCAACGGGTTTTTTCATCTCCACCACCCCGATGGCCCCCAAGGTGCGAACAGTAGCAACACTGGGGAAATCTCCACAGAGCGCAAGTTCCGTTTGCAAGACCTTGGCAATGGTATCTACCCGCTCCTGCCACGGTGAGTCTTGCAGCAGTTGCAGTGAGGCCTCGGCCACGGCACAGGCCAGGGGGTTGGCCATGAAGGTTGGACCATGCATGAACAGGCCGGGGTCGGCGGTGGAGATCGTCGTCGCTATTTTCTCGGTGGTCAGGGTGGCGGCTAGGGTCAGGTAGCCACCGGTGAGCGCTTTCCCTACGCACATAATGTCTGGAGAGATGTGGGCATGCTCGCAGCCGAACAGTTTGCCGGTTCTGCCGAAGCCGGTGGCAATTTCATCCACAATCAGCAGGATTTTGTGCTGGTCGCAGAGTGCTCTGGCCTCAGTGAGGAACTGGGGATGGTAAAAGCGCATCCCTCCAGCCCCTTGCACAATGGGCTCCAGGATGACGGCGGCGATGCGGTGATGATTTTCTTCCAGCAAGGATCGAAAGGGGGCGAGGCAGCGTTGATCCCAGGGGTCGCTAAAGCCGCAGTTGACCAGCGGGGCAAAAAGATGCTCTGCCAGCACCCCTTTGAAGAGATGGTGCATGCCGTTTTCCGGGTCGCAGACCGCCATGGCCCCAAAGGTGTCGCCGTGGTAGCCGCCGCGAATGGTGAGGAGTTTTGTTTTCTTTTCCTTTCCCGCTGCCTGCCAATACTGGATGGCCATTTTAATGGCGGCTTCAACGGCCACCGAGCCGGAGTCACAGAGGAAGACCCGCTGTAGGGGGGGCGGGGTCATCGCCAGCAGCCTCTGGGCCAGGTTCACCGCCGGTTGATGGGTGATGCCCCCGAACATCACGTGGGCCATCTTGGCCAGCTGTTCGGTGGCCGCCTGATTTAGGGCCGGGTGATTGTACCCGTGGATAGCCGCCCACCAGGAGGACATGCCGTCAATGAGCTCTCTGCCGTCGGCTAACCGCAGCCGCACGCCTTGGGCAGAGGCAACTTCGTACACCGGCAGAGGATCAGTCATGGAGGTGTAGGGGTGCCAGAGGTGGGTGCGATCAAATTCGAGCAGGGAGGTCATTCTTGTTGCTTTACCCTTGCTGGCTGCGGATTTCGGCCAGTAAATCCTTGCCTCCATCCGCGATAATTTTGTTGCCCAACTGGTTGCCAAGGTCGATGGCGTCTTTGCCGGGGCCGGTAATGGTGTGTCTGATCTGCCGCTGGCCGTCCAGGCTGACCAGGCCGCCGCTCAAGGTAATGGTATCGTTGTCCAGGGTGGCCAGGGCAAAGGCGGGAATGGAGCAGCCGCCCTCAAGGGTTTTCAGGAAGGCACGTTCCGCCAGCAGGCAGGTTTCACTTTCCAGATTGTTGAGGCAGTCGCGTACCAGCTTCTTCTTTTCTTCCGGGATCTTACCCGCCTCAATGGCAATACAGCCTTGTCCCACCGGCGGCACGAATTTATCCACCGGAAAGGTGGCAACGATCAGCTCGCTGTATTCCATCCGAAAGACCCCAGCATAGGCCAGCATCAGGGCGTCGCAGTCGCCATTTTGCATTTTTTTGATTCTGGTCTGCAGGTTGCCGCGCATGTCAACGGTTTCCACATGGGGATAAAAATGTTTGAGTAGCGAGACCCGCCGCACCGAGGAGGTGCCGATCTTGAGTTTACGGGAGGTGTCATTGAGGTCAATGGACTTATCGTCACTGACCAGAACATCGTAGGCCTTTTCTCTTTTGGAAAAGGCGATCAGGCTGAACCCTTCCGGTAGTTGCGAGGGCATATCCTTGGCGCTGTGGACGGCAATATCGATGGCTCCTGCCGCCAGCATATCTTCCAGCTCTTCGGTGAAAACCCCTTTGCTGCCGATCTTGGCGATGGAGGTGTCGAGGATTTTATCCCCCTTGGTTTCCATGGTGATGATTTCGGTGGCGATACCTTGCTCGTTGAGCATCCGGGCCACGGTTTCAGTTTGCCACATGGCCAGTTTACTTTTTCGAGACCCGATCTTTACGGTCGTCATTACGGCACTCCTTTGGGCGATGAGATGAAGTTTGTTGTAGGGGCGGTCGGGTCTCTCGCGCTTTTATTCTGTGAGAGGTGAGAGTTGTCGCCGAACTTGCCACTGCGCAAAACTACCAAGGGTATGGCTGCAAGTCAAGAACGCCCCGCAGATCCTGCCCGTAATTTATTACCTTTGTCTGGGGTGAGAGCTTTAGGTGGGATCTTTATTGGGATGGGATGCGGAGGATGGGCAGCAATACAAAAAAAAGGTTTACGACAAATGCCGTAAACCTTTTGAATTTTTTTGGCTCCTGGGGAGGGATTCGAACCCCCGACAAGGTGATTAACAGTCACCCGCTCTACCGACTGAGCTACCCAGGATTGTACGTCAAAATCGGGGCCACTATAGCAACTGGGATAGGTGTCGTCAATAGTTTTGCGCGCCTTGTTTTGTTTTTCTGTTAATGGGCGATATTGCCGCTTTTTCCTTGACGGCCCGGCAACATGTTGCTATGTAGTCACCTCAACTTGTTTGATTGTGTCGGGGCGTAGCGCAGCCTGGTTAGCGCGCCTGCCTTGGGAGCAGGAGGCCGCAGGTTCGAATCCTGCCGCCCCGACCATTTTGTTTTCCTGTAATATCAACGGGGTGTCGTGATACAACGACACCCCGTTTTCTTTTTGCACCTCTCGAAAATGGTTCTGGTGGCAAACGCGGAGGCTAGCGTTTGCGCGGGGACTGCTACTCTGCTGCAATCTTCTCCTCTCAATTTCTTTATCTATTCAACGAAACGAACCTCTATGAGTTGTTTTGTGGGGCTTGCTTTCTTCTTCCTCGCCGACTTGGATTCCCAGATGGATGTGGTTGGTCATAAGGCCGAAGGCGTGGATACGATGACCGAATCTCTTCATACCTTCATCAAGAAGCTGCTAGAAACGGCCCCGGTCAGTCTTGCGAGTACTGGCCAATTTTCAGCAAGTTAAGTCAACCCGGAAAGTTGAGCAGTTAACTCTTTTAATCTTTTGAAATCTTGATTTTTAATATTGTGAACTTCCACCGCTCCGCGATTTATCCACTCCATAAAGTCGATTTGAGCATCTCTGTTGAAATCTAACAGATGTAGGGTTTCTGTAATCAAGGCAAGGGTTGTAATGAGTGGGAATTTGTTTTTTTTATAAATTTTACGGCTTCTTGGTGGTATTTGTCCGATGCATCGAAAAGAGCTATTAGTGGACCAGAATCAAAAAGAATTTTTTCATTTTCTCTTGGCTCTAATCTTGTTTTTTAATAATTCTTTCCGGTCTGTCGATAGGTTTGACATGCCGCTGATATTTATAGATAGCAGCAGATCTTGCTTGTACCAGTAAAAACAGCCAGAAATTTTTAGGCTGGCTATGTTCTAAAATTTAGCATGGGCCTCACCACCGCACAATTCTCATCCAGGCGTTGATCAGTTCCTCAATATCAGGGAACGGATTTGCCGTCAATTCGGCCTTGCACCAATTCGGAAATGAATTCAGTAAAGGGGATGATGTCCTGTCGGACACTGGCAGCCTCCAGCGCCTTGAGATACCGGTTCCGCTCCCCCACCGGCACCACAGTCCATGGATATCCACCGGCGGCCAACATCACGTTCATCATAAAACGTCCGATCCGGCCATTGCCATCCATGTACGGATGGATATAGACGAAAAAGAAGTGGCTGAGGACAACCCGCACCGCTGGTGCCGACTCTTCGCGCAGCAGTTCGAAGAAAACCGGCATGGCATCTCGGACAGCGTTGCTGTTCGGTGGCACGTGCATGGAGTGGCGGATATAGACCTGCCCGCTTCGGTAACCGGCCAGCTCGGCAGGTTGCAATAAGCCGATGCCCACCAACGGGGCTAACATCTCCCGAAACCACCGGTTATGCTCTTCCTCCACAACAGTGCCGGGGTTTTCGCCTGCCAGCACCCGGTGCACCCCTTTCTTCACCTCTTGAAAGGCCTGCCAGTAGCCACGCGCCGTTAAGGCGTTCAGATGGTCCTGATCCGCGCCATTTCCGGCCGGGTTCCATTCCCCGCTCCGTACCTGCTCGATCAACTCGTGGCTGATGCTATAACCTTCAATGGACAAGGAATGATAGGCATCGGAGAGATACGATTCTTCGATTCGCTGCAGAAAGGCGTCGATATCCAGCGGCGGGCCGGGGGGAGCAGGGAAACGTTCAATAACCGAACCACGCATTTGTTCCCAAAGCAGACGAATGCGGTTGACGTATGGCGAGTTCTCCCGGGTTGGCAAGGGATGAGCGAGATGATCCTGAAACGGATCCGACTCCCGGACATCGTAGCCTGCCGCCTGCATGGTTTCGAAGATTTCATCGGCGAACCGATCGCGGCCGATGTTGCGCAGAGCGCCAGCCAGTCTTCCGGCGACGGTGCTGTGCCCACCCGCCAAGAGCCGGGTGAGGAGGCTGGAGGCATCATGGAGGGCCGATAACGCGGCCCTGGTATCAGTGGGGTTTTGACTGAAGAATCTTGGTGAGCAGGCAACCAGGGCGGCTTCAAGAGAGAAGAGCTGTAGCCCTTCCCGTTGAAAGATTTCATCAGGGGCGGGCAGGGCGGCCCGGATATCGAGCAGGGAGGTGCCGTGCAGGAGATTCGTGACCTTGTTGCGGGCCTTTGGGGCTCTCACCAAGAGTTGTGTCGGCACCGTCCAATTATCACCATGCAACAACAGGGATTGCCCTGGAGCCAGGCACCAGTCGGTACCGAAGCGACTGGCAAGATAAACCGCACAGAACCGCCAAAACGAAGCGTACCAGGCCGTGCTCTCCCCTGGCATTTCGTCCGGCCGGGCGGGGATATACCACCCCTTCATGACCTCCCGAAGAAAGCCGTTTCGGAACAACCGTTCCCGATGGGTACGGGAAAGATCCCTGGCACGGATGGCTCCAGAGCCGGTCTGTTGCAGACGTCTCAATATCTCCAGAGATTCCGCGAGTTTTTTTGAAGGGGTGCTCACATTAGTTTTTAGCTTTTAATGTTGTGTGGTTTTTAGCTTATGGTGATGTTTTATCTTTAGCTTTTTGTGTTGGATTGTAAAGCGCTTTTTGTGTTGAGGCCATGAAACATGGTTGCATCCCCGAAGGAGTGTGGTGCGGGCTGGCCGCCAACACCTGCGCCCTTAATGCCTTCTGCCCCATCTGATATCCCTTCGTAATCAGGTCATTGCTTCAGACTTTTTAGTTCGCAGGAGATGGCGATAGGGGTGCCAATGTCTCAATCCCTTCAGTATCAGGTCAATGTCTCTGACCGTACCCTCTTTTTCGCCATACAGGACAAGGCTTTGCAAGGCGGTTTCCTGTAATCTCCTTTTTTTCTGTCCGTTTTGTTCTTTTTTGTCTGCGAAATAAGGTCGTTAGTAAAAACCTGCCTCCCCCCCCTGTTTTCAGCCTCTTTGGGAAATCTGGAATTAGAAGGGTAAATTGACCACAGAGAGTGATTTGTGTTTGCGATATGCTCTTTGCATGCGGACAGGGGGCTTGGGTCGACTTGGATTGCCAGATGGATGTGGTTGCTCATCAGGCCGAAGGCATGGATACGATGACCGAATCTCTTCACGCCTTCATCAAGAAGCTGCTAGAAAAGGCCCCGGTCTCTGACACCCTCTTCCCGGCAGGTGTAGCTGGTATCCTCATAGCGGATTCTGGAACGTTTCAAGATCAACCGGGAAAGCAAAGATTGATCGGGCAGGTTACGATAAACGTGCTTTCGGGGCTACTCCTCAGCAGCTTGCGGCGAGGATCTTCATTGGTATTGATGTGGTTAGATTTTAGCAATCGGTTCGCCCATTCAAGTATACATGGAATCATCCGGGAGCCAGCTTTCCTGTTCAAGCCAGCCATGATTGAGGGTAAAAGAAAGCTCTAAAGCAAATGGAAAATCCGGATCATTTTTGAGGAGAGAAAAGGCAGCTGGGACCAGACTTTTTGCAACAGGCAGCAACGTTTTCTGGTGTCGTTCGAGGGTGGCAAGATCACATCTCCACAACGCCAGCGGATGAATGCGATGGAGGATGGCAGCAATGCGCAAACCAGCAGGATCACTATCTCCCCAGTGGCGACAACAGGTAACCTGTGGGGCAATAATCTGATAAAGTTTTCGCACCGCCCGGTTTGGAAAACCGCCGGTAAAGAGCAGCAGGCTTTCTCCTTTTTCCCGCAGCAGCTGGCTGAAAGGAGCCTCGTTTTCACAGGTAACCAGCGTGCCCACATCACTGTTCTCTCCCGCCAGGCGACAGGAGGTTACTCCTTCCAGGTGGAACCAACTTACCACCGCAGGCTCCCCGGCCAGATACAACTGGTTTATCCAATCATACTCCCGGCCATCTTTTTGATAAATGATCGGTGCAAAGATAAGGGCGGTGATGGTAAGACGATCACGGATGACCAGAAATTCCTCCCACACCCCTTCTTCTTCTGGTAAATCGGGCCGCAACAGGCGCAACCACTGTTCCACCATCTTTTTTGGTTCGCCCTGCCGCAAACTTTTGCTATTGGCCCAGAAACGTGCCCCCAGTTCAGACAGGGTTATTTCCTTTTGATTATCCAGCAGAAAATCAACAATCTTCCCGGTGGTAAAAAAAAGCTCCCGAACTTGGCTTGACTGTCGGCTAAGCTTACGACCAAGGGCTTCTCTGTTCCGGCGCAGAGAATGGTGGATCGGGCCAAGGCGGGGAAAGGCCAGCTGCAACTGATCCAGCAACCGGGTGGCATCATCATCCACAGAAATTGGTGTTGGATGTTTTCGATCCGCCAACGGGTAGATGCGCTCAAGCCAGGCGTCAATTTTCGTGGCACTTTTATTCGCCAGCAAACGGTCAAAGGAGAGCTTGAGCTCGTTTTGGGAGGTCTGGACCAGAGGGGCAAGGCCAAAGAAGTTTTCAATGGCCATCCGCTGGGCGGGCTCCAAATCCCGGCCCAATGTCATCATCCCGGTCAGGGCGCCCCGTTTTTCGTAGCGTTGACATATTTTCACCAGGATCTGGCGGAGATGTACAGTGACAGCGGCCATTATTTACAACTCTTCCCCGAAAACGATGGGTTTTTCTTCGCTTGGCTTATCAAACAGGCCGACCTGTTTGACAATATTGGGATTTTGCCAATGGAAATCGCGCAGGTGTACATTAAAATCTTTATCCTTAACCACAAAAAGGGTGGTGGAATGACTGATCTCCCGGCGCACCCCGTCTTGGTCGGGTGAGGCCACAAAGAGCTGCAGGTCAAGGTCGGTGGCAAAACCTAAAAGCTGATCCCGTCGTCCGGCATCAATGCCGTAAAAGGCTTCATCAAAGAGCAGGGTGTGTAGCCGAACCTTCTTGCCGCGATAGAGGAAGTGGGCAATGGTGAGGATGAGCAGGTAGTTTGGCACCGCCTGCTCACCGCCGGAGCCGATGCTCTTGGTGGTTCTGTCCATCACCACCCCCTGTTCTCCCAATGAAGATACTTCCAGCTCGTAGCGATACCAGTTTCGATAGTCAAGCTCATCAGGAACCACACCCACCTCGGCGGCCATGATATCCTCTCGGTGATCCTCGAAGAAATTACGCACTTCTCTGTCCGCCTCTGGATCAAAGGGGCTGTATTTCTTCACCACCTCCACCAGACGCCGATAATTATCCAGTGGCCGCACCTTGAACTGATAACGCTGGCCACCAAAAGATCGTTGTGCCAGTAGGCCGTTAATGCGACGCATCATCTGTCCCAGACTGCTGACATGGTTGCGCAGGTAGTTCATCAGATCGGTCATGATGATCTTGGTGAACAGTTCCCGGGTGCGATCGTTGATCAACTCTTGTTGCTCCCGAACCGCCAGCTCCTGCTCCGGCAGAATCTCGGATAACAGGCGAGCCCGGAAATCCTGTACCTGATTGGTCGCCTCGTCATAGGAGAAACGGAAGGTGGCGCCAAACTCCGCATCGTTGAGCCGAACCTTTTTCAGTTCCAGGATCAGGCTGATTGAATCACGTTCGGCCTCTTCCTTTTTCCGGGTAATGGCTTCAGCGGAGGTAAACTGCTGGCCGGTCTTTGTTTTCAGAACGTAGTAGGCAATGTCGGTTATCTCTGGTAGCCGGGAGGCAAGCGCAGCGGTTTTTTGGCTCAACGCAAGTCGGAGTTTGTCGGCATCGTTTACAAGCCAGGCCTGCTTTTCCTTATTTTTTTCAATGTCGCTGTTAATCGCCCCGATCTGCTGATTTTCCTTGCCGATTTTGCTCTGATTGGTGCGCCACTGAGCTTCCAGTCGACTGATCCGCTGATCGAGCCCAGCCAGCCCTTCTTTGGCAATCAACGCCGCCAGTTCCTGATAACGAACAGTGAGAAGTTCTACCTCCTCGTGCAGCTCATCATGCAGCTCTTTTTGCTGCTGGTAAAGGTTTCGGCAATGATCGGTTTCCTTTTGGGACTCGGCCACCAGATAAGCCTGCCGACGTACTTTATTAAGCAGCTCAACGAGGTTAATACGAAAAGCCCCCAGCGTTTCCTTTTGCCGCTCAATGAGGCTGCGTTCTTTCTGTAGTTTTTGTTGTTGTTGGGCAATTTGGCCGAGCTTTAATTCCAACAAGCGGATCTCTTCCGCCAGGGCCTTTCTGCGGCTTTCGGCACCGATCAGGCGAGGGCTGTTACCCAAAAGCGTTCTTTCATGACTGCGAAAGGCGAGCAGATCTTTGCCGTTTGCCTTGCTGACCACCGGTTCCCGGCTGCTCTCCATTTCGGCGGCAAGACAACGCAGGGCGTCCGGGTCGCTGTTCTGGATATCAAAAACAGACCGCATCCACTGGGGCAGGTCTTCTGCCCCGTGCGCCTTGCAACTGAGCCTGACTCCTGGCCAATTTGTAATCAGATTACGAGCAGGCTGATATTCACTATCCCGGAAAATAAGAGTCGCCAGCACCTCTTCACCAATAACTTCTTCAATCCTTCCCTGCTCAACCTGACTTAAACCCGGAATCCACTCCAGGCCGAGATAGAGTGGTCTGGGGCTTAGCATCTCACCTTGCATGGCGAGGATGCACAAGGAAATATCCTGTCGCGGCTGCGGATTCTGCTGCTTTTGCAGGGTGGCCAGGCTCTGTTCCTGTTCGGCAAGCTCGGCTGTGCCTTGGTCGATATCGTGGCTCAACCTGCTTATCTGTTCATTCAGACCTTGTAGGTGTTCTTCGACCTGGGCTAGGACATCCTGTCCTTCCCAATGGCGGCATCGTTCAAGATCAGGATTACGGAACAACGCATCCGCCTCTTGCTGGAGGGGGGTGATGGAAAAGGGCAAGTTGCGCGCCCGACGTCCGCATTCACTGAGCACCGTCCCCAGCCGGGCAGTCAACTCCTTTTGCTGCCGAGCCAACTCCTGCTCAGCCAGCCGTAACGACTTTTTTTCTTCTTGCAGGCGGGAATCCCGAACCACAAGTTTGCCCTTTTTCTCCTTAAGTTCCGCCTTACAGCTTTTTTCCTGACGGACAAGGCCGCTGCTGTCTTTAGCCTTGAGATCGGCCAAGCGATCATGGAGTTGCTGGTCCTGCCGTTGCAGGGCCTGCAGTCTCACCTCACCCTCTTGCAGGCTTCGGATCAGGTTAGCCAGTTCGGTTTCGTTTTTACCCTGTTCCGTCTGGTTTTTATCGAGATTCCAGTGGCAGAGGAGCCAGTCGTAGCGACAGCTTGTTTCCTGCCCAGCGCCGATCTCATTTACCATCTCCTGCAAGGAGCGGACATAGCCAACCTTGCGCTCCAGATCGTCCAACAGGCTGCGGGAGCTATCCAGGGTGCGCAGGCCGTCAATGATCTGCTCAAAGATGATGGTATGGGGTTCCGGCAGGAGTTGTTTGAATAGTTCGTGGTAATCCGCCGCCCCGGCGGCAATTTCGCGGTAGGCCTTGCCCATGCGAAGGAAGCGGCATATCTCCTGATAACTGTCCGCGCCGCCGAATAGTCGTCCGGCCAGTTCCCGGCGAAAGCTGGTCGCATCCTGATAGAATCCCCGGCTGCTGCCCAGCCCCTGCTTGAACTCACGACGGGAAGCGGGCCGCCGCCCAAGTTCATCATCAATGAGAAAAGGGATCTCCTCAAGGGAGCACTCTCGAATCACCCCCCAGGGATTGACCTTTTCATCCATGGCCGTCACTGACATCCCTAGGCCGATGGTCAGCGGCTGCCCATTGCGCCCGGCGATCTCAACTGCGGCATAGGTGATGGAGCCTTCCCGGTTCATCACCCCGGTTTCCATATTGTAGCGCAGGATAACCCCCTGCAACCGCCGACCGCCATCCTTGCGACCGGTTACCCGGGCTGCGGAATTCCATTCCATGGCTCGACCAGCGGTGAGCACATAATGGATGGCATCCAGAACGGTGGTTTTGCCGCAGCCGTTATCGCCCAGCAGAAAAAGGTGCCCGTTGTCGGGAATGGTAATGGTTTCATCCACAAAATTATGAAAGTTGATCAAGCGAATCCGGGTGATGGCAAAGGGAGGCTGTTGTTTCATGATTTTTCTTCCCCTTGCAACTCAGGCAGAATCCGGCTCAGGGCGGCGGTATTATAATGATAGAGGGCGGGCAGGGCCTCGTAGATTACCTCATCGGTGGCTGCAACCAGATCCTCCGGTGGCTTGATTCGTTTGAGAAAACGATATTTCTCAAGCTCCGGCATGATGGGTTTTACCGCCTTGGCCCGGACATACTCTTCACTGTATCGCTCAGCCTCATCGGGAAAAAGCTCTTGAAAACGGCGGTGGATGTGCTGCAGCAAATCACCAAAATGAAAGCGTAGATTATGGCGATCCTCCACGGTCATGGTATTTTCCTCCAGCTGTTGCTCAAAGAATTCCAGCAGGATCATAAAGGCCAGACATTCATCCCGCCGACTGAAGTTGAACATGGCCCGGTTGCCCGGCGTAATGGCCGGATTATGCCACTCGCCTTTATAGACCCTGGCGCATTTGGCATCCATCAACAGCTGCCAGCCATACATCTTCTCAAAGAATTCACTGAACTCGCGGCGATGACGACGGAGGAAATAAAAGAGATCTTGGCGATCGGTGGCATAAAAGCAGGGGCTTTCGATGAGGATATTTAATACCGCCCGGACCTTGTCACCGCTGCGATCAAGCATCTTGGTCAATTCAATGTTCACTTCTTTTCACCAGCCTTTTCGATGCTGAGCGTTGGCAAATCAAGCCGACAGGCAGCAAAAGAAAGTTCTTCAGATTGTTCTTCTGCCCGGAGAAGCAGGTTAATCCTCGCCAACCTCTTGCCATCGTCAAAGATTCCTGCCTTGGCAAGCTCCATGATCCGGGGGAAGTCGGCAAATTCGCTAAAGTCGCCTTTGCCAACCTGGCCCGTCGCCGGTGGTTTCAGCACCTTTGCGGTTATCCATTCTTCCAGATCAGCCAGCCTGGCCTCGTCCATACTCTGGATGGGTCCGGTTGTTTTTTTCTTAGGCTTGAGATAGGCGCGGAGAACTTTCTCCTTTTTACTAACTCTTCGAGTCGGTTGAGGCGGGTCAGCCTTTTCCAGGTTATCCCAATAGTTCTTGTCAAAATATCCTTGGCCGCAAGAGAACAGCTTTTCAAAAAAATGCACCGGAACAACGGATTCGTCAAGACCGGCAATCTCACCGATTCTGTTCCGTAAATCCTCCAGCCGGTGGTTTTTTCGTTCCAACTCCTGAAGATGGCTACGCAGTTTCTGCCAAACCTGCAAAGAGGCTTCATTGATCCGCTGCAAGAGGTGATCAAGGCCGCCATGGTCTGCAAAGAAACGGTTCAGCCGCTCCGGGATCGCCAGGCCGGAACTCTCCCGGCGCACTTGCAGGAGATGGGGCGCAAGAAGCCGCTCTTTTTTCATCACTGTAAAGGCAAAGGCCAACCTCTCCTGCATGGTATTTCTTTGCAAGCGATGCAGCAGGGGCACGATTTCCTGGCGCAGACTGAAGGCCTGCTTGAGAAAGACATCCACATAGTTCTGCAACTCGTTCAGGATGATCCGCACCTCAGCCGCCTCATAGCGCCGCAATAAGAAGGCCAGTAACCGACCATTGAGATCGATCAGTCCTTCGGTGATGGCCTGGCTGAGATCATCAGCCTTGCCAAGTTGAAAGATGATCCGCCGGGCGCTATCTTCCTGCCCCTCTTCTTTGAGGCGCAAACCGTGCAGCAGGCGAAGCAATTCGGCCAGGGTGCCGCGCACCTCTCCCAGCAGATCCCTGGCATCGTTGCTTCGTTCTTCAAGATCGTCCTGCAATTTTTCTTCAAGCCAGTGCAAGAGGCTGGCGGCCTCATCACTGAGGCGAAAGCGAAATTTACGTTTGCGATTATCCCGATAGCCGCGCAAGCGCTGTTTTTCAATCCGGGAGGAGACAAGATTCCAGTTGGCCAACTGATCAAGATCACTACGAAAGCGATCGGCGCTGTACTCAACATCCCCTCTTAGCCCCAAGGGTTGCAGCACCGCCTGATGGATATCTTCATAAAGAGGCTCTAGTTCATGATCCCGCTTGAACAGCAGCATTCGGTACAGAATAGTCACATAAAAGGAAGCGCGTTCAGAGGTAAAGAGACTGCCAAGATTGTGATTACGACGCTCAATCAATTCGGCGGCCATCCCCTGCTCAAATGAGAGAAGAGGATGATCGGAAAAAAGGGAGAGAGGCTGGGCGGTTGGAGAGGAAGACATCTTTTTTAATTACTACTTTCCAGTGTTTCATGCAAATGCATGTGAACTATTCTGCAAGAAGTTGTGAGGGGTTACCTTTTATAAGCGTAGGGTCAGGCTTAACTTATGGGTGTTTGTCGAGCTGTTTTCTGATTTCGCCCAACATTCTCACCGCTGTTACATCATTTTTCATCCGTTCCCGCAGCCTTCTTGCTGCCTGGCTCAAGGCAGAGATGTCACGCTGCAAGATTCTCCCCAGATTCACCAGGGTTAACTCGTCATGCTCCAGCACCAGCAGGGTTGCCATGGCCCTGGCCTCAGACTCCCGTCGCGCTCTTTTTTTGTCGGCAAGATCTTTTTCCATAAGGCCGTAAACCATGCAGACCGCCGCGACAATATCTCTTTCGGCAAGTCTCCGGGCATATTTCTCTTCCGCCTGCTGCAACGCCTGCTCGGCAAAACGATCATCCCCGAGAATCCGCCCTTCGATGTTGCCGCAGTGAAACTCCTGCCGCCGCCCTTCACTAACACCGTCCGCCACAAATGATCCATACCTTTCCCGAGCCGTGTTATTCCGCCGGGCAAACTGTGCCAGAACCCAGTCGGTGTCAAGCCACGGAAGTTGTTGTTTACCGAGATAGCTCTTGTGGCCTGACCATCTGTAGGCAAGCGGATCTTTTTCGATTCCGGCACGAACAGGATTGAGATGAATGTAGCGGACGAGCTCCAGGAGGTGGCTGTCGGCATTAATCAGGATAGCTTTGTAGCGGCCCTGAAAGAGATGGCCTATTCGTTTTTTGCGATGATTGATGTAGCGGGTGTAGCGAAAGCTGAGATTCTGGATAATGCGGGACAGGGGGATTGGGCCGACTTGGATTGCCAGATGGATGTGGTTGGTCATCAGGCAGAAGGCGTGGATACGATGACCGAATCTCTTCACGCCTTCATCAAGAAGCTGATAGAAACGGCCCCGGTCTGCCTGGCTGAAAAAGACATTCTGACCATCGTTGCCGCGCAGGACCACATGGTAGACAGCGCCGGGATAATGGATGCGAGGTTTTCGTGCCATGTGAAAAGTTTACTTAGTAAACACCCATAAGTCAAGCCTGACCCCGGTCTGCCATAAGTCAAGCCTGACCCCGGTCTGCCGTAAGTCAAGCCTGACCCCGGTCTGCCGGTCTGTTAACAGGAAAACCTGGGGAAGTAAAGGGAGTTGGCTACCCGCCCCTGAACCAAAAAAGCTATCCCGCTTTCGAAAACAATAAAGTAACGAGGAGGAGGGGCGGAGAATTCCCAATCTACGCCAGGACGCGGCGGTTCCGAAATCGACAGAATCGGCCCAATATTCCAGGATTTTTCGTTGCGAACGATAATTCCCCGATACGTTCCTAGCCCGTGGTTTCAAGATCAAATGCTGTGGTGGGCTAAACAATATCCCCTTCTTTTATGTAGTGGTCATAATTGGTCAGATAGATATCTGCCAGGGTGAGAAAGGCGGTAATGATTAATGGCCCGTAGATAATCCCCATGAAGCCGAAAACATTCAGGCCGCCGAGAATGGCGAGGAAGACCAGCAGGGTGTGCATCTTGACCTGGGTGCCCACCATCTTCGGCTTGAGTATATATTCCACCGCAAAGGAAAGAACCATATAGAACAGTAGCATCATCATCCCGCCCATGACTTGCCCCTTGATAAAGAGGAGAAGGGCGGTGGGGATCAGGATCAGGCCGATGCCAAAGATGGGTAGAAAGGCGAGAATGGCCATCATCCCGCCCCAGAGAACCGGCGAACCAAGGCCGAAGATGGCGAAGACCAGGCCGCCAATAACGCCCTGAAAGAGACCACAGACACCGTTGCCCAGTAAAACTGCCCAAGCGATCTCTTCGAATTTCGTGATCAGACGTCGTTCTTGGTCATCGGGTAGGGGGGAGAGGCGTAAGACGAAATCCACCAGGCGGTCATGATCAATGAGTAGAAAAAAGATGATTAGGATCATGATCATGAATTGAAATACGAAAACCATAACATTGGCCGCCCAGGAGCTGGCCTGGTTGTATAAGAAAAGGCCGACCTCCTTGGCCAGATCGGAAAGAACCTTGCTGATCCCGTCTGGGGCCAAAGTGATCCCGAAACCGTCCAAAAAATCGCGAACCCGCCCCAGCAAGGTGCTGCCATGGAGCAGATCCTTGAATTTCATTCCCAGATTGGCGCCTTTGCCCAGCAGGTAGAGGGCATACGCTTCCTGCGAAAGAGCGCCGACAAAAAAGATCAGGGGCAGGAAGACCAGGAAGATAATCAGCAGGCAGGTGATCAGCGAGGATAATCTTTCGGAAAAAAAATGTCGTAAAAAGGCATAAACCGGTTTGAAGATCCCGGCCAGCAGATAGGAAAGGACAAGGATGGCAAGAAAAGGCCAGAGTAGCCGTCCCACCAGCAGAACGGAGAGCAGGAAGATAAACATAAAATAACGGATAACCATGGGGCTTGGCGGCTGTTTTTCCATTTGTGAACTCGTTCGTTTAGTTAGGGGGTGGCGGGAGGCTCTGGGCCACTGGTTATAATCCATTTTAAACTAACATAGATAAGGATTTTTTCTCCATGATGTTTTTAGCAAACTCGCCTTGGGGTCGGGAAAAAACTATTTCAAAGGTATCTGTTTTCGGCTATAAAAAATTTGCTAGGCGAATATGAATCCACGCGGACAGATCACCGATCCTTATTGGCATGGGTTCGTCTGTTTGTTTTGTAAGGAGAAAGTATGGAGATCCAATTAGAAATCGTACCAGAGAGCGAACGGAAGGCAAAACCGGATGCCGCCTTGGGATTTGGTCGGCATATGGCGGACCATATGTTCGTGATGAGCTGGGATGAGGCGCAGGGGTGGCATGATGCGGCGATCAAGAAATATGCCGATTTTTCCCTAGACCCTGCCGCCATGGTTCTTCATTACGGGCAGGCAATATTTGAAGGGATGAAAGCTTTTCGCGGTCGCGATGGCCGTATTCATCTGTTTAGGCCCACCGCCAATTTTGCGCGGATGAATAAATCTGCGCAGCGGATGTGTATGCCGCAGATTCCAGAAGATGAGGTCATGAAAGGGTTACGGATGCTCCTTGAGGCCGACGCTGACTGGATTCCTGACGAGCATGGCTCATCACTATATATCCGCCCAACCATGATCGCTACTGAGGCCGGGCTGGGGGTGCGTCCCTCTAATCAGTATCTCTTCTACATTATAACTTGTCCGGTGGGTGCCTATTACCCTGAAGGATTTGATCCGGTAAAGATATTTGTCACTGATAAATATGTGCGGGCGGTGCCCGGTGGGGTGGGGGCGGCCAAAACTGCCGGTAACTATGCCGCCAGTATTATGGCGGCGGTGGAGGCCCAAAAGGCTGGCTACACGCAGGTCCTCTGGCTGGACGCAGTGGAACGTAAGTATGTCGAAGAAGTGGGAACCATGAACATCTTCTTCGTTATTGGTGACGAGGTGGTAACCCCGCCCCTTACCGGCTCTATCCTGCCTGGGATTACCCGGCAGTCGGTGATGCAGATCCTCGAAGATTGGGGGCTGCGGGTGGTGGAGCGACCAATCGCCATCGAAGAGGTGTTTGCCGCCACCGAGAATGGTCAGCTTTCCGAGATCTTCGGAACCGGCACCGCCGCCGGAATTTCCCCGGTGGGCGCCCTGCACTATAATGACCGTGATTGCACCATTAACGGTGGTTGTACTGGCCAGTTATCGCAGCGGTTGTTTGATCATCTGCAAGGCATTCAGTACGGAGAGATGGAAGATTCGCACGGTTGGGTGGAAAACATATAGGTTCTCCCAGCGGAAAAAATCATCATTGGGCAGCAGTTTCCGCCTCCCCGGTGGTTGCCGTGAAGTTAATTTACGGTAGCGGGCAAGGGAGGTTGGCGCTGTTGCCCTTGTTTTTTTTATCCATCGCCTTGATTTTTTAAAATGCCGTCACTATTGTTTTGCGCAGTCGACATTCAAGGCGGTTCAGTCTTGAATTTCCAACAAGTTATTTATGGACAGTAGACAAGGTGGTGGACCTTGGGACAATTATTTGTTGCCAGGGCCGATTGCTTAAACGAAACATTTACTTAGAAGATGGAGGCAGTACATGAACATTCGTCCGTTGAATGACCGTATCCTGGTCAAAAGGATTGAAGAGGAAACAACCAGCAAGGGCGGCATCATCATCCCTGACTCGGCCAAAGAAAAACCTGCTGAGGGCAAGATTGTTGCCGTGGGTAAAGGTCGGACCAGTGATCGTGGAGACTTGATCCCCATGCAGGTAAAAGTTGGCGATCTCGTTCTGTTCAGCAAATACGGCGGCAGCGACGTTAAACTTGACGGCGAAGACTTCCTGATCATGCGTGAGGATGATATCCTCGGCGTTCTTGAATAGACATACGTAAAATATAACTACGGATAGCCTGGTCGCTGCAAGGTGGCGGCTCTCTTTGTCATTTAAGCTAAAAGAATCAATCTGTAAGGAGATCAACAATTATGGCTTCAAAAGATATCAAATACGGCGTTAAAGCCCGTGAATCAATCCTTAAGGGTGTTAACACCCTGGCTGATGCCGTTAAGGTCACCCTCGGACCCAAGGGTCGTAACGTCCTCCTTGAGCGCTCCTTTGGCGCGCCGGTAATCACCAAGGACGGTGTTTCCGTGGCTAAGGAAATTGAGATCAAGGATAAGTTTGAGAACATGGGCGCGCAGATGGTCAAGGAAGTTGCTTCCAAGACCAGCGACGTTGCCGGCGACGGCACCACCACCGCCACCATCCTTGCCCAGGCGATCTTTGCCGAGGGTTCCAAGCTGGTTGCTGCTGGTAACAACCCCATGGACATCAAACGCGGTATCGACAAATCGGTTGAGGCCGTGGTTGCCGAGTTGAAGAACATCGCCAAACCCACCAAAGAGCAGAAAGAAATCGCCCAGGTCGGCACCATCTCTGCCAACAACGATGCCACCATCGGTCAGATCATTGCCGAGGCCATGGACAAGGTTGGTAAGGAAGGCGTTATCACCGTAGAAGAAGCCAAAGGCATGGAGACCTCTCTGGACGTGGTTGAGGGTATGCAGTTTGATCGCGGTTACCTCTCCCCTTACTTTGTCACCGACGCCGAGAAGATGGAAGTTAACATCGAAGACCCCTATGTTTTGATCAATGAGAAGAAGATCAGCAACATGAAGGATCTGCTGCCGATTTTGGAGCAGGTAGCCAAGATGGGGCGGCCCCTGTTCATCGTTGCCGAGGATGTGGATGGCGAAGCATTGGCTACTTTGGTTGTCAACAAGCTGCGTGGCACCTTGAACGTTACCGCCGTTAAGGCTCCTGGTTTTGGCGATCGCCGCAAGGCCATGCTTGAAGACATCGCCATTATCACCGGTGGGCAGATGATCTCCGATGATCTCGGCATCAAGCTTGAGAACATCACCATCGACGACCTTGGTACCGCCAAGCGTATCGTTACCGATAAAGACAACACCACCATCGTTGATGGCGGTGGCAAGAAAGAAGAGCTGGAAGCCCGCGTTCGTCAGATCCGTGCCCAGATCGATGCTTCTTCCTCCGACTATGATCGTGAGAAGCTGCAAGAGCGTTTGGCCAAGTTGATCGGCGGCGTTGCTGTAATCAATGTCGGTGCAGCCACCGAGATCGAGATGAAAGAGAAGAAGGCTCGCGTTGAGGATGCACTTAACGCAACCCGCGCTGCCGTTGAAGAGGGTATCGTCCCCGGCGGCGGTGTTGCTTACCTGCGCTGCCTTAGTGCTCTCAAAAGCCTCAAGCTTTCCCCTGAGCAGGCTTTGGGCAAGAGCATCATCGTCCGCGCTCTCGAAGAGCCCGTTCGTCAGATTGCCAACAACGCTGGCCTTGAGGGTTCGGTGATCGTTGAGCATGTGAAGAACATGAAGGGCTCCAAGGGCTTCAACGCCGATTCCGAGAAGTTTGAAGACCTCATCGAAGCCGGTGTCATCGATCCGGCCAAGGTTACCCGTTTCGCGCTGCAGAATGCAGCTTCCGTTGCCGGTCTCCTGCTCACCACCCAGTGCATGATTGCCGAGCATCCTGAAGAGGGTGGCGGTGCTGGTATGGCTATGCCTCCTGCCGGTATGGGCGGCATGGGCGGCATGGGTGGCATGGGCGGCATGATGTAATAAAAGCCCCCGGCCCTGCGCCGAGTGTTGTGGTGTAAAAAAGAGGGGTTTGCGTGATATCGCAAACCCCTCTTTCTTGTAAGGCATGGTTGGTCTGCTGATATGTTGGTTAATTTGCCAATTTTCTGTTGACAAGGAGCGCAAAATTTAACATATAAAGCTCTCATTTTCCAATGGCGATGTAGCTCAGCTGGTTAGAGCATACGGCTCATATCCGTAGTGTCCGGGGTTCAAGTCCCTGCATCGCCACCAGATTACAATCCGGCCTTTGTCCGGTTTATATATTAAGCCCGCTTTCCTTTATGGATTGCGGGCTTTTTTTGCGTTTGGGGTAGTCCGAGGAAATGTGTTGTAATCCGGGGGTAACAGGAGGAACGCGTTCGGAAGTTACCCCCAATGTGGTGGTTTCTTAGCTCTGACGTGGCTTCCCGCCTTATCCTTTACTTGCATTGCGTTGGTGACTGGCATACAGTAAGTTGTCTGCAACGTCTCAGCGGAGGAAATTGGCAATATTCCGTTGGTATTGGCAGAAAAGTGGTGAAAATAATATGACTTTGGTGTAGCTTTTCTTGCATTCATGTGCAAGTGAGTGGTCATTCATTTGCTATAATATTAGGTGCGTCTTAAGGTTTAGCGGTGCTTTCGTCGTATAACGTATGTTTTTTATTATGCAGCGCGCGATAATAATATAGTTAGCACCAAGGGGGGCGGAATGGAACTTATTAAAGCTGTTTTGGTTTGTGCGGTTGGGGTCATAACTGTTACCTCTATCGCTGTTGGGTTAAAGATTCTTTTTTCCGACACAAACGAATACAATAGAAATAAGCGTAAAACGGGTAGTTGGTTAAACCCCATCATGGGAACCGTGCGGACGTCTCCCGAGGGGATTGGGAGAGACCATAGCATTTCGGCTGGTTTGGCTGTGAATGTAAGAACTGATACTTGGGTTGAGCAAGGTAAGCTTAGCGACGAGGCTATTGACGCAATTCTTACATGAGTTGAGCTGCAGCCACGGTGTTTTCTATTGCACATGCGCGTTTTTGTCGCATGTGCTTTTTTTTGTCTTTTGTAGGTGAAGGTTTCTCGAATGGCTATTGTGTATAAGGGTTGGATGCCGACCGTTGCGGGCAAGTTGTCGTTTAGCCTAATTGGTGAAACTACGGAAAATGGGCCTGCGGTATCAGTAAACAGAGCAGATGCCGCCCATAGGTATATTGTAAGTTACCAAAATAGAAATTTGAATGATTCAGTATTGCCAAGATGGCTTTCTAGGGTTCTCGTCAAATATCGTGGTTCGTTTAATTTTGTGTGCGTGGGGAGGTCATCTAATGCCATAGATGACCCTGGTGAATTATCAGGAAGCCTGATGGTTTTCAGGGTGAGAGGGGGTTGGCTAAAAGCAGAGCGGGAAATTAGGTATTCTCAACAAATGCTAGCTGGAATAGACATATCTCAATTTGGTTTGTTTCCAAGATTTGATTGTTGTTTTGGGTCTGCCATAGATAAGATAAAGAGAGAGGCACCTTTCTGGGTTGATTTTAAACTGCACCGTGATGGAGTTGTTGAGATTTACTTGCATGATGATATTGAGAAGTCTTCAGGAGGTGTCAATTATCCACCTTCTCCTGTTCAAGTGGAAAGAATAAAAGATACAATCGCAGCGCAATGTTTTTATTTTCTAAGGGACTTGACTCACCGGCATCAACATCATTCTCCAAAAACTGATACGCTTATGGACTTGTATCGGTGCGACAATGAGATTGACTGGAGAAGTGAGTCTTTGCGCGTATTGTATAGAAAGATATTAGATTTCAAGAGGATCAGAAAGGATGAGGTGTATTGCTCGTCACTTGGGTTGTTGATTTATGCGAAATCGTTCAGGTATATATCGAAAGATTTGCTTGGTAAGACTATTTTTCCATCTATAAACGACAAGTTGTTAGAGGAGTCAATAAAGGCTTCGCAGGTGTCTACAAACAATAGTCTCCAACAGAGTATTAAGAATTACGACAGGACAAGGAACGTTACTATAGGTGTTCTCGGGTTGTATTTGTCGCTCACAAGTTTGGTAAAGTTGACCGACAAAAAAATTCCCATAGCAGATGACAGCATGCTTTTGTGGCTTGCTGAAATAACAGTCAGGAACCCTTTTATTTCAATAGCCTTTGCGGTGTGTGGTAT
Source organism: Desulfurivibrionaceae bacterium (assembly GCA_030145325.1). GTDB lineage: Bacteria > Desulfobacterota > Desulfobulbia > Desulfobulbales > UBA5123 > UBA5123. The sequence continues at coordinate 62,408 of JAQYVW010000003.1, forward strand.
TTATTCATACCTTACCGCTAAAGATGTTGTTTCTTACGGTCGCTTTAAAATAGTTCGGAGCCTCCTGAGATTTTTGCAGCCATTGCCGAAGGTGTGGAACGTTTTTTTTTGGTTCTTCGCGGCGACTGCTGGGGGAGTTGTAATTGCTCATTTAATTAAATAGTTTGTTTGGTTGCAGTCGTAAGGTTCTAGCGAAATCAGAGACGGAATATTTTCAACATTAAAGGTCAGCAAGCGCCGATTTCCCGAGGTAGTTTAAGTTTGTCCAGCAATAAAAATTGGGGATAACTTTGGGGGTAACCGAGTTTTTTGAATATTGAAATATCGTTTTGTTTCGACCCGTTGACCTAATGATTCAAGGGACTGCAGCCCACTAGATAACAATCCGGTCTTTGTCCGGTTTATATATTAAGCCCGCTTTCCTTTATGGATTGCGTGCTTTTTTTGCGTTCTGGGGTTCGGGTAAGCAGATTTGATCCTTCATTAGAAGGAGCTCCGCAGGCTCTACCCAAAGAGCCGTTGACATCGCCAATAGATGAATAATTAGGGTGATTGCCGGTACTTCTAGTCGATAAAGTGTTGATGGAGCAATTGTTTATCTTGAACGTTCCAGGTGATCCTTTTTTTTCAGTAATACCCAGAAAGCATGTGCCATGCCTGGCAACCATCCCAGCAGGGTAAGAATTATATTGAGCATTAATTTCCAACCGAATCCTACTTCCATGAAGACGACTAGGGGTGGGAGGATGATGGCGAGTAAGACACGAAGCAAGGTCATGGTAATGGTTTCCTTATGGGCTATGGGACTGTAAAGTTAGTGGTACCAGCACATATATTCTTCAAAAAGAATGGCATGGTTGGCGGTGAAAAGCAATGGGATTTCGGGGTTGGCGGTAGAGACAAAAAAGGCCATCTCGCGTATTTTAGCAGCCAACCTCTCCTCGGGACTGGGCCACCTCTTTCAGCGATGGGAGCGGATAGGTAAACGAATGATGAAGGTGGAGCCCTGCCCCTTTTTGCTTTCCACCGCGATCATGCCGTTATGGTTCTGGACGGTGCGTAGGGCGAAGGTGAGGCCAAGACCTGGGCCATGGGTCTTGGAGGTGAAGAAGGGATCGTAGATGCTCTTGATCTTTTCGTGGCTGATCCCGCAGCCGCTGTCGGTGATCCTGATTTCCAGGAAGTCGTTATTGCTGACCCTGGTTTTCACGGTCAGGTGTTGGGGTGGTTCGGTCATGGCTTCCATACCGTTTTCGATGATGTTGAAAAGGGCGCGGGAGAAGTTTTCTCGATCCACGGCGATGGGGGGCGGATTTTCCATCAGGTCGAGGTTTATCATCACCTCATGGGTATGGATCTTCTCGGTAAACAGGGCAATGGTTTCTTTGATTAGTTGGTGCAGGTCAAGGGGTTGCTGGAAGGCCAAAGAGGCCCCCTTTAATTGGAGGAGTTCGGTGACCATTCGTTCCAGGGTGGCGACGTTTTGTAAGATGATTTCCATGGCGGGGCGGTTGGGATCATCATCGGCCATATTCTTGACCACCCGCCGGGCAAAGCCGCCGATGGCCACCAAGGGATTGCGTACCTCGTGGGAGACCTCGTCCACCATCTGGTCGAGAGCCTCGCTTTTCTCCTTTTTGGCCATTTCAACGCTGGCGTTTTTTTTGTTGAGCAGGGAGCGTACCCTGGCCGCAAGCTCTTTGTAGTCAAAGGGCTTGGTGATATAGTCGTCAGCGCCGGTATCCAGCCCCTCCACCTTGTCCGCCACCTCGCTCTTGGCGGTAAGCATCAGGATGGGCAGATGCCTGGTGGCCGGGTCGTTGCGCAGTTGTCGGCATACCGAGATGCCGTCCAGCTTGGGCATCATCACGTCAAGAATCAGCAGATCCGGTGGGTTCTCGGCAACCTTGACCAGCGCTTCTTCACCGTCATAGGCTTCTTCTGTTTCGTAGCCTTCGGCCCGGAAACGTTTGCGGAGCAGTTCCACGATGTCCACGGTGTCGTCGACGATGAGTATCTTTTCCTTCATCTGCGTTTATCCATTGAGGTGGCTGGCGACTTGTGCCGGCAGTTCCCGGATGTTAATGGGTTTGGCAATGTAATCGCAGCAACCGGCGGCCAGCGCTTTTTCTCGGTCTCCGCGCATGGCGTGGGCGGTGAGGGCGATGATCGGGGTGGCACTGAATTCCACCATGGCATGTAGTTGCCGGGTGGCCTCCATGCCGTCGATCTTGGGCAGGGAGATATCCATCAGAATCAGATCTGGCCGTTCGGCCTTGGCCTGGTCTATGGCATCCTCACCGTCAATGGCCTCGCAGGTGCGATAGCCCTGCCGTTGGAGGATCTTTACCACCAGTTCTCGGTTGTCGCGATTATCGTCAACGATCAAAATTTTCCTGCCGTTCTCCTCTGTTGTGGGCATTGAGATACTCCATTGGCAATTGGGCAAAGTTTAAACGGCCATGGTGCTGTGGGCCGACGGGATCGGGGTTCGCAACTGGGCTTGAATTCACTGGCGGTGGCATCGTTTTATGGTCTCCACCAGTTCTTCCTGTAACCCTTCCTCGCTGAGCAACCCCTTGTCAATGATGGCGCGGATGCGACCGTTAAGTTCTTCATGGCCGGCCTCAGAAAGAGGTTCCTGGGTGATCAGGATCAGCGGCACATTTTTGGTGCCGGGATTGCTCTTGATATACCCCATCAGATCAACGCCCTGTGATTGTTTCATGAAGGGGTTGAAGACGATGAGGTCGGGGCGGGTGTCTTCGATGGTTTGGATCGCCTCTTGGTTGCTCTGGGCGCAGCGGATCTCATAACCGGCTTCGTCAAGGAGATGGCAGATGGTGTCCAGGGCGCGGCGATCCGTATCCACCACCAGGATTTTTTTGATGGCGGGGAGCATCTTTTCAAGGGATTTGAGCTTGCGCAGGAGCAGATTCTTGTCAATGGGCTTGATCAGGTATTCGGCTGCCCCCAAGCTGAAGCCGAGCTTCTTGTTGTCAACGATGGAGAGAATCACCACCGGGATATCCTGGGTGGCGGGATTTTGCTTGAGCTCATAGAGCACCTGCCAGCCATCCTTGCCCGGCATCATGATGTCCAGGGTGATGGCCACGGGTTGGACTTCCATGGCCTTGGTCACCGCCTCGTGACCGTTGAGGAGACCGATGATCTGGAATTCCTCGCCCACGTATTTACGCACCAAGTCGATGACTTCGGGGTTGTCGTCGATGACTAGCACGGCCTTGGGGGAGGCGTCCGGGGTGATGGGGGAAGCAGTGGCACTACGTTTTTGTTCCTCTGCGGTCAGCATCAGCCGTTCAATGATTTCGCATTTTTGGCAGTAGGAGGTTTTTTCGGTATCAAAGGCGACTTGTTCCCCGTTGCAATGGGTACCCTGCAGCAACCAGCACCGCAATTCATCGCTGTTGTAAGCCGGGCAACTGGGTTGTCCGCAGTGACCGAATTCCCAACAGCGTAGTTCCTTGCCGCCGTAAGTGGCGGTCTGGTTGAAGGTTTCGGTGGTGGTGTTGAAGGCGACCGCCAGACCGGCAGCCAAACTTTGGTCGATTTCGGCCTCAGCCGTTTTTTCAAGAAGAGTGTGGTCGGTGGGGAGGATGAAGCATAACTTGCTGCCCTGTCCAAAGGTGCTTTCCGCCCAAATCTTGCCCTTATGCAGGACGGTGAGGCCGCGGGCAATGCACAGGCCAAGACCGGTGCCCTCATATTGGCGAATGGTGGAACCATCCACCTGGCTGAACTTGTCAAAGAGCTTGGGGAGATCTTTAGCTTGGATGCCGATGCCGGTGTCCTCAATGCAGATTTGCAGGTAGCGATCCGATTCCGGCCAGGGATGAATATGGATGGTGATGGTGCCATGGTCGGTGAACTTGATGGCGTTGGAGAGCAGGTTGATGAAGATTTGCCGCACCTTGTCCTCGTCCACGTAAACTTGCGGCAAATTGGCAGCGAAGTTCCGGGTGAGGGTGAGGCCTTTCTTGCCGATGGTGGGTTCGAAGATGGTTGCCACCGACAGGGTAAGGGCTTCGATGTCAATGAGGCGGGGGTCCAGTTCGATCTTGCCTGACTCGATCTTGGCCATGTCGAGGATGTCGTTGATCAATTGCAACAAATGCTGGGCGTTGTTGTGGACCTTCCGCAGACTCTTTTCCTGCTCATCATTGATCTCGCCGTCAATGCGGTCGATCATCAGATCGGTGTAGCCAATGATAGAGTTCATCGGCGTGCGCAACTCGTGGCTCATGTTAGCCAAAAAGGCTGATTTTAGTTTATCCAGTTCGCGTAGTTCGCGGTTGGCCCGTTCCAAGAGGATGGTTTTTTCTTTGAGCATCACGGTGCGGCGGTCTACTTCTTGTTCAAGCTCTTTATTAAATGAAGAGATTGTGGCGTAGAGTTTTTCCAGATCATCCAGAGTCAGGTTGATGTGACGAGCAATCTGATCCATGACATCGCCTCGTTCCTCTTCAGAAGCTCTGGCTTTAAGGTCGCCGCTGGCAACCTTGGAGAGGACGGCGAGAAGTCCCCGGACCCTTTCTTCCAAATAGTAACGTTGTTTTTCTTCATGCTCAGCTGTTTCTTTGATGTAGCGCAGTCTCTCCGCCTCCAGGACGTCGCTGATGTCCTTACATATCTCCACCGCCCCGATCACTTTCCCGTGCACATCAACCAGGGCACTGGCACTGGTCATCATGGGGATTTTGTTGCCGTCGCGACTGGTGAAGACAGCGGTGATCCCCTCAACCGTCACACCTCGTTCTAGGCAGTAATGAAGTGGGCAAGCGGCAGTGCCGCAGCGGTCGCTGTTGAATACTTCCCGGCAGGTCATTTTGCCTTCAGCCTCACCCTTGGTGTAGCCGGTGAGTTTCCCGCACGCTTCGTTCATGTAGGTGACCACCATCTCGGGGTCAACGATGAAGAGAGGGGCAGCTATGGCGTCGCGGAGGTTGTTGAAATAGCCTATTTGCTCCTTGATGCTCTGGGCCATGCTGTTGAAGCAGCGGCCCAGTTCCCCGATGGCGTCATCGCTGCGCACTATCACCGAGACGTCCAGGTTGCCATCGGCAAGTTTTCTTGACTCCTTGGCCAATTCCTCCACCGGTCTGGTCACCATTTTGGTGAGCAGCAGATAAATTAAGAGAATAATGGCGCCGATGCCGAAGAAGGTGATGGCAATGGTGCGGTTGCGCAACGAGGTAATGGCGGCATAGGTTTTGTCGGTGGAAAGGCGGGTGATCAGGCAGCCCAGCACCTTGCGAGATTCGCCGTGGCAGTGATGACATTCTTTACTGTTGGGCAGGGAGTGGAGGGTGAGTAAGAACCGTTGCCCATCCCGTTCTTCTTCAAAGGGGCGCTCGTCATTAAAAGTATCGGCGGCAAGGAGACGGGTCAGGGTGGAAAGCGCCTCCCGGTTGGCGGTGAATTGGTGCATGGGGGTGCCCACCCTTTCAGCGCGGCTGGCAAAGACGATTTGGCGGTTAAAGTCGCAGATCAAAATTTCATTGTTCTGAAGGCTGTCGCGGATTTCCGTGAATTGTCGTTCCACGGATTCACTGTCGCCCATGGCCATGGGGTGACGAATGGCTGCGTAGGCCAGGGTTTTTAATTCCCGGCCATGGGCGGTCATCTGTTCCCGCAGCTGTTCGCGCTGGCTGGCTATGGCCAGGATGATTACCCCACCCATGATCAAAGCCACACAGAGGGTGAGGGCGATGAGGATCTTGGCGCTGAGCCGTTTCCTGATTAGGGCGAAGAAATTGCTCATCTTAATGGGCCCCGCCATGAATCAAAGGTTTGAAGCGGAAAGCCGCCACCCGGTCCGAGGTGTGGCAGGCCTCACAGTCCTCTTTGTCCAGTTGGCTTTTGATGGCGCTTGGGTCGCCGGTTGCGGCGTGGTTGCTGCCCGGTCCGTGACAGACCTCGCAACCGGCATCTTTAAGCTGAGGGGTGGCGGCGAGACTTACGAAGCCGCCACGCTTGCCGTAGCCGGTGGTGTGGCAGCGGTAACAACCCTCGATTTCCTTGGCGGTGAGGCCGTGGCGCAGTCTTTCGATACTCTCAAAGGAGTGGCTCTTTTTTGCATAGGTGATGAAGCGTCGGTATTCATCGGCATGGCAGGGCTGGCAGGCAAGGGAGCCGAGATAGGTGGGGGGAGGAGTAGCGGCGTAGCTGTTGCTGGGTGGAGAGGAATACATAAGCAACACTGCTAAGGCGGTGAAGATAATTCGTTTGCGACTTGAAGTCGGGGTGAGGGTATGCATCGTAACACTCCTCGGGACAACGTCTATCTGTGTTTACTGCTCCAGCATAGTGAAGAAATGATACTAACATGACCACCACCCTAGGCAAAGGGTTTCATCCGGCAAAGTATTTTGACTAGGGCAATGGCGGCGCTATGGGGCGGTGAGAAAGAAGCATTGAGGTGGGAATGAAAGCTTGGGTAGTAAGGTGGAGGAGAGGTTGTCGGGTATGTCTGGATAGCTGTTCGTTGGGCAAAGGATCAAGTGGTTGCGGTGATGTAAGGGGAGGAGCGTATCCATTCTTCAAGTTCTGGTGCCGGCAGGGGCTTGCAGATATAATACCCTTGCGCCAAGTCGCAATTCAATTCATGGAGTCGGGCCATTATCTCAGCTGATTCGACACCTTCGGCGATGACCTCAAGGCCCAAATTCTTGGCCAGATTAATGGTGGCTTGGACGATAACATGGTCGTTGTCATCTTTGAGCATATTGATAACAAAAGATTTATCGATTTTGAGCTCTTCGGCGGGCAGTTGTTTCAGGTAGGCCAGTGAAGAATAACCGGTGCCGAAGTCATCAATTGATAACTGAACCCCCAAGGCATGGAGGTTTGAGATCACCTCAAAGGTGCGATCAGGGTCGAGCATCATGCTGGTCTCGGTGATTTCCAGCATCAGGTCAGACGGATCCAGTTGGTATTCATTGAGTAGATCTTTGAGCAGTAAGGGAACGGTGAGATCTTGTAGATCCTTGATGGAGAGGTTGACGGAAACGGTGAGGTTGAGTCCTATATCTCGCCATGCCGCTCGTTGCTTGATGGCAGCCTTGAGAACCCATTGGCTCAAGGTACGAATGACGCCGCCCTGTTCCGCCAGAGGGATAAACTCGTCCGGCGGGATAATTCCCAGTTCTGGATGGTTCCAGCGGAGCAATGCTTCAACGCCGTGAATGTGGTTGTTCTTGATCACGATCTTGGGTTGAAAATGCAGTGAGAGGTTCTCGTTCTTACGAATCGCTTCGCGCAGGTCTGCCAGTAGCATAAGGCGGTTGAGGGTGAACTGGTCCTGGGAAATATCATAAACGGCATAGTGGGTTTCGGTTGATTTGGCCGAATACATTGCCACGTCGGCATGTTGGATAAGGGTATCGCAATCGTGACCATGGGCGGGATAGGTGGCGATGCCGATACTGATGCCGATGTTAAGGTGGTGCCCTTCAATGATGAATGGTTGTTGCATGGCCTCGTGAATTTTTTGAGAAACAATCTTGGCCTGTTCCGCATCCGTTGTCGCTAAAGCCACCGAAAACTCGTCGCCGCCCAGTCTGGCCAGGGTATCTGATTCACGGATGACTTCTTGTAAGCGATCTGCGACCTTTTGCAGTAGAAAGTCACCGTAGTGATGGCCCAAGGCATCGTTTATTTCCTTGAAGCGATCCAGATCCATGACCAGAATTGCTAGGGGGAGTAGATCTCGTTTGGCTTGCAGAATCGACTGTTTAATGCGCTCCAAGAGTAGGGTTCTATTGGGTAAGCCGGTGAGATCGTCATGGAGGGCATTGTGTCTTTCCAGGGCGGCGATGCGGTTGATATTGTTAATGGTGGACCGACTCATGCGGACCACGATAACCACAAAAGCACTGCCACCCAAAAGGATCAGGGCGACGATAAAATCGCCGAAGGTTATATGGGTGCGGGAAAGGAAAAAGCAGTAAATACCATAGCCGAGGACAAAAAAATGGATGAGAAGGAAGAGGATATACCAGCCAGTGCGGTTTCCCTTGTCTAAACGACAGATCTGATGAAGCGGATATAGGGAGCTGCTCAGCATAACTATGCCGATGGCGACCATGGCAATGGAGATAATTTGCTGGATCATGTGGCGCGCATGTCCTAGTTTTTGGCGTGGCCTCGGTGGTCAGGCCGTTATGCGGTTCGATCCGGTGTTGGCATTGTCGATGCTTGTTGCCTGGCGCTGAAGAGGAGTATGGAGACCGGAAGAACTTAACTATGTAAGCAAAAGTTTATAGTACTCCATAGTAATCTGCTTTTAGGAAAGAACAAGTAAAAAGGAAATAGGGGGGGGCTAGCGGGGTGGGGTTAGTGGTGGAGGGCTTCCAGCTCCTCCCAGCGACTGAAGGTATTGTGTAATTCCTCCTCAAGGGAGGCAAGGCGAGTGGTGGCGGCAGCGATGGTGTTGGCATCGTTATCACGGAAAAAGGCTGGGTCGGCCATGCTAGTGTTTAGTTTTTCTTGTTCCTGTTCAAGCATTTCTATGCGTGCTGGCAGCTTCGCCAGTTCTTGACTCTCTTTGTAGGTAAGTTTTCTCTTTTCGGCTTTCGCTGGTGGCTGGGTTTGCTGGCTGGCCAGTTTGGTTGTTGTTTTGACAGCTTTGCTGCTCGGCGATTGCGGTCGTTGTGCCAACCAGTCGTCATAGCCACCGGCATAGTCGGCGATTTTTCCATCTTCTTCAAAAACCATGGTGCTGGTGACGACGTTGTTTAAAAAGGCCCGGTCATGGCTCACCAGCATGATGGTGCCGGGATAGTCAAGGAGCAGTTCCTCAAGCAGTTCTAAGGTTTCCACATCGAGATCGTTGGTGGGCTCATCTAAGATCAGCAGGTTAGATGGCTTGGTGAACAGTTTGGCCAGCAAGAGGCGATTGCGTTCGCCGCCGGAAAGGATTTTCACCGGGCTTCGAGCCCGATCCGGGGCAAAAAGAAAATCCTGAAGATAGCCGATAATATGGCGCTGGCGGCCATTGATAACCACCTGATCATTACCTTCGCCGACGTTGTCTTGGACGCTCTTCTCTTCATCCAACTGGGCACGTAGTTGGTCGAAATAGGCGATTTGGAGGTTGGTGCCTAACCGTACCGTGCCGGAGTCGGGGCTAAGTTGACCGAGAAGGAGTTGCAAAAGGGTGGTTTTGCCAGCGCCGTTGGGGCCAATGATGCCCACCCGGTCACCACGCATGACGGTGGTGGTCAGGTTGTTGATGATGGTTTTGTTGGCGTAGGCGTAGTTGACCCCTTTGCTGGTGACCACCAGCTTCCCGGATTTTTCCATCTCCTGGCTGTTCATGAGTACTGAGCCTTGCCGATTGCGGCGTTGGCTTCGTTCCGCCCGCATTTTCTCCAAGGCCGTGACTCGGCCCTCGTTTCTGGTCCGTCGCGCTTTGATCCCTTTGCGAATCCAGATCTCTTCTTGAGCCAGTTTTTTGTCAAAACGGGCCTGTTGGCCAGCTTCGGCATTAAGGGCATCTTGTTTGCGACGCAGATAGGTATCGTAATCGCCGGGCCAGCTGGTTAATGCGCCCCGATCCAGTTCAATGATCCGGGTGGCGAGATGGCGCAACAGCATCCGGTCATGGGTAACAAAGAGCAGGGTGGCGTTGAAGTCCAGGAGGAAATCCTCCAGCCAGTGAATGGATTCGATGTCCAGATGGTTGGTGGGTTCGTCAAGGAGGAGTAAGTCCGGTTCGGCCACCAGGGCCTTGGCCAGAAGGACACGGCGTTTATAGCCGCCGGAAAGGGAGGAGAAGGGGGTGTCCGGCGGCAGTTGCAATCGGCTTAAAACCGATTCCACCTGTTGTTGGGCCAGCCAGCCGTCCGCCGCGTCCATGGCGTGTTGCACGCGTTCAAATTCGGCCATGATCCGGTCGTTGCTGTTTTCGGCCAGTTCGTGAACCAGGCGGTGGTAGTCGGCAACTATTCCCACCAGCGGCCCCAGCCCGCTTGCCGCCACTTCGAAAACCGTGGCCTCCATGTCGCCAGGCACTTCTTGTTCCAGGCGGCTTATTTTTAGATTTTGTTTGGAGGTGATTTCGCCGCTGTCCGGCTGAATCTCGCCGCTGAGTACCTTCATCAGGGTGGATTTGCCTTCGCCGTTACGACCCACCAGACAGAGCCGTTCGCCCGGTTCAATTTGGAGATCAACCTTGTCTAGGATCGGGAGGCCGCCGAAGCTGGTGGTAATGCTATGCAGAGTGAGAAGAGCCATTGCTGAATTTCAATAAAAGAGGTTTGGAGTGCCGGAACTTGGAGCGAGTTTTGCACATACTGCTTGGCGCAGGGCAGGGTGTCAAGCAATATATCCATGCAAGCTTGAGCAAGGACGGCTTGAAAAAAGGGGTTGACTTCGGTGGCGAACTCCTTGATCTTTCGTGGGCTGGCTGAGGTTATGCTCTGGCTGGAATTAAACGTTTTAATGGATGGTTCATGAAGAAAATACTTTTTGTCAGTTCAAAATCACCGCTAAGGCCGCTGCTTGCCGCTGAGCTGCTTGCCGCTTCCGGACTTGATGACCTGCGGGTGGAGGTGGCCATTGCTGGTGGCAAGGGCGATGAGGTTCTCCCGCCCCAGGTCGCGACACTTTCCCCACCCACTGTAATCCATGAGCTGGATCAGCTTAATCTCTTCACTTATGATTTGGTGATCCGCTTTGGCGCTGGCCAAGAAACGGACCTCCCCGCTCTTCCCGGAAGCCCGGCATTCATTTCCTGGCAGGTTCCTGGGCTGCTTATGACCCCAGAGGGAGATCTTGCTGAAGATTCTTTGGCCCAGGTTAGAGAGGAGATCAAAACGCTGGTAGATAATCTGGTGAGCCATGGCTACCTTGAGGCCCTGATTCAGGCCCGGCGTAGCGCCGAGTTGGTTCTGGACAACCTTCATGAGGGGATCATTGCCCATGATCGGCAGCGGCGAATCTTTTTTTTCAACCGGGCGGCGGAGAGAATCACCGGTTATGCTCGGCAAGAGATTCTGGGCCGTGATTGTCATGAGGTCTTTCCAGAACGATTCTGCAAGGCCAACTGCTCATTTTGTGAACCCGACAGCGAGCCAGCTCTTCCCGAGAAGCCCTACCCTCTGGTGCTACATGCCAAGTCTGGAGAGGTGCGACATATTGAGATGAATGTGGTGGGGATGCGTGATTTCTTCGGTGTCCTCACTGGGGTGGTTGCCTCCTTCCGTGATCTCACCCGTGAACATGACCTTGCCAGCCGCTTGGGTGAGGTTGAAAAGTTTGCCGGAATTATAGGTCGTAATGGCAAAATGTTGGAGGTTTACCGAGCCATTACCGATCTTGCCGATAGCCGGGTTTCGGTGCTCGTCGAGGGCGAGTCCGGCACCGGCAAGGAACTGGTAGCGGCGGCAATCCACAATACCGGTAAGCGATCCGGGAAGCTGTTTGTGCCCATCAACTGCGGGGCCTTGCCCGAGCACCTCTTGGAAACGGAACTCTTCGGTCACCTCAAAGGGGCCTTTACCGGCGCCATCCGCGACAAGAAAGGCCGTTTTGAACTGGCCGACCAAGGTACCCTCTTCCTTGATGAGATCGGCGACATTTCCCCGGCCATGCAAGTTAAGTTGTTGCGGGTTTTGCAAGACGGCACCTTTCAGCGGGTGGGTGGCGAGGAGACGATCACCGTTGACGTGCGGGTTATTTCCGCTACCCATAAGGATCTGCGTAAAGAGATCGCGGCGGGCCGCTTCCGTGAGGATCTTTATTATCGGCTCTGTGTGGTGCCGTTGTCGCTGCCGCCCCTGCGCGAACGGCGTGACGATATCCCGGTGCTGGCCCGTCATTTTCTGACCCGTACCCTGGAAGAGGAAGGGCGCACTGACAAGGTGGTGATCACTGCCGAGGCTATGGATCAGTTGGTTAGCTACCACTGGCCAGGTAATGTTCGCGAGCTCCAAAATGTAATCCGCTACGGCCTCGTCCACTGTCGCGAGGAGCTGCTCCGGCCTTCCCATTTACCGCCGCAGTTGTCTGCAGCAGCAATACATACCTTCAAAGTGCAAACGGTATCATCCCAACAGCGTGGTAAACTTACAGAGGAGGCGGTGCGAGAGGCGTTGACGGCCACCAACGGCAACCGTCTCCAGGCGGCCAAGCGGCTAGGGGTAGGTCGCGCCACCCTCTATAGGTTTCTCGGCAAACATCCTCTGGGGTGATTTGTTTTGGGGGGTGGGTTGATCGCTCAGGGCAGGTGGCTTATAATGTTATGAGTAGGAATTAATTTTTCTCATTCCCCGCCAGGAGGGGAGGTCTACTGCGATAATCTCGCCTAGAGGCAGGGGTTGCGTCAGTCAAGGAGGTCAGTTATGGAAATCAGAGGAGCCAGCAGCGGCGCAGCAACCTATGCCATGAAGAAGGCGTTGGAAATGCCCGACCCGGTGATGAAGGCGGTACAGGACTCTGGCGGCAGTGAAGGGCAAGCTCTTGCCACGAAAGGTACCGAGGTTCAGGCGGTAGATCGCGCTGAGGCTACCGGTAAGGGGAAGATTCTTGATGTGGTGGTCTGATAAAAGAGCGGTTTTTCCTCTGGGCAGTTGGGTTTGGGATGGTGAAATGAGAAAAAGGCCTCAGTGGGGGCCTGTGGTCGTTTGCTAACCCCCAATAATTCCAGACTAGCCCTGCAAAAAATGTTTAAGAAAAGATTGTTTGCCGAGCACATGAACCGCCCCTGAGCTTGATTAGGCTCCATGGGCGGTTTTTTTTGTGGGTGGGTAGTTGTTGCTTGCGAGTCGGTGAAACAAAAAAACGCCCCTGAGCCAAAATGGCTACAGGGGCGTTTCAGACTGCTTGGTCCGCTAAAAGGCCAAGGTCAGGCGGTCAGGTTACCGATTGCCAGAGGAAGTGCGGCGGGCGGTGTTGCCTGATTTTCTCTGCGGTGAGAGGCCGAAGGTGTTGGCGCCAGTGGCGGCGCGACTGCGACCACCGCTGCGGTTACCCTTGGGCTGTGGCCTGCTGCTTGAGCCGGGCCGGGAAGAAGAAGGGCGTCCTTGTCCTTGGGGTTTTGCTCCCGGGCGACCACCGGTTCGTCTTTGCGGGCGGTTGTTGTTGCCCTTGGGGGCAGGAACCGCGTAGTCGAATCCTTCCAGCTCGCGCTTCTCTATTTCTTTGCCGATCAGTCTTTCGATGGCCCGGACCTGGGAGCTTTCTTCGCGGCTGGCGAAGCTGAATGCTTGGCCGCTTTTTTCGGCCCGACCGGTACGACCGATGCGATGTACGTAAGCTTCCGGGGTCTCCGGCATGTCGAAGTTGATCACGTGGGCGATATCGGCAACATCGATGCCACGGGCAGCAATGTCGGTGGCAACCAGTACCCGAACCTTGCCGGTACGGAAGTTGTTCATCACCTCGCGACGACGGTTCTGCGACAGGTTACCCTGCAAGGCCGCCGCATCGTGGCCAGCTTTTTCAAGTTTCAAGGCCAACCCTTTCGCCCCGTGTTTGGTGCGGGTGAAGATCAGGGTGCGACCGCTGGTGTCGGTCTGTTGCATGAGCTCCAGCAGCAACGAGGGCTTCAGGTGCTTGGCCACCGGGTAAAGAGCTTGGCTGATGGTCTCAGCCGGTTTCTGGTGGGCAATCTGTACCGTAACCGGGTCGATGAGGATGTTGTTGGCCAAAACCCGGATATCCTGGGGCATGGTGGCCGAGAAGAACATGGTCTGGCGCTGGCTGGGCAGGTATTTCATAATCCGCCGGATGGCGGGGAGAAAGCCCATGTCGAACATCTGGTCAGCTTCGTCCAAGACCAGCATCTCAACCTTGTCGATCTTCATATCCTTGGAATCGAGGTAGTCCAGCAGCCGACCGGGGCAGGCGATGACGATCTCGGCGCCTCTTCGTACCTTCTGTAACTGGCCACCCTTGCTCACGCCGCCATAAATAGAAACGGTGCGCAGGTTGGTGGCACGGCCCAGTTCCATGGCTGCTTCGTTGATCTGCTCGGCAAGCTCACGGGTGGGAGCGACGATCAGGGCGCGGACGTGGCCACGAGGCCCGTCTTGCAAACGTTGCAGGATGGGGATCAGGAAAGCGGCGGTTTTGCCGGTGCCGGTTTGGGCCAAGCCCAGGATGTCGCGACCGGCAAGGCCTGCTGCCAAGGTTTGCTCCTGGATCGGGGTGGGGGTGGTGTAACCGCAGGCGGTGATGCCCTTGGTGATCTCAGGTTTCAGGTTAAATGAATCGAATTGCATTGATACTCCTTAGTTGCCGTGGCGCTTGCGGATTATTCCGCACCGCTGCCGGGCATGATGGTGTTGTGCGTCACCGCTCCTCAGGGGCCGAAATAACGGAAAGCCTGATGGCGGGCGCAAAAAAACGTAAGCCGCCGATCTAATTTAGATGAGGCGGTGTTCTTAACAAATCTCTGTGTGGTTACTGCTTTGAGTGGTGATGCTAAGGTCACTCACAGACTATTCCAGCCTGTGGCGTCTTGATAATGAAGAACGCGGGCGGGAAGGAAGCATGGTGCAGCACGTACAAAAGTACGAGCAGGAAATTTAAGAATGTCCAGACCATACAGTACCCCGCGATCTTTAGCAATCATATTTTCTGCTGGGCAGGTTCTGGCGCCAGCGCCAATGCCACATTGATAGGGTGTTGGGGACGGCTCGGGCGAGGACAATAAGGTTGGCTTTTAGTGATCCACCGGGATACCCTCAATTAAAGATCCATGCCGAAGCGGCAGGTATATAAGCAGAGGAAGCGGATGAGTAATATTTTGGTAACTGGCGGCACCGGTCAGATCGGCACCGAGCTGATCCCCTTTTTGCGGGCTCGCTATGGGAATGAGCGGGTGGTGGCCACCGGCCATCGTAAAAAACCGGGGGGGGAGATTTGGGAGGTCGGTCCTTTTGCGGGGTTGGATGTCCGGGATTCGGTCACTCTCGCGGAGTTGGTCTCCCGGTACCATGTCGACACCATCTACCATCTCGCCGGGGTGCTTTCGGCAGTGGGTGAGGATAATCCGCAACTGGCCTGGGATGTAAACATGAACGGCCTCTACAATGTTTTAGAGGTGTCTCGCACCCACGGCTGCGCAGTCTTTTTTCCCAGCTCCATTGCTGCCTTTGGCCCCGGTTCGCCCCTTGACAATACCCCGCAGGTTACAGTGCAGCGACCGCAAACCATCTACGGGATTGCCAAGCTTTCCGGCGAACTGCTCTGTGATTATTACCACCATCATTACGGGGTCGATGCCCGAGGCGTTCGCTATCCCGGTCTTATCTCTCATCAAGCATTACCCGGCGGCGGCACCACCGATTATGCGGTGGAAATCTTTTATGCGGCCCTTCGTGGCGAATCCTATTGCTGCCCCCTGGCAGCTGATACCGCCCTTGATATGATGTATATGGACGATGCCCTGCGGGCGGCGGTGGAGTTGATGGCCGTCGAGCCTGACCGGCTTAAGCATCGAAACGCCTATAACCTTACCGCCATGAGTTTCAGCCCGGAGATTTTGGCTCAGGCGATTAGGGCGCATATCCCTGATTTCAGCATTGAGTATGATGTGGATCCGGTGCGGCAGGCCATCGCCGATTCCTGGCCTAATCGCATGGACGATGGGGCTGCCCGCGCCGAGTGGGGCTGGCGACCCGCCTATGATCTCGAAGCGACGGTGGCTATCATGCTGAGAAAGCTGTCTGAAAGACTTGGGTCACGTTAACTTTGCGGCATTTCATCCTTGACGCGATACTAGGGTCGGAGTTGCAATAAGGGAGGAGAAACCATGGCGGTGACCGGAATTGAGTCGATTTTGCAGGATAAATTGGCCGAGCTGGAAGCTCAGGGGACGGTTAAGGGCAATGAGCAGGTGATCTGCGGCATAAAGTCGGGCAACAACACCTTTGGGCCTCGTTATCTGCTGGCCGGAGAGGGAAAGAAGGAGTTTCTGCGGATGAACTCCAACTCCTATCTCGGTCTTAGCCTCCACCCGGAGGTGATGGCTGCCGAAGAAGAGGCGGTGCGACTCTTCGGGGCTGGGCCGGGGGCAGTGCGGTTCATCAGTGGCACCCATGCCCCGCATCTGGAACTGGAGGCGCGGCTGGCCCGTTTTCATCATCGGGGGTCGGCTATGTTGTTCAGCGCTGCCTACGCTACAGTGATGGGCGTCCTGCCCCAACTGATCGATGATGAAACAGCGGTGCTCAGCGACGCTCTTAATCATAACTGCATCATCAACGCCATTCGTCTGGCCAGGCCAGTTGCCAAAAGTGTATATGGCCACAACGACATGGCTGATCTGGAAGTTCATCTCCAGGAATTAATTGGTCGGGCCAAACGGGTACTGGTGGTCACCGATGGCATCTTCAGTATGCGAGGCGATCATGTGGCGCTGGATCAACTGACCGCAATCTGCCAACGGTATGAAGACCGTTTTCCACAGGGGATCATCACCGTGGTTGACGATTCCCACGGGGTGGGCGTTTTCGGCCCCACCGGTCGCGGGGTTGAGGAATATTGCGGTGCCACTGCTGATATCCTGTTCGGCACCTTGGGCAAGGCCTTCGGGGTTAACGGCGGTTATCTGGTGGCCAGCGAAACGGTGATCCGCTATCTGCGCGAGACCGCTCCTTTCTATATCTACTCCAACCCCATCACTCCGGCTGAGGCGGCAGCCGCTTTGCGAGCTGTCGATATTGTGGATAGTAGCGAGGGCCAGAGGTTGCTAACGCATCTGCGGGAGATGACCATCCGGTTTGAGAAAGGTCTTACCGCCCTTGGCCTTGAGTTTCTGCCCGGCCCTCACCCCATTGTACCGCTGCTGGTCAGGGATACCGTTCGCACCACGCAATTGGTGGCCTCTCTTTTCTCCCACCAGATCCTTGCCACTGGCATCAAGTTTCCGGTGGTGCCCCGGGGCGACGAGGAGATTCGTTTCCAGATCAATGCTGGTCACACTGAAAGTGATATCGATATTGTGCTTGCCGTGTTGCGGGATTTTAAGGGCGAGAGCCTGGGATGAAACGTCACTGGCTGACCTGGAACGTTGCAGAGACGGCTTACTCTCGTCATCTTCGTAAGCAAACGTTTAGGTGACGTGAAAAAAAGAACGTTTTCGCTTATAGTCTAAACGGTATGCTTTGGTGCGAGGTATTCGTGCTGAAGGTCTGTTGGCTGAGAGATAGCGTTTTCTGGCGGGTTTAATCCAATCATCTGAAGTTACGGAGGCGAGGGGTAATGGGGAAGAGATGGCTGAAATGGTTGTTGGCAGTGGTGGTGATGATGGCGTTGGCCCCTGCTGGGGTTGGTGCTGCTGAATACAAGCCCTTTACTGTGAAAGTGGCAACCGGCGAGATCATTAAACAGTTACAGGCCGGTGGATTTGTTCTTTATATGCGGCACGGGCCCACCGACACCTCTAAGCCGGACCGGGTGCCCAATGTTGACTTGAACGATTGTTCCACCCAGCGGCCTCTGATCGAGGCGGGGCGGGAGATTGCGGCCCAGGTCGGGGCGGCGATAAAGAAGGCCGGGATTCCGGTGGGCGAGGTGCTGGCAAGCCCCATGTGCCGGACCAAGGCCACCGCCCAGGCGGCCTTTGGCAGGTACCAGGTGGATCAGTATCTGATGTACACCTCCAACCTGACCAAGGCCGAAAAGGTGCCCCGGATTGCCAATACCCGCCGCCTGCTCTCCATGCCGGTTCCGGTTGGTAGCAACCGGGTGATTGTCGCCCATGCCCCTAATTTGATGGATGTTATTGGCTATTTCCCCAAGCCGGAGGCCATTGTTGTTGTTTTTAAGCCTCTGGGTGATCAGGGCTTTGAGTATGTCGCCTCCATTTTTCCCGACCAGTGGTCGGAACTGGGGCCATAAAAGATGGATCAAGATTCTTCTTCCCGTCGGGGCAGTATTACCTCGCCAGCAAAGGCGCGTCGGCGGGGTATTCTGTTGCTTTTTCTCCTGCCCATGGTGCTGGTCTCCATGCTCGGCGGTCTTGTTGCCACTTGGTCGCTCTATTCGTTGCGGGAGGAGAATCGGGATCGTCACCGGCATGAGCGCGAGGATTTGCGGCTCCTTATCGACTCCTCGCAGCTGGGGGAGGAGATGGCGGTTGTCCACCAATTGGTGGCCCACAGCTTGCAAGGGGCTGCGGCCGGTGAGCTTGACGAAGCGGCGTTGTACCTCCTGCACTCCGAGATCGTTGAGATGCTGGCGGCACTGGAGGTACGGACCAGGGACTTGAGCCAGCAGCCACATGTGTTGGAGGCTGGTGACGATAATGTGCGATTGATGGTCGAGGATTTTGACAACTATCGTAACTTCGTGGTGATGGCCACCGATATTGCCGCCATTGATCCTTTAACGGCCACCGGGTATATCGATAAGGCGCATAAGCATTTCGTCGATTTTGTGAAACGGCGGCAGACGATTAGCGCCAGGATTTCCGATGCCGCCCTGGCGCATGTTGACCAAGGGGCCTTGTCCCTTGCCGAGACCATTGCCCTGGTGTTGGTGATCAGCGGCGTGGTTTGTGTGTTGATGTTGTCGTTGGCGGTGGCGTCTGGACGTTTTTTGAGCCTGCGGCTGACGGCCATTGCCGACGCCCTGAACCTGATGGCCGCTCAGACCGGGATGCCACCATCGCTGCCAGAGATGGAAACAATGCAGCGCCGTGGTTTTGGTGAGTTCAAGGAGATGGCGGCGGCGGTACTTGCCTTTCGTACCGCTATTCAGGAGCGGCAGCAGGCCGAGGAGAAGTCCATTACCGACGAACTGACTGGCCTCCGTAATCGTCGTTTTCTGATGACCAGGTTCCGTGAGGAGTTTGAGCGAACCCGCCGGGGCGGCAGTGTTCTCGGTTTTTTGATGATCGACCTTGATCATTTCAAGAATATCAATGATACCTGCGGCCATCCCTTTGGCGATCTGGTGTTGCAGCGGGTTGCCCGTGCCCTGCAAGGGATGCTTCGGGAATATGACGTCGCCGGCAGATATGGCGGCGAGGAATTTGCCGTGGTGGCAACCGGCAGCTCCGACAGCGACCTGGTGGCCTTGGCCGAACGCATCCGACAGGCCATCGAAGAGCTGGAGATCCGGGAGGGATCGGTCTCCGTGCGGGTAACCATCAGTGTCGGCATTGCGGTTTCAGCCTTCGGCGACACTCAAGAAACCCTGTTGAAACGGGCTGACACCGCCCTTTATCAGGCGAAGGAAGATGGACGCAATCGGACGATACTCCTCTGAGCTGCCCATTGGAGACAAGAGTTTTAATTATGTGCCATGATTTTCCATGATTCGTGGCCGGAACTGGTGCAATAGCTATGGAATCTGTTTCTCCCCCTGAGTTGACCCCGTCTTCCCGACCCCAGGTTTGTGCCGACGCGACCTCGGGAAAACGACGAACCTTTCTGCTTCTCTTTCTGTTGCCGGTGGTTCTGGCCGCCATGCTCGGTTCCTTGATCACGGTCTGGTCGCTGTACTCGTTGCGGGAAGAGAATCAAGCCCGTTACGCGGAAGAGCGCAAGGATTTGCAGATCCTCATCGAGGTTGCCCATCTTGGGCAGCAGATGGCGGCCATGCACCAGCTGTCGGCGCGTGGTTTGAAGGGGGCGGCGGCTGGCGAGCTGGATGAAGGGGCGATTTATCGCATCCATTCGGAGATTGTCGACAGTTTGGCGGAACTGGGGGAACGGACCGTGGCGCTGGCCAAGGACCCGCATGTGGCGGAAATGGGTGGTGATGACGCCTTGATCATGGTCGAGGATTTTGCAAACTACCGGAATTTCATGGTGATGGCCACCGACATTGCCGCCATTGATCCCACCACCGCCGCAGACTATATCGACAAGGCTCAGGAATATTTTGTTGATTTTATCAAACGTCGGCAGGCCATCTCTGCCCGTATCTCCGAAGCGACCCTTGCCCACGGTGAGGCTGCAGCCTCGGCCTTTGAAAGGGTCTTCCTCTGGGTGCTGACGGTGAGCGGGGTGGGATTGCTGGTGATGCTGGCGCTGGCATTGGTGTCGGGCCGGTTTTTGAGCTTGCGGCTGAGCGCGGTTGCCGGAGCCCTGCGGTTGATGGCCCGACAGACCGGGATGCCGCCGGCTTTGCCCACCATGGAGCGATTGCAGGGGACTGGTTTTTGTGAGATTCGCGAGATGGCGTTGGCGGTGCTCGCCTTCCGCAAAGCCATTCAGGAGCGATATCTGGCCGAGGAAGAGTTGCGCAAACTAACCCTGGCCGTGGAGCAAAGCCCCAGCAGTATTGTCATCATCGATCTGGACGGGCGGATCGAATATGTCAATCAGGCCTTTGTGAAAGCCACCGGTTACCTGGCCGAGGAGGCCATTGGCAAGAGTCCGCGCATTCTTTACTCCGGCAAGACTCCCACCGAAATTTATGAAGAGATGTGGACGGCCCTGACCGATGGCCGCACTTGGCGCGGCGAGTTGATCAACCAGGGCCGGGACGGCAGAGGGTACATCGATCAGGCGTTGGTCTCGCCGGTGCGGCAAGCAGACGGGCGCATCTCGCATTACCTGATCCTTAGCGAGGATATCACCGAACGCAAGGCGCTGGCGGCGGAGCTCGAACAATACCGGCTTCATCTTGAAGAACTGGTTCAGCAGAAAACAACAAAGCTGCGCGCCAGTGAAGCGAGTTTGAAGCAGGCGCAGGAGATCGCCCATCTCGGCAACTGGGAGTGGGATATCGCAACCAATACCATGGCTTGGTCCGATGAGATCTATCGGATTTTCGGCTGGCAACCACAACTTTTTGCCGCCGATTACGATCGTTTTCTGGCCGTAATCCATCCTGAAGATCGCGAAATGGTGCAAGAGGCGTTAGACCATGCCTTGCGGACTCCCGATGCAAAATATGCGGTTGAATATCGGTTGCTGCGGGAGGATGGTGCGGAGCGGGTTGTGGAGGAGCGCGGCCTGATTGTTCGTGACGAGAACGGCGAACCGCTGCGAATGATGGGGGTAGTGCACGACATCACCGAGCAGGAAAAGGCCAGGGAGGATCTGGAACTGTATCGGCTGATGATCGAGAAAACCGCCGATCCCGTCTTCCTCATCGATATCGAGGATGGCTTTCGGATGGCCTATGTCAACGAAGCTGCGGTCAACCATTTTGGGGCCCCGCGCGAAGAGATCCTCACTTGGCGCATCCCGGACTGGGATCCCAATTTCGCCATTGATGATCTGGATGCCCACCTGGCGGAGATGAAGGCTCATCCGGGCCTGGTTATCGAAACCTTGCACCGGGTCAAGGGCGGCGAACTGGTGCCGGTGGAGGTTTCCCTGAACCTGACCACTTATAAGGGCAAAATCTGCCATTTCGGCTATTTCAAGAATATCAGCAAGCGCAAGGAGGTTGAGCAGAAACTCCTTGAAGCCAAGGCGCAGGCAGAGGCGGCGACCCGGCTCAAGGCAGAATTTCTCGCCAACATGAGCCACGAGATCAGGACGCCGATGAATGCGATCATCAACCTTAGCCGGCTGGTCCTGCAGACAGATCTTCAGGGGCGGCCTCGCGATTACATGGAAAAGGTAATGCGGGCCGGTCGCCAGCTTCTCCATACCATCAACGACATTCTTGATTTCTCCAAGATCGAGTCGGGCAAGATGCTCATTGAACCGACGCCGTTTTCCCTGGTTGAGGTGTTGTCCGATGTGGCCGGGGTCATCACTCCGGGGCTCGGTGGCAAGAATCTGGAGTTTCTGGTGGATCTTGGCCCGGACGTCCCCTGCGAGCTGATCGGTGACTCCATGCGGTTGCGGCAGGTGCTCAATAATCTGACGGGCAACGCCGTCAAGTTTACCGAGCAGGGCGAGGTGGTGCTGGCGGTGCGGGAAGTTTCCAGGGAAGCGGATCAGGTTCGGGTGGAGTTTTCCGTCCAGGATACCGGTATCGGCATGACCCCTGAAGAGCAGGTGCGTCTCTTTGAGCCGTTTCATCAGGCGGATGCCTCCATCTCCCGCAGGTTCGGGGGTACCGGCCTGGGGCTTGCCATCTCCTGTAACATTCTGCAGCTGATGGGCAAGGCTGAGTTGCAGGTCAGCAGTGAAGCGGGCAAGGGCAGTATTTTTTCCTTTGCCCTTGCTTTCAAGTTGGCCGACTCCGGGCAGGGCTTTGCCGGTGCCGTCAACATGCAGGAGAAGCGGGCGCTGGTGGTTGAGGATAATGGGCCAGCCCGGGAAATCTTCAGCCATATGTTGACCGCCTGTGGGGTTAAGACGACAACGGCGGCCAATGGCCGGGAGGCGTTGCGTTTGCTTGAGGAAGGCGTAAGTGACCACGCCCCCTTTGACCTGATCTTTACTGACTTGCAAATGCCGGAGCTGAACGGCCTGGAGTTGGCCGTCATGCTTCGGGAGCGCCTACATCTACAGCCGTTGCCGCGGTTGGTGATGGTCACCGCCCACGCCACCGAGGAACTGCGGCAAAAAGCGGCTGAAGCAGGATTTGAGTTTGTGATGCAAAAACCGGTTACTCCCTCTGATCTGGTTGACTACCTGGTTGGCGATGGTGTGGCCCGCCCTCATCACACCGGCAGTGAAAGTTCGTCGCCGTTGTCAGATGAACTCAAAAAACGCCAGGGAGCCCGAATCTTGTTGGTGGAAGATAACGATATCAATCAGGAGATTGCCCAGGAACTTCTTCAAGATGTCGGGATGTCGGTCCGGGTGGCGGGGAACGGCATCGAGGCGTTGGCGATCCTGGAGGAGGAGACCTTCGATCTGGTCTTGATGGATCTTCAGATGCCGGAGATGGGCGGCTACGAAGCGACCCGGCGGATTCGTCAACATGAGCAATGGCAGCAGTTGCCCATCGTCGCCATGACCGCTCATGCCATGAGCGGTGATCGTGAGCTCTGTCTGGAAGCGGGGATGAACGATCATCTGGCCAAACCCATCGAGGTGGATGATTTGTATGGTGCCCTGGGGCGCTGGCTTGCCCCCCGCGAAACGGAACCGGAATCCACAGCAGTGGTGCGGCCGGACGTGGTTGGCACGGAACTGCCGCAACATCTGCCCGGCATCGATGTGAGCACGGGGTTGCGGCGGGTGGGCGGCAATACGGATTTGTATCGGCGTCTGTTGGTTCGTTTCGTTACCGGGAATCGTGATACTGCTGCTGGAATCACCGCCACCATTGCCGAAGAAGAGTGGGAGAAGGCGCGGGAGATGGTGCATGCGGTGAAGGGGGTGGCTGGTAATCTGGGGGCAAGGGCATTATTTGATGCCGCCGGAGACCTTGAGCAGCGGTTGCAGGAGAAAGAGCCACCCTCTGAAGCCATGTCGCGGTTTAGTGCTCTGTTCGAGGAAGTGCTTGGTGGTTTGCAAGGTTTGGCGGTTCAGCAGGCCCGGATGGAAGAAAAAGGGAGTGGCGGATCATCTCGGGAAGTGGATTCACCGGCGGTGACAGAGAAACTGCAGCGACTGGAATTGTTGCTGGAGAGTGATTTGGGCGCGGCGCAACAATGTCTTGATGAATTGGAGCAACTCTTGGTGGAGACCCCGCTCTGGCCGGAGTGGCAGAAACTGGCGACGGCGCTGTCGGAGTATGATACCGATGCGGCGGCCTTGGTGATCAGCCATACAACTGCGTTGTTAAATATTGATTCGGAGTAGGTATGAACCAGACCCAGAAACGGGATAAAGTGCTCATCGTTGATGATACCCCGGAAAATCTTGATATTTTGATGGCCGCTTTGTGTGATCGCTATGCCGTCGTGGCGGCGCGTGACGGCGAAAAGGCGCTCAGTATCGTGCAGGGAGTCAACCCGCCCGACATCGTCTTGCTCGATGTGATGATGCCGGGGATGGATGGCTATCAGGTCTGCGAACGCATGCAGGCGGATCCGGCCACCCGTGAGATCCCGGTGATCTTTCTGACTGCCCTTGCTGACGAGCAGAACGAGTTGCGGGGATTAACGGTGGGGGCAGTGGACTATGTTCGGAAGCCCATTTCCGTACCCCTGGTGCGAGCCAGGATTCGCACTCATCTCAATCTGGCCCGAGCCCAACGGCAACTGGCCGCGCAGGTGATGGAACTCACTGCCGCGGCTGAACTCCGTGAGGATGTGGATCAGATCATGCGCCATGACCTCAAGGGGCCGCTCAATCCGGTGATCGGTTTCACCAGCATGATGCGCTCCTCCCCGGATCTCACCGAAAAGCATCGTCAATATGTAGAATTTATCCATGAATCAGGACTGAAAATGTTGGAGATGATTAACCGTTCGCTGGATCTTTTCAAGATGGAAAGCGGCACCTATGATTACCAGCCGGTGGCCATGGCTCTGACCGCGGCGGCAGCGCAAGCTGCGGAGGATCTTTCCACTCTGGCAGCGAAAAAGCATGTTGCCATCGCCCGGCAGGGGCAAGAGGTGATGGTCGCTGGGGACCAGTTGCTCTGTTATTCCATGCTTGCCAACCTGATCAAAAATGCCATTGAGGCCTCCCCGGCTGGTGCAGAGGTAAAGATTGAGTGTACCGGTGACGGAGAGTGCGGTGAGATTTGCATTTCGAATTCCGGCGCGGTGCCGGAAGCCATGCGGGCGACCTTTTTCGAAAAATACAGCACCGCCGGCAAGAAGGGTGGCACTGGGCTCGGCACCTATTCGGCGCGGTTGATAGCGGCGACCATGGCGGGAGAAATAAAGATGGAGAGCAGTGACGCTGATGGCACCCGGATTACGGTACGCTTGCCTGCGGCAGAGTTTTCTCTCGATTGAGTGAGGAGTGATAGAAATGGGCAAGGCGAAAATTCTCATTGCCGACGATGTGGCAGAGAATATCGATGTTTTGATGGGGGTGCTAGCTGGCGAGTATGCCATTGTCGCTGCCAAGGATGGGGCCAAGGCTTTGGCTCTGGCCAGCCAGGAGCCGCGACCGGATTTGATTCTTCTCGATGTGATGATGCCGAAGATGGATGGCTACGAGGTGTGCCGAAGGCTGAAGGCTGATCCGGCCACTGCCGACATTCCGGTACTCTTTGTCACCGCCCTTGGTGGTCATGAAGAAGAATCCAAGGGGCTTGCTCTTGGGGCGTTGGATTACATCACCAAGCCCTTTCAGCCGGATCTGGTCAAAGTACGGGTGGCCAATCATCTTGAACTCAAGCAGCACCGGGATCGCCTTGAGGAATTGGTCGCGGCAAGAACCCGTGAGCTAGTTCTTACGCGCGATGTGACCATTTTTACCCTGGCCAACCTGGCGGAAACTCGCGACCCGGAAACCGGTGGCCATATCCGCCGCACCCAGACCTATGTGCGCCTTCTGGCTGAAAAGCTTGCCGAACAACCGCGTTTTACCGCTGAGTTGCCTGTTCGTGCCATCGAACTGCTCTACAAGTCGGCCCCCCTCCATGACGTGGGCAAGGTGGGGGTGCCGGACGCCATCCTCCTGAAACCCGGTAAACTCACCAACGACGAATTCGAGGAGATCAAGAAACACACCACCTACGGACGGGATGCGCTGGCCGTCGGGGTGGAGGAGTTGGGAGAAAACTCCTTTCTCGGCTACGCTATGGAGATTGCCTACAGCCACCACGAAAAATGGGACGGCAGCGGTTACCCGCTGGGCCTGAAAGGAGAAAAGATCCCCCTTTCCGGGCGCTTGATGGCCATCGCCGATGTTTACGACGCCCTGATCTCGAAAAGGGTTTACAAGCCGCCCTTTCCGCATAGTAAGGCGGTGGCCATCATCAGCGAGGGGAGCGGTAATCATTTCGACCCTGTGCTGGTTAGCGCTTTCCTGGAAATCAAAGAAAGCTTTCGTCGCACCGCCATTCAATTTGCTGATTTCGAGGAGGAGCGGCGGGTTTGGGCCGGAGAAGAGGGTACGAGTCAATCGTAACTGCTTAGCATGTAATTTCTGAATTTCTCATCTACAGCGCCGGATGAGTGGCTTCAACCTTTGCAAAATCATTGCCGAGATGATCACCTGTAACTTCTAAAAAGAATATAAATACTATTCACCAACGCCATCGCTTGGCTGGACGAGGCTATCGGCGGCCAAGGTGCCAAGGGTGGCGCGGGCACCGGTCAGGGCTTTTTCTGAGAGTTCACCGCCCCTGCTTTCCGGCTGTGTTTTCCCGAAAATAACATCCAGCACCTCGATGACCGGAATTTGTTCCGCCGGGGTGGCGGGCAGGTAGGAGGTCTCTTCTCCTTCAGCCAATCGTACCAGACCGGCTTCGATAAGTTTGTGCAGGAGGGAGATGATGGTCTGATCCGGATAATCCAGTCGTTGTATGAGGCTGTCCAGGCTGGAAACCGTGCGGTTGTTGAAATCCGAAAAAAGAATCCCCATTAGATCGAAGGCCAAAGCCAGTTCCATGCGCGGGGAAATGTGGGCATTGCTTCCCTTTGGCTGGTAGCGGTGGCGGACATTAACTGCAAAGGCGACCTCGGCCCCTGAGAGAAAGACCATCCAGCCGATATAGATCCAGAGGAAGAAGAGCGGCAGGGTGGCGAAGGAGCCATAGATGGCGTTGTATTTTGCGACCCCGATTTGCAGGCTGATAAAGAGCGATTGAATGAAGAGCCAGCCCACCGCCCCGACCAGGGCGCCGATGAGGGCTGGGAATAGTGGCACCCGACTGTTGGGCAGAAAACGGTAGAGGATCAACAGGGTCATGACCAAAAAAGAATAACTCAACAATCGCACCAGCAGCGGGCCACCCCAGGCCATAGGGAAGACATGTTGGAGGATATCAAGGGTGGTTTTGCTTTGCAGGGCGGCCATGGCTGCCACGCCGATATTGACGGACAGGGGCAGGAGGAGCATCAGGGCCAGGTAATCCATAATCCGCCGCCCCATGGAGCGACCGCTTTTTGCCTGCCAGACCGCGTTCATCGCCTGTTCGATGGTGCCGAGCACCGAAATCACGGTGATGAAGAGGCCGGCGATGCCGAAGATACCCAGGGTGGCGAAGTTGGTCTTGTCCACATAGTCGAAAATGGTGTCCGTGGCCTTTTTTAGGTGGCTGGTTAGGGATTTGGGTTGGCTTTCTTCGTTCTCAGCCGAGTTGGGTGGCGGTACGGATATTTCTGGCGATAGATCCTCAGGCGCGTCCAGGGTGTCGATGAACTGATAAGCGGCGGCTCGCATCTGGTCCCCTGCTCCCAATCCTTTTAGAACCGCAGTGGAGAGCGCCAGCATCGGCACCATGGAGAGGATGATGGTGAAGGTCAGGGCGCTGGCTCGGAGGGGAATGGCGTCTTGGATAAATTCGCGGATAAAGATGGCGATGATCCGGCAGGTGGTTCGCAGCTTCTGCGTCATCGTGGTCTCGTCACGGCAGGGCTTACGCCACAGCCAGGCGAGGAACGGCTCTTTCTTGCTGGCGAAAAATTGTGGAGATTCTGCGGTCATGATCAGTTCCCGAAAAAGCCTTTAAAAAGTTTCTGAGCCTGCTCGGCTGGTTTTTTCTCACCCCCGCCGGATTGATTGCCAAGCAGTTGCTTGCCGATTTCTTTTAACGCCTTTTCTTTGATTTGTTTTTCAACTGCCGCCTGATTCAAAATGGCTCGGGGTGAATTAGTGGTGCCGGTTAGTTTCAGGTTGAGGGTGGTGGCACCGTTCTTGTCGGCCAGATACTTAAGGAACGAGGCCTTCTCTTGGAGTTGTTTGGCCACCGCGCCGGAAAATTCAAAGCTAAGGGGCAGGTCAAGTTTGCCGTCATTGATATCAACGTTGCCATCTGTTTGCACCTTGATCCCGGCACCCTTGAGCAGAGAGCGAAGCTGGAGTTGACCCTTCCTTAGATGCAGATTGCCGTCGACATTATTGAGGGTCAGATTGCGCAGTTGTTCAAGTTTAAGAACA
Source organism: Desulfurivibrionaceae bacterium (assembly GCA_030145325.1). GTDB lineage: Bacteria > Desulfobacterota > Desulfobulbia > Desulfobulbales > UBA5123 > UBA5123. Next base: position 90,250 of record JAQYVW010000003.1, read on the forward strand.
TTGGCCAAGGTTGTGCTGATGGGTGTTTCGCTTATTTTTGCTCCCTGCATCCCGTAGGTGGCATCAAGATTGAGGTGTTTTTTTAGCAAGTCGGCAGAGAGACCGGTGCCGGAAAATTTCAGACCAGCGGCCATGCCGCCGGAGAGAATATTGGCCTGGGGGCTAACCAGGCTGGCAAGTAGCTCCTGGATCTGCAGAGCGGCGATGTCTAGCGTCCCGTGGTAGGCCGGGTTGCTCTTGGTGAGATCGATTTGTGTCTTGCCGACAAATTTGCCGCCCGCTGTTTTGAAAGAGAGGTTGCTTACATCGGCAACACCGTTCTTGAGGGTGTAAGCCAGCGCTAAATCATCTACGGTCAATTTTTGGTAGAGGATTTCGTCAACCTTGATTGAGCCGGTAAGGTCCAGCCCTGGAGGCAGAGCAGCGGCGATGGGGGTGTCTTTCTTTGTGGTTTGTTTTGCCCCTGTTTTTTGCGGGTTGGAGGTCGGTGGCAGTTTTTCGGCCAGAGCCAGCAGTTGATCGATATTCAATTTGTCGCTGCTGATATCCAATTGCAGTGGGGGAAGCGGTTTGGCGAGAAGATTTTTGGCCTTGGCGACGATGTTCAGGTGTTGTTGGTCGATATCGATCAAGAGTTTACAGGTTGCCCTGCGGTTATCAAAAGAGCCCTTGCCCTGTAGTTTTGGTTTGATCTGGCCATGGCTGATGTCGGCAGTAAAATCGAAATCGCCCTTAAATTTTAAGTCAGCGAGGTTGGCGCCCATGGCAACGGTGATGTCGGCAGTGGCGGTGGCGTCGATTTCGGGTAGCTCCTGCATGGCATCATGAACTGAGATATGGGCCTTGTTGATGGTGATGCGGTCAACGGTAAGAGCCAGGGGCAGTGAGGTTGGGGATGTCGGGGTGGAGGCAGGTTCCTTTGCTGGCGCCGGTTTGTCGGCCAGGATGGCAAGGGATTCGAAGTTGAAATGGCCGGTTTGGTCTCGGGTTATCCGGCAGGATGGTTGATCAACAACAACCTCGGAGATAACCAGTTTCTTTTGTAGAAGGGGAAAGAGATCGTAGTGGAGCACAAACCTGTTCATGGCAAGAAAGTCGCTGCTCTTATCCGCTTCTTTGATGATTAGATTGTTAATGGTGATGCCGCTGAAGAGGCCCACGTCAATACTGCCCACGGCCACGCTTCTTCCCAAGGCGGCTTCGGTGGGGGGAAGAATTAATTCTTTGAGGCGCGCATCGGTGAGGTAGAAGCGGATAAAGATCGACGAGGCCAGCACCAGGACGATGAGCAAGATCAGCAGACTGCCGATCAGTTTGCAAAATTTGCCGATCAGGCCTGTTTTTTTGTCATTGTCGACCAGTGGTTTTGTATCATCATACATGGGGAAACTCCTAGCGACTGTGGGGGTAGTGGAGAAAGAAACCCAGGAGAAGAAAATGTTAACTTCTGGAAATGTAAAAAATTTTACTACAGTGTCAGGAACGAGGCAAAGAAAATCTCCTTATTGTTTGGGTTGAACATTTGTCAGGGCGAGGAGGCGGCTCAGTCGGAGGGGCCTGGATCCCGGCATCTGTCTCCTTGACAAGGGCGTGCTTCCTGCTATCCTTGGTAAGTTTATGAAACAGCGGCGGGAATGATCCTTGCCGTTTCTTTTGCGTGGTAATCGCAGGGCTACGGGTCCCATTGAAGGAGTAGAAGCGTGATGAAGAAAACCGTCCATTTTCAGCCGGACAATGTCAAGATTGAAGTGGATAAGGGGGAAAACCTCCTTACCGCTGCGGCCAAGGCTGGTATCTATATAAATGCTTATTGCGGCGGCGATGGCGTTTGTGGCAAGTGCAAGGTGAAGATAGAGGAAGGCGAGGTTATTGCTGAAAAAGCGAACCTCCGCAGTGCTGATCATGAAGCTGGTTTCCGGCTGGCCTGTAAATCTGAGATTGTCTCTGATTTGGTGGTTTCCATTCCCGAGATCAAGGGGGCCGATGGCAAACCTCTTTCTCGGAAGCCCAAGACCACCCGGGCGATCTCGGCTCGATCCCTTGAATCCCTCACCGGAGACTGGAAGGTGGATCCGCCGGTGGAAAAACGGTTCCTCAAACTCGATCCCCCCACCATGGATGATAATGTCCCGGATTTGCACCGGTTACTGCGGGCGATTAAGAAGGGGTGTTACGAGTGCGCTGAGCCCACCTTTGATCATCCCCAGCTCTTGCAGGAATTGCCCTTTACCCTGCGCGAGTCCAACTGGGAGGTGACGGTTATCCTCTTGCGCGGCAAACGGGCCGAGGAGCCGGATCGGATCATTGCCGTGGAGCCAGGCAACACCACCGACCGCTTGTATGGTTTGGCCCTGGATATTGGCACCACCACCGTTTGCGGGGTGCTCATTGACCTCAATAACGGCAAGGTTCTGGCCGATGCCTCGGCCTATAACGAGCAGATCAGCTATGGCGAGGATGTTATCTCCCGGATCATCTATTCCCAGCGCCCTGGCGGCTTAAAAACCTTGCAGGAACGAGTGGTGCGCACCATCAATCAGGTTATCGAAACGGTTTGCAAGACCATGATCATCAGCCCCAGTGATATCAGCTATATCATGACCGCCGGGAACACCATCATGAGTCATCTCCTTCTGGCCCTGGATCCCAAATACTTGCGTGAATCGCCTTATGTGCCCACTTGTAACCAGTTTCCCCTCACCAGGGCTGCAGCCCTGGGGGTTCTGGCCCATCCTTCGGTGCGTCTCTACCTCTATCCGTCGGTGGCAAGCTATGTGGGCGGCGATATCACTGCCGGGGTGCATGCCTGCCGGATGCATCAGAGCCCGGAGGTGACCCTCTTCATCGATATCGGCACCAATGGCGAGATCGTCATCGGCAATGAGGATTGGATGGTATGCGCGGCCTGTTCTGCCGGGCCGGCCTTTGAGGGCGGCGGCATCAAACATGGGATGCGGGCCAGCGGCGGGGCCATTGAAAACTTCCATATTCACCACGAAACCCTAGAGCCGATGATCGTCACCATCGAGCAGGGTAAACCTCGGGGGATATGCGGTTCCGGCTTGATCAGTATCGTTTCCGAGTTGCTGGAGGCCAAGGTTATTGATCAGCAAGGTAAGTTTGATCGTAAGCTTGATCATGCCCGCCTTCGTGCCAGCGAGGATGGCTACGAGTATGTGCTGGTTTGGGGTAAGGACGCCATGGTTGGCGAGGATATCGTCATCACCGAGGTGGATCTCGACAACCTGACCCGGGCCAAGGGAGCTATGTACGCGGGCTACCAAACCTTGCTGGAGTCGGTGGGAATGACCTTTGCTGATCTTGATCGGGTAATTCTGGCCGGGAACTTCGGGGCCTATATCGATCTTGAGCGGGCCATCTGCATCGGTCTGTTGCCGGACATTGATCGCGATAAATTTTACTATCTCGGCAATGGTTCCATGCTGGGCTGCCAGATCAGCCTTACCGATAATAATCGCTTCCGGGAGCGGACAGCGGTGAGCAGCCTGATGACTAACATGGAGCTCAGCGAAAATAGCGAGTTCATGAGCCATTATATGGCGGCTCTTTTCCTCCCCCACACCGATATGAGCCTCTTTCCCACTGTTGCCGAGAAGCTGGCGGAATAGGGCGCGGATCACGGGATAACGGCCTAGCGAGTGTCTGTCCATAAATGGTCTTTTTGCCCGATCTCTGCGTTATGTTCAAAAAATAATGCTCGGAATATCAAACATATGCCTGCGCTTATTTTTTTTCGCATGCCTTGATCTCGAACAAAAATCCTCATTTATGGACAGACACTAGCGAGCATGGAAATTCTACCCGATCTTTCGATCTGCGTGATTGCCCGGCAAGGCGGCGAGACCATTACCGGTTTCCTGCACGTCCTGTTCGATGCCCCCGGCTATGTGGATCTCCAGGTCATTGTTCTGGTGGCGGATAACGCTCTTGCCGACCAACTGGGGCAGGAGTTTGCCGAGGCGCTGGTCTTTGCGGAAGAAGATTTGGCGGTGGCCGATGCGGTTCTCTATAACCGGGCCTTACGGTTTGCCACCGGTCGTTACCTGGCTCTGGTGAACGAGGGTGTTGTCTGTACGCCTGGTGCTTTGGAACGGCTGCTGGATTTTATGGAGGATGTGCCGGATGTGGGCGTGGTGGGGCCCAGGTTGGTTCTTCCTTCCGGGTTGGTGGCGGGCTCTGTGCGGCGATTTCTTTCTCTTCCCGCTTTCTTGTTGCTGGATTGTTTATCTTTACAGAAGGGCTGGTTGGTAAAATCCCTCTGGCGGCGTCATTTTCTCACTGACTGGGATCGAGCTTCCAGTCGTGAGGTGCAATGGTTATCTGATCTGTTCCTCCTTTTTCGCCGGGAAGTTCTTGATGATATCGGTTGGTTAGATGAGTCCTATGGTGAACGATACGCTGGCCTTGACTATTGCCACCGGGCGCGGCAGGCTGCGTGGCATAATCATTTTCTCCACGATCCTGAAATGGTTATGAGTATTGCCCCGGCAGAGGCCAGTGAGGTTGGTTGGCAGACAATGGTTGACGGCTTACGTTTCTTAGGCAAAAAATGGTGGAGATCCTGGGTCTGAGTTCTTGGGTTGGGAAAGGGATTCATACGGCAGAAAAAGCATCATTACAAGGGGTTAAAATCTTGCCGGGAGCAAGGACTGATCCGGCCAACAACTCAAAAAAAACTTTTACCTGACCAACAAGGTTGACATCATTCTTTTTTGACGCTATTTTCACAGGTTACTGTTCGTCGTCCAATGAACAGAGGCAGAATGGCAAACACGACTGTTAACGAGTCTTTTTCGTATTGAATAACCAACATTTTAAGGAGAGAATCGATGGGTAACACTATCTTGGGAATTGCTGAGAGCATCAATATCATGGGTACCCGCAGCGGTAACGCGATGAAAGAGCGGATCGCGGGCCCGGTACAGGAAATGGCCAAGGAAGAGTCCGCCGCTGGCGCCGCTTACCTTGACCTCAACATCGGACCTGCCCGCAAGGACGGCACCGAGTTGATGCCTTGGATGGTTGAGACCGTTGAGGCTGCCAGCGATACTCCCCTCTGTCTTGATACCACCAACACCGATGCCATGGAGGCCGGTTTCAAGGTAGTTAAAAATAAAGCCGATGCAATCATGAACTCCATCTCCGCCCAGCCTGAGCGGATGGAAAAACTGATCCCGGTTGCTGCCGAGGCTGGTTGTAACGTGGTTGCCCTCCTCTGGGGACCTGACGGCATGCCCCGTGACTCCAACGAGCGCGCCGCCATGGCTGTTGACTTGATGATGGCTCTGGCCGAGGCTGGAATCCCCAACGAGAAGATGCTCTTTGATCCCATCGCCACCCCCATCACCTTGGGTACCGATCAGATCAACTCTGCTTTTGAGTTCTTGGCCATGATTCAGGACATCGCCCCCGGCGCTGGTTCCACCATCGGCCTCTCCAATGTTTCCAACGGTGTTGCCGAGCATCTGCGCAAGCACCTTGATCGTACCTACCTGATTATGCTCATGTACTACGGCCTCTCCACTGCCATCGTTAATTCTTACGACACTGAGTTGATGGCCATCTGCAAGGGCGAGCGTCAAGAGCATGTGGACCTGATCCACGGCATGATGGACGGCAACGATGTCGATCCTTCTACCCTCTCCGGGATCGCCCTTGAGCATTACAAGACTTACAAGTGTCTCACCGGTGAAACGCTCTTCTCCGAGTCCTGGCTCGAATTATAGGAATTGACCGCATGGCACCGCATCTGCTTTGTCATCGGCATGCTCGCATAGAGGGGCTATTGCTCGCATACCTCTTCCGCGCACCTGCAGCACCCTGCGATCAATTACTTTGATTGTTTCGTTGGGAGGCTACAATGACGAATGACAGGCAGTTTTAGTTTTGTAAGAGGGGGCTTTCGGGCTCCCTCTTGCTTTTGGTAAGCCCGGCAGAGAGGAGGGTGGGCGCGTGGCTGATATCCCCTTGCATCATTTTATCTATGGTAATTGTCGTGATTTTGTTACCGGCGAGGAGCTTGTCGATACTGATGATGAGCGCGTCCGGCAGGAGCTTGCCCGCCTACTGGTGGAGGAAAAGGGCTATGCCAAGGAAGATCTTGAGCCGCGTTTGAAAATTGAGACCCTCTTTGCCAAACAGTTTGTGGTTTCAAAGATTGATCTGGTGGTGAAGATTGATGGTCGTCGGTTATTGGCGATTCGTTACGGGCCAGGTTCATTGGTGACCCGTGAGCGTGCAGCCATTGCTGCCGCCCACGTTCTTGATCCGGGGCAGCGCATCCCTTTGGTGTTGATTACCAACGGTAAAGATGCCGAGTTTATCGACACCCTCACCGGCACCGTGCTGGGTAATGGCATGGCCGCAATCCCCCTCCGGGAAGATATTGAGGCCATGGCGAAATTTTTGGATTTTTCCCCGTACCCGGAAAGTAAACGGGAACGGGAGTTACGAATATTGAATGCCTACGACGTGCAGGTCTGTTGCGCTGGTTCTCCATGCGCTTTGCCCAAAGCGCCGGAGGGGTGATAAAGCTGTTTTAAGTTTTAAGCGGTGGGGCGATTCTCCAACTTCTCCCATCGCATCCCGTGCTCCAAATACCTAAAACCTAAAACTTAAAACCTAAAACTCATTATTTAAATCGGAGTCTTCCCATGTCTGCCAACTCTTCTGTCTGGAATAAAACCAGCTGGCGTGATTTTCCTGTTGTTCAACAACCCAATTGGCCTGATCGTGATGTCCACGAACAAACGGTGCAGGAGCTTTCCGATTTGCCGCCATTGGTCTTTGCCGGTGAGATCCGGGCGTTGAAACAGCAATTGGCCTTGGCTGCTGAGGGGAAGGCTTTTCTCCTCCAGGGTGGTGATTGCGCCGAGGATTTTGGTCGTTGCACGGCCCCGGCGGTTCGTGAGTTGCTGAAGGTCATCTTGCAGATGACGGTGGTGCTGGGTTATGCCGGTGGCAAACAGGTGGTGAAGGTGGGGCGGATGGCTGGCCAATACGCCAAGCCGCGTTCGTCTGATACCGAGATGGTGGATGGCGTTGAGCTGCCCAGCTACCGTGGCGACATGGTTAACGGCATTGAGGCTACCCCTGAGGATCGTCGCCCAGACCCGCAGCGGATGGTCAAGGGCTATCATCTTGCCTGCGCCACCATGAATATCCTCCGTGCCTTCACCAGGGGCGGTTATGCGGCCTTGGATAGGGTTCACGCCTGGAATAACGAGTTCGTCAAGGGCTCTCCCCAGGGCCAGATGTATGACAAGGTCGCTCGTCAGATAGACCAGGCGATCAACTTCATGCGGGTGGTTGGCCTTGATACCGACAATATCCCGCAGTTACAGCAGGCATCTTTTTTCACCTCCCACGAGGCATTATTACTGGGCTACGAAGAGGCCATGACCCGCCAGGATTCCACCACCGGTGGCTGGTATGATTGTTCGGCCCATATGGTTTGGATCGGTGAGCGTACCCGGCAAGTGGATGGCGCTCATGTGGAATTTTTCCGGGGGATTCTGAACCCCATCGGGGTCAAGATCGGCCCGGATTATGATGTCGAGAACATAAAAAAACTGGTCACCACCCTCAATGCCGACAAAGAGCCGGGCCGTTTGACCCTGATCACTCGTTTCGGAGCCAAGAAGATCGAAAAATACTTGCCGGAGCTAGTGCGAGCAGTGAAGGAAACCGGGGTGCCGGTGGTTTGGTGTTGCGATCCCATGCATGGCAACACCTACACCGCCGAAACCGGGCTTAAAACCCGGAATTTCGATGATATTTTACATGAGATTCGCTCGTTTTTCGAGATTCACTGGGCTGAGGGGACGATCCCGGGCGGGGTGCATTTCGAGATGACCGGCGACAACGTTACCGAATGCACCGGCGGTGGTCGCAATATCAGCGACGAGGGCTTACGCCGTAATTACCAGACCAACTGCGATCCACGCCTTAATGCTGAGCAGAGCCTGGAACTGGCTTTCCAGATTGCCGAGATGATTAGGAATTAGGGCCCTGCCAGAAAACAAATATCGCGGATCGGAGTCTGCGCTTACCTACTCGTCCTTTGCCGCGCCTGCTGCGTTACGGCCTCGGTTACATAGCGCTGCTATGCGCCTTCGGCCGTGCCTTGCAGGCACGACAAATTACTTCGCAATCCGGTGATATTTCTTTCCTGCCATGACCCTTTCGTTGTCATGATTGTTTAACAGGTGAAAATATTTTAGGGCAGTTTGGGTGGGCCTTGGACCAGCATTTCGGCTAAGGTCATTTTGACTTTTGGAAGAAGGTTGCGGCGGGGGCCGAGGAAGGCAACCTCCAGGGCTACCAGCTCGCGGTAGAAGTCGGTGCGTTCGACAACGGGCAGGTCTTGCTGATCGCCGGTGAGTTCCTGGCAGCGAAAGCAGCCGGGGAAACGCATGGCCTGGCCGTCCGGGCGGGTCATTGCTGACGGCACCCCGTGCATCCGGCAGATCATCAGCCGGTGGGCGTAGAGTGAGCAGAGGCTGTTGTCGATGAGCGGGCACATGGCTTGCGGTCGTACCCCTTTCACCAGAGATGCCTGGCACTCCTCGACATAAGTTTTGGCCCGCGCCAGCAGTTCCTGGCGCCGATCCTCCGGCAAGGCCATCACCCCGTCCCAGAGGTAGGCCCATTCAATGTAGGTGTGGTGCTGAAAGTAGCTGTCGCAACAGTTATCCGGGCAACCCTGGCAGGAAAAATCAAGTTCGGCGGCAACTCGGTCGTAGGCCTCTTCCATCTGTTGGTAGAGCCCGGCGATTCTTTCAGTAAGTTCGGCAGACAGTATTTTTTTTGACATTTCTTTACTCACGAAAAGTTGAAAGGGGGACATCTTACCCCATTCCATCGATATTTGAAAGGAGCACTCCATGACCATTCCTTCCTGTTTCAAGGCCTACGACCTACGTGGCAAGGTTCCCGATGAATTAGATGAGGATCTCGCCTACCGCATCGGCCAAGCCTGCGCTGCCCATCTTGCTCCGAAAAAAATTGCCATCGGTCATGATATCCGTCTTTCCGGTCCTTCCCTGGCAACCGCCCTTATCAAGGGTTTTACCGATGCCGGGGTTGATGTGTTGGATCTGGGGCAATGCGGCACCGAGGAGATCTATTTCGCCGCCTTTCATCTGGAGGTGGCTGGCGGCATCATCGTCACCGCCAGCCACAACCCCGCCGAGTACAACGGCATGAAGTTCGTTCGCGAAGGAGCCCGGCCCATCTCCGGCGACACCGGTCTGGACGAGATCGCCAGGCTGGCAGCAGCGGGAAAATCGATAAAGTCGGCCTCTCCCGGCACCGTCACTGCTTACGATAATCGTACGGCCTATATCAAGCATCTGCTGGGCTATGTGGAGGTGAAAAACTTCCAGCCCCTAAAGCTGGTGGTGAACAGCGGCAACGGCTGCGCCGGGGTGGTGATCGACCAACTGGAAAAACATCTCCCCTTTTCCTTCACCAAGGTACAGCACCAGCCCGACGGTACCTTCCCCAACGGCGTCCCCAACCCCCTGTTGCCGGAAAATCGCGAGGCCACCGCGAAAGCGGTCCGCGCAAGCGGCGCAGCCATGGGCATTGCCTGGGACGGCGATTTTGACCGTTGCTTCCTTTTTGACGAAACCGGCGCTTTCATCGAGGGTTATTACATGGTGGGGCTGTTGGCCCAGGCCATCCTCGCCAAGACCCCCGGAGCCAAGATCATCCACGATCCTCGCCTGGTCTGGAATACGGTGGAGTTGGTGGAAAAATCTGGCGGTGTGCCGGTGATGAGCAAGACCGGCCACGCCTTTATCAAGGAGCGAATGCGTAAGGAGGATGCAGTCTACGGCGGCGAGATGAGCGCCCACCACTACTTTCGTGATTTTGCCTACTGCGACTCCGGGATGATCCCCTGGTTGTTGGTGGCCGAGATTTTATCCGCCAGCGGTCGCAAGCTTTCCGAACTGGTCAGCGATATGCAGGCGGCTTACCCAGTGAGCGGCGAGATCAACAGCCGGGTGGCTGACGCTGATGCGGCCATTGCCAAGGTGGAAGCTTTTTACGCTGATACGTCGGGAGAGAAGGATTACACCGATGGCCTAAGCTTCACCGCCGCCACCTTTCGTTTCAATATCAGAAAATCCAACACCGAACCGGTGCTGCGCTTGAACGTTGAAACCCGTGGCGACCGGAAGTTGATGGAGGAGAAAACCGAAGAATTGCTTGGGTTGATCCGGGGGTGACATCACCCAAATCAGCCGCAAGGTGAGAAGGGCGTCTGGCTGATGTTCAAGTTTCCTTGTGTTGACCTTAGGTATTGTGATATATATAACCCATAAAGTCAATTAATGGGTTATATATGCCTCATGAAAATCGAATTAAGAAGAGCCTGCCGCCAGAAGTATCCGCCGTCATCTTGCAACTGGGAGAACGAATCAAGATTGCCCGGAAACGACGCGCCTTGACCATGGAAGAGATGGCCTCGCGCATGTTCGTGACCAGAAAGACGCTTTCCCGCCTGGAAAACGGCGATCCCGGCGTTTCGCTGGCGGTGTTTGCCTCAGCCCTCTGGGTGCTGGGGCTGGAGAAGGAGCTGGGCACCGTCGCCGTGCCGGAGCAGGACAAGGTCGGACTCTACCGGGAGCAACAGCGTCTGCCGAAGAGGGTGCGCCACGTCGAAGAAGCCAATGACCTCGATTTCTAAGGGTCTGTAGGAAAATAATTTCTGATTACCAGCGAGTTTCAGCCAACTTTAGGAATAATCTCATTTAATGTTCATTTTCTTTGTTTGCCCAAAGAAAACGAACCAGCAGCGAAGCGGCGAAAGAAACGGCACCCTGTGTCACTCGCCATGTGGTCAAGCCAC
>JAQYVW010000046.1 GCA_030145325.1 Desulfurivibrionaceae bacterium
TAAAGTATTTGATAAGGCGAGAGCATGGCTAAGACACATCCCAAATCGATAGCTCGACAAAAAAGGGTCAAGCGGATCCGTAAGAAAATTTCCGGAACTTCGGAGCGGCCGCGTCTGCGTGTATTCAAGAGCGCTAAACATATATATGCCCAGCTCATTGATGATGTAGCCGGTCATACCTTGTTGGCTATGTCCACCGGAGATAAGTCTCTTCGGGATGCAGACATTTCCGGCAAGACCGATCAGGCTCACCAAGTTGGGTTGATTTTGGCAGGAAAGGCCAAGGAAAAGGGTATCTCTACGGTTGTTTTTGATCGTGGCGGATATATTTACCATGGTCGAATCAAGGCATTGTCAGATGGAGCTCGTGAAGGCGGCCTTGCATTTTAAACAAACTAGATAGCATGGTTTTCCAGGATGACTCAACGGGGTATGATACCTCGGATTTGCGTAGAGAGTTATTCGTAACGGAAGGCCCAAGTGAAAGATATTTGGGGGTGTACCTTGTCCGATTTTAGAAATTCGAATGCAGCTGATGATCAGTTTGTTGAAAAGATCGTCTTTATCAATAGGGTTGCAAAGGTTGTCAAGGGTGGACGTCGTTTTAGTTTTAGCGCCATCTGTGTTGTCGGCGACGGCAAGGGAAAGGTTGGCTACGGTTTAGGTAAGGCCAATCAGGTTCCTGAGGCCATTCGTAAAGGCATAGAAAAGGCACGTAAGGATATGGCGCCAGTTGCTGTAACCAGCACATCCATCCCTCACGAAATTAAGGGTAAGTACGGTGCCGGATTGGTTCTCTTGAAGCCTGCTTCCGAAGGTACCGGGGTTATTGCCGGTGGTGCTGTCCGGGCGGTGCTTGAGGCTGCCGGGGTGCATAACATCCTTACCAAATGTATTGGTTCTCATAATCCTCATAACTTGGTCAAGGCGACCCTGCAAGGTCTCCGTTCCCTGCGTAGTGTAGAGCAGATTGCCACCAGTCGTGGGAAATCAGTTGAAGAGATTATGGCCTAGAGGCGTTGTTGCCTCGTAAGATAATGAAAGACGTAAAGGAAGAGTCATGGCTGAGCAGATCACAGTGACCTTGAAGAAAAGCATGATTGGCAGTACCCAGAAGATTCGGGCCACTTTGGCCGGAATGGGACTGACCAAGCTGAATAAGACTGTAACTCGTAAAGATACACCGGAATTCAGGGGCATGCTCCGCAAGGTGCAGCATCTTGTCGCGGTGGAGGAATTATAATGATAGATCTCAGTAATCTTTCTCCGAGTCCCGGCTCCAGAAAGCCTAGAAAACGTCTTGGTCGCGGTCCTGGTACCGGCCATGGTAAGACTTCTGGTAAGGGTCATAAGGGTGCCAAAGCTCGTTCAGGCGGTGGTGTCAAGATGGGCTTTGAGGGTGGGCAGATGCCTTTGCAGCGTCGGTTGCCCAAGCGTGGTTTTACCAATATTTTCAAAAAGCAGTATGCCATTGTCAATCTTAGTGATCTGGCCCGCTTTGAGGCTGGTAGTAAGGTTGATCGGCAAGCGCTTGTCGATGCCGGTTTGGTTTCCGTAAAGGATTCCTTGGTGAAATTACTTGGCAATGGAGATATTGACAAGTCTTTGACTATTGCCGTCGATAAGGTAAGCAAATCTGCTCGCCAGAAGATCGAAGCGGCCAGCGGCTCCATCGAGGAGTAGGCCGATATGGCAGGTGGAATTAAAAACGCAGCAAATATACCAGAGCTGCGTCGGCGGGTAATTTTTACCTTACTCATGTTGGCGGTATATCGGATCGGGATTCAGATTCCGACCCCTGGTATCAATGGCGAGGCCTTGGCGGCTTTTTTTGCCAAGAATGCTGGAACTCTGTTCGGCATGTTTAATATGTTTTCCGGTGGCGCCTTGGAGAAATTCTCCATCTTTGCCCTGGGTATCATGCCTTACATCAGTGCCTCGATTATATTTCAATTGCTGACGGTGGTGATCCCGCAACTGGAAGCCCTTTCCAAGGAAGGGGAGGCCGGTAGGCACAAGATTACCCAATATACCCGTTACGCCACCGTAGCCTTAAGTATTATCCAGGGTCTCTTTATCAGTATTGGCTTGGAGAGTATGTCAGCGCCGGGTAGTGGGGCCATGATCGTAATCGATCCGGGTTGGTCCTTTCGTTTGATGACGATGTTGACCTTGACCTCTGGTACTGCTTTCATCATGTGGTTGGGTGAGCAGATGACCGAGCGTGGTGTCGGCAATGGTATCTCTCTGATTATCTTCGCCGGTATTGTCGCTAGAGGGCCTGCAGCCGTCGCTAATACCTTTAAGATGGTGTCAGCGGGTGAGTTAGCGTTGATCTTTCTACCCATCTTGCTGGTTTTCATGTTGGCGGTTGTCGCGGTTATTATTTATTTTGAGACCGCCCAGCGCCGTATTCCCATCCAGTATGCTAAACGGGTGGTGGGTAACAAGATGTATGGAGGTCAGCATTCGCATCTGCCCTTAAAGGTCAATATGGCCGGAGTTATTCCTCCCATCTTTGCTTCCTCTATTATGATGTTCCCTGCCACCATTGGTGGTTTTATACAGCTTGACTGGGTCAAGCAGGTTACCTCCATGTTGAGTTGGGGCAGCCCTCTGCACACCCTTTTATATGTTATCTTTATTGTTTTCTTCTGTTTCTTCTACACGGCGGTAACTTTTAACCCTGTTGATGTTGCAGATAATTTGAAAAAGAACGGTGGCTTTATTCCTGGGGTGCGCCCCGGCAAGAAGACGGCTGATTTTATCGATAAGATTATGATTCGCTTGACTACCATCGGCGCTGTCTATGTTAGTGTGGTTTGTGTACTACCAACCGTCCTGATCAATAAGTTTAATGTGCCCTTTTTCTTCGGTGGTACTGCCCTTCTTATCGTTGTTGGGGTGGCCATTGATACCATGTCGCAGATTGAATCTCATATGGTGATGCGAAACTATGACGGTTTCATGAAGAGTGGTCGCACTAAGGGACGTCGATAACGTAAACGTTGGGCTAAGGTCATGAGCAGCGCAATTATCCTGAAGACTCCTGCTGAGATGCAGATCATGCGGGAGGCCAATCAGATTGTTGGTTCTACCTTGAAGATGTTGGCCCAGCGGATCGCCCCTGGTGTATCCACGAAACAGCTTGATCGCTGGGCAGAGGATTTTGCCCGTGAGCAAGGATCTGAGCCAGCATTTAAGGGTTATCGAGGCTTTCCCGGTTCATTATGTGTTTCACTGAATGAGCAGGTGGTGCACGGCATTCCTTCCAAGAAAGTGATTGTTAAGGAAGGCGATATTGTCAGTATTGATTTTGGGGTTAAGTATAAGGGGTTTTACGGTGATTCAGCGGTAACACTGCCGGTGGGTGAATTATCCCCCAAGGTACGTAAACTGTTGGATGTGACTCGTGAGTCGCTTTATAAAGGGATTGACAAGGTTCGGGTAGGCAACCGAATTAATGATATATCTATAGCTGTACAGCAACATGTTGAGGCCAATGGTTTTTCTGTAGTTCGCCAGTTTGTTGGTCATGGTATCGGTGCTAGTCTTCACGAGCCACCGGAAATACCAAACTATAGACGTTCGGAACAGACCCCGCGGTTATTGGCGGGGATGGTAATTGCCATCGAACCCATGGTTAATCTTGGCAAGTTAGATGTCAAGGTTCTTGCTGACGGTTGGACGGTGGTTACCAAGGACAGATCTCCTTCCGCCCATTTTGAGCATTCGGTGGGGGTTACGGAGGATGGTCCGGTTGTTTTGAGTGAAGTCGCCTGATGTTGTTTGTCTGATCGTGAAAATAAAGGTTGTGGGGATGACCTCTTTTGGGTTATACTCTTTGATTTTCTTGCGCCGGTTGCGGTGAACACCGTCGGCGCATCTTTTATTACCAATATTTGCAGTTGACAGGGATCATATGTCGAAAGAAGAGGCCATCCAGGTAGAAGGAACAATTATTGAGCCTCTGCCCAATGCCATGTTTCGAGTGGAACTTGAAAATGGTCATAAGGTTCTTGCCCATATATCCGGTAAGATGCGGATGCACTATATTAAGATTCTCCCGGGTGACCGGGTTACTGTGGAACTGTCCCCTTATGATCTTACCAGGGGAAGGATTACGTTCCGTTCCAAGAATAAACGATAAGATATATTTTAATATTACATGTGACAGGATGACAAAATGAAAGTACGAGCTTCCGTTAAGAAGATGTGCAGCGATTGCCGTGTGTTCAAGAGAAATGGTGTGGTTCGTGTTTCTTGTAAGGTTAAGAAACATAAACAACGGCAAGGCTAACGGATCAACAGACTAGTATTTGGAGGAAGAACGTGGCACGTATCGCAGGAATTGATCTGCCTAGAAATAAGCATATGGAAATCGCCCTTACCTATATTCATGGTATCGGGCGCACCACTGCTGGTAAGATCCTTGACGAGGTTTCCTTGTCTCGCACAATGAGTAGCGATGATCTTACCGACGCGGATGTCACCAGCATTCGTAAGGTTATTGATGAGAAATATCCTATCGAGGGTGATCGTCGCCGGGAAGTGGCGATGGACATCAAGCGCTTGATGGATTCCGGTTGCTACCGTGGTCTGCGGCATCGTAGAGGATTACCTTGTCGTGGCCAGCGGACGAAAACCAATGCAAGGACTCGTAAAGGTCCTCGGCGGGTAGCGGTTAAAAAGAAATAATTATTTAAGGCTTAGGTGGGCTGTTGGATCATATCCAACCGTTTGTACCTGGATGCCTTGCGGACGCATAGCGTGTAATATCGAGGAGACTTAGATGGCCGGTCCGAAGAAGACACAGCGAGTAAAGAAAAAAGATAGAAAGAATGTGCCTGAAGGTGTGGTGACGATTAAGTCAACCTTCAATAATACCATTGTTTCTTTCGCTGACAAGCAAGGCAATGTTATTGCTTGGTGCAGTGCTGGTGTGCTGGGCTTTAAGGGCTCGCGCAAGAGTACTCCTTTTGCCGCACAGAATACCGTTGATACCGCTGCCAAGAAGGCAATGGAACAAGGGATGCGTAAGGTTGAGGTGAAGGTGAAGGGGCCGGGGCCAGGACGAGAGTCCGCCATTCGGACTTTGCAGACCGTTGGGCTTGAGGTTAGTCGCATTTTGGACGTGACCCCGATACCCCATAATGGTTGTCGGCCACCCAAACGTCGTCGCGTTTAATTATTCGTTTTTGTAGTTCTCACTTGAGAATTAACTGATTTATTAGGAGGTATAAGTTGGCCAGATATAGAGGCGCTGTCTGTCGCCAATGTCGGCGGGAAGGTCTTAAGCTTTTTCTTAAGGGTGACCGTTGCTATTCTGACAAATGTTCTTTCGCACGTAGGTCTTTCCCGCCCGGACAACATGGGCAGGCTAGAGTGCGTAAAGTTTCCGATTACGCCATCCAGCTTCGTGAGAAGCAAAAGGTTCGGCGGATCTATGGGATGCTCGAAGGCCAGTTTGAAAAGTGCTTCGATCATGCTGAACGTCGTAAAGGCGTTACCGGTGAGAATCTGTTGGTTGGTTTAGAATCACGCCTTGATAACACTGTTTATCGCCTAGGCTTTGCCAGCTCCAGAACTCAGGCGCGGCAGATTTTGCGGCATAATCACGTTATGGTTAACGGTAAGAGGGTTAATATTCCTTCATACGCTGTATCCATTGGCGATGAGATTGTTATACGTGAAAAAAGTCGTAAGTGTGAGTGCATCACCGATAGTCTTGAAGCTGTCGTTCGTCGTGGAGTTCCTAGCTGGCTTGAGCTTGATCAGGCTAATTTTAAAGGAACCGTTAAAGCGCAACCGGTTCGCGATGAGATCACCATGCCGATTCAAGAGCAGCTTATTGTTGAGCTGTATTCTAAATAACCGCTAACGATGGAAAACGAGCATATCATGACACAAGAGTCAGCTCCATTTTACCGAAATTGGCGTGAATTGATCATGCCTGACCGGCTGCTGCTGGACAAGGATAGCCATACCTCCACATATGGCAAGTTCGTTTGTCAGCCCCTTGAGCGTGGTTTTGCCACTACCATCGGCAACTCCTTGCGGCGGATTTTGCTCTCTTCTATTCAGGGCGCAGCAATCACCACTTTTAAGATCGAAGGTGCTTTGCATGAGTTCTCCACCATCCCAGGTGTTCTTGAAGATGTGACCGGGATTATCCTGAATCTCAAGGAAGTTCGGCTGAAGTTGAACTGTCCCGACAGCAAGATTGTCCGGATAGAGAAAACTACGCCTGGGCCAGTGACTGCCGCTGATATTATCAGTGACGGGACCGTTGAGGTGATGAATCCAGATAAGCATATTTGCACCATTACCAGCGAAGAGGGAAGCTTTGTTGCCGAACTTGAAGTTAAGTGGGGCAAGGGATATTCTCCAGCCGAAAAGAATCGGAGCGACGATCAGAGTATTGGCGTTATTCCCATCGATTCCATCTTTACCCCGATCAAGAAAGTAAAGGTCGTTACCAGTCAGGCTCGGGTGGGTCAGCAGACTGATTATGATAAGTTGACCATGGAAGTGCATACCGACGGTGGAGTTACGCCTGAGGATGCCTTGGCATATGCAGGTAAGATTCTTAAAGAGCAGATGGCTATCTTCATCAACTTTGATGAGGATCATGCCGAGCCCGTAGAAGAATTGGTTGTTGAGTCGGAGACTACACCGCTTAACGACAATCTCTACCGTAGTGTTGAGGATCTTGAGTTGTCGGTTCGTTCTGCAAACTGTCTCCGTAACGCCGAGATACATCATATCGGCGAACTGGTACAGAGAACTGAGGGCGAGATGTTGAAGACTAAAAACTTTGGTCGTAAGTCCTTGAACGAGATCAAGCAGTTGCTTTCAGAAATGGAACTCGGACTTGGGATGAAAATTGAAGGCTGGGAGCCACCTGCTTCTTCCGAAAATGTGGAAGAGTAGAAACGATATAGACAGAGGTTGGAAAAATGAGGCATAGAAAAGCAGGGAAAAAACTGGGCAGAACCGCTTCTCACAAGAAAGCGATGATCAGAAATATGGTCACCTCTCTTCTTGATCATGAGCGTATCGTTACCACCGTTCCTAAGGCTAAGGAAGTTCGTCGTGTCGCAGACAAGATGATCACTCTTGGTAAACGTGGTGATTTGCACGCTCGTCGTCAGGCCCTTTCTTTTATCCGTGATAAGAATATTGTCGCCAAATTGTTTGACGGTCTGAAGGATGAGTATATGGATCGCAATGGTGGCTATACCCGGATTATTCGTACTGGTCAGCGTGATGGTGATGCTGCCCATATGGCGATTCTTGAGCTAGTTAATTACACCGAAGACAAAGGTGAGGATACTGCCGATAATTAGCAGTTAGCTCCACCTTTATATATAAAAAAAGCTGACAGAGTTTAACTCTGTCAGCTTTTTTTTTGTTTGGTAATCGAGCTTTCTGATCAGTCGAGAAAATTTCTCACTTAGCTTTAGATTGCGTAGATATCTTCGCCGCTCAATACCCTTACCCCTTCCTTGTCTAGTACGCTCATCGCCTTATCTGGATCAGAGAAGCGGAAGATGATGAGGCCTGCTTCACCAGTCTTGTGAACAAAGGCGTACATGTATTCCACCAGTAGATTATTGGCCTTGGCGATGTCAAGGACACTTGCCAGTCCGCCGGGTTTATCCGGTACCTCCAGTACTAGAACCTCGTTCATTCCAACGGTAAAGCCATTCCCCTGCAAGATTTCCTTAGCTTTTTCGTTGTCGTTGACGATCATGCGCAAGATGGCGAAGGCGGCGGTATCTGCCAGCGATAGGGCGCGGATGCTGATGCCGTTTTCAGCCAAGATGGCGGTGACGTCAGATAACCGCTCTGAGCCGTCTTCTAGGAATACGGCAAGTTGTTCAACTTTCATGGTGCCCTCATATCTGTGTAGGCTTTGGAATCTTTGCGGTCCTGCCTCAGGTCGGGACAGAGTAGATGTAGGCTTGGGGCTTAATTGAAAAAGTGCTTGCAAGGCCCTGAAGTTTGTAGAACAGGATAAAAAATTGTTATCCTCATTTTGTTGATCAATTTCTTTAATTGTTGATGATGCTAACATTAAGTATTCTCTCTGTCTAGTTTGGCATGGGCGGGATCTGTTCTTGCTTGACCGTGATGCCCTGTTAGTAGGCGTAAGGACGGTAATTCAAGCTGATACTGTGGCCTGATGCATATTTAGAGCGGCTTAATAACATGCATTTTGGCGGTTAGCAATATCAATAAGCTCTTTTTCTATTATTTCAGGTACCTATGCGATGAGAGAGCGGTTTGAGCAGTGGTCAGACAAATACGCTGACCTTTGCCTTTGGGCCAAGAAAAAAACCTACCATAAGGGGCGCAGGTGGGGTATGTTTACCCCTTTTTATGGGAAGTGTATGTTGCGAATATCATGCTTTGGGTGAATGAACGGTCGCGACCCTTTAGCGAGGGGATGCGGCTGGCCGATCTGATTGCGTCCGACAAACCGGAAGCTGATCTTTTAATTGTCAACGGCTTTCCGGTTACCGCTGCCACCGTTCTTGTTGACGGTGATCATTGTTGGTTGATCAGGCGGGGTGAGATACCGTCTATCGAAGAGATCGATTTTCTTCTTCATGCCCGGCATACCCCAGGGGTACATGAGCGGGTAAAGATGGCCTCAGTGGGCATTATGGGCATCGGCGGCCTTGGTTCAGCAGTGGCAGTGGCGCTGGCCAGGATCGGTGTCGGCAGGCTGTTGTTAGCTGATTTTGATCTGGTTGAGCCCACCAACCTGAATCGGCAACATTATTTTATCGATCAGATCGGGATGGCGAAAACCGATGCCCTGCGAGATACTCTAGCTCGGATAAATCCACATCTTATAATTGATGTAATTAATGAAAGACTCAATGCTGCTGCCATTGTGCGCCATTTTGGCGAGGTGGATGTGTTGGTTGAATGTTTTGATGATGCGGTGATGAAGGCTGAAGCCTTACGCACTGCCCTTACCGATCTCAAAGGGATCGGTTATATAGGTGCGTCTGGGGTTGCCGGTTATGGTGATAATAATTCCATTCGCACCAGTCGCATCGCGGCGCGGGTTTATTTGGTTGGCGATGGTGAGTCGGCGGCAGCGCCGGGGCAGGGGCTGATGGCCCCTTTGGTTGGGATCGCAGCTCATCAGCAGGCCAATCAGGTCTTGCGGATTCTGTTGGCCGAAGCCTGAATTCCGGTTATGCCGGATTACCTTGATGAGTCAGTGATGAAGATTGTTTGTAACGGCGAGGAGCGCACTGTCGCCCCTGGAAATAAAATTGTTGATTTGCTCCGTGAACTTGGCCTTGAGCCGGACACGGTGGTGGTCGAGTGTAACGGCGTGGTGTTGAAGCGCGAAGAGTATGATACCCATCTTCTCACCGAGGGTTCGGTGTTGGAGTTGATTAGATTTGTAGGAGGCGGATGAGATGTTGACCATTGCCGGCAGGGAGTTTGGTTCCCGATTGTTCGGTGGAACCGGTAAGTTTGCCTCAGCTGAGCTGATGCGTGATGCCCTTGCTGCCTCTGGCACTGAGATGGTGACGGTGGCGCTGCGCCGGGTTGATTTAGATGATCCGGCTGATGATATTATGCGGTTTCTTGATCGGGATCGGTACCTGCTTCTCCCCAATACCTCCGGCGCTCGTGATGCAAAGGAAGCGATTCGGTTGGCCAATCTCTCCCGTGCTGCCGGTGGGAGTCCGTGGTTGAAGCTTGAGGTTACCCCGGATCCGCGTACCCTGTTGCCCGATCCGGTGGAGACCTTGAAGGCCACCGAGGAACTGGTCAAGGATGGTTTTATCGTCTTGCCCTATATGAATGCCGACCCGATTCTGGCCTTACGGTTGCAGGATGTTGGCGCGGCGGCGGTTATGCCCCTTGGCTCGCCCATCGGCACCAATCAGGGTATTATCACCGCTTTTCAAGTGCGGATTATTATCGAGCAGGCGCGGGTTCCGGTGGTGGTTGATGCCGGTCTTGGCGCTCCCTCCCATGCTGCTTTGGCCATGGAGATGGGGGCCGATGCCGTGCTGGTTAATACCGCCATTGCTGTGGCCGGTGATCCGGTGCGGATGGCTAAAGCCTTTGCCATGGCCGTGCAGGCCGGGCGTGATGCTTACGAGGCGGGCTTGGGTGAGGCGCGAGATAAGGCCGATGCCTCTTCGCCTGAAATCGGGCTGGATTTTTTGCGATGAGGAATGCGGATGTTTGTGACTCCTGACTTTGATACCCTCCAGCAGGCGGTGCAGAGTTGTACCTCTGCCGATGTTGAGCGGGCGCTGAAGAGTCCCCGGCTGGGGAAGTGTGATCTCGCCGCTCTCTTGTCTCCTGCCGCTGAACCATATCTTGGGGTGATGGCTTCCCGTTCGACTGCCATCACCGGTCAGCGATTTGGCAAAACCATTCAGCTCTACGCGCCGTTGTACGTATCCAATCTCTGTGCTAATCGCTGCCTGTACTGTGGTTTTTCGGCGGAGAACAAGATTGAACGCCGGGCGCTCACCCTTGATGAAGCAGAAGCGGAAGCGTTGTTGCTGCAGAAGCGTGGCTTTAATCACCTTTTGCTGGTTTCCGGCGAGGCGCCGGCGGTGGGGGTTGATTACCTTGAAGCCCTGGCTCTGCGACTGCGTGACCGTTTTGCCGCCATTTCCATTGAGGTGCAACCTCTTTCCACTGAGGGTTATGCGCGTCTTTTTCGGGCTGGGATCACGGCGGTGGCTGTCTATCAGGAAACCTATGATCGTGACACCTATAGCCAGATGCATCCGGGTGGTCCCAAACGGGATTATGATTTCAGGCTTGCCACTCCGGCTCGCGGGGCAGAGGCAGGGTTGCGTGAGGTGGGGATCGGTTTTTTACTGGGCTTAAGTGATTGGCGGGCTGAGGGATTGGCGGTGGGGTTGCATCTGGCTTGGCTCCGAAAGGCCTTCTGGCGAACCGCCTTTACGGTTTCCTTTCCGAGGATGCGCCCAGCGGCAGGAGGGTTTCAGCCCCCGTTGCCGGTGGATGAGCGGCAACTGACCCAGTTGCTCTTCGCTTTAAGAATTTTTGACCCAGATCTGGGGCTAATCCTTTCCACCCGTGAGGATGCCCGTTATCGAGACGGGATGATTGGTTTGGGGCCCACCCGTTATTCGGCGGGGTCATGTACTGCGCCTGGTGGCTACGGTAGCCCGGATGTGGCCGGGGAGCAGTTCAGCGTCGGTGATCATCGTAATCTTGACGAAGTGTGCGCGGTTATCCGCAGCAAGGGGTTTGATCCGGTTCGCAAGGATTGGGATGCTGCTTTTCAACAGAATGCTGCATAAGAACTTTCATATATATATTGATAAGAAACATAAAGGAGGAGTTGCACCATGGCAGATCTGAAAAAGATGTACACCACGATCCTCGGTGATCATTTTCCCATGGATATGACCATCACCTTTGGTGAGCAGAAGCTGGTTTATCGCAAGCGCACCTGGAAGATTACCGGCGAGGATGGCACCGTTGACGAGCGTGGTGTCCGTTACGGCGAGAATCCAGATCAGGAAGCCGCCCTCTATGAACTGGTCAACGGCAACTTGACCCTGGGCGAATGCAAGTTTATCGAGCCTGGCAACGGTTTGGTGGGTGGGATCGCGGTGGAGGATATGTTGCAGGTGGGCAAACACCCTGGCAAGATTAACCTCACCGACATCGATAACGGTCTAAACATCATTAAGTACCTGATGGATAAGCCTGCGGCGGTTATTTTGAAGCACAATAACCCCTGTGGCGCGGCCTATGGCAAGACCTTGGCCGACGCTTATAGCCGTGCCAATCGCGCCGACCGCATCGCGGCCTTTGGTGGCGCTATTATTCTTAACCGTCCTTGTGACCAGGCCACCGCTGAGTTGTTGAGCAAGAATTACCTGGAGGTGGTCTGTGCCCCTGATTTTGAGCCTGGCACCCTTGAGATTCTTAGCCAGCGTAAGAACCTGCGGGTGGTGAAGATTGCTCGCATCGAACGGTTGGCCGAGTTTGAAGGTTTTCGTTTTGTTGATTTCAAGAGCCTCATCGATGGCGGTATCATCGCTCAACGCTCAGCGGTGAATTCCATCCGTACCGTTGCTGATCTGAAACCAGCGGTGACCACCTCCAAGGGTACCGAGTATAAGGTAGAGCGCGAGCCTACTCAGCGCGAGATTGACGATATGCTCTTTGGCTGGGCGGTGGAGCATGGCGTGACCTCTAACTCGGTGATCTACGTTAAAGATGGTTGTACGGTGGGCATTGGCACCGGTGAGCAGGATCGAGTGGGGGTGGCCGAGATTGCGGTGGCCAAGGCCTATACCAAGTATGCCGATATCGTTTGCTGGGATAAGCATGGCATCCCTTACGCCGATCTGGTCCTGGAGATTGAGAAGGGCAATCGCGCCAAGAGCGAGCAGGAAGAGATCGATGCCAAGGTGCAGGCCGATCGCGCTGGTCTCCCCGGTTCAGTGATGATCTCTGATGCCTTTTTCCCCTATCGGGATGGCGCCGATGTTGGTATCCGTCAGGGTGTTTCCGCCATCTTGCAAGCGGGCGGCTCCATGCGTGATTTCGAGACCGTTGAGGCCTGTAACGAGGCCAATCCGCAGGTGGCGATGAAATTTACCGGTCAGCGTTCGTTTAAGCATTAAGTCGTTTTTACGGATTTCCGGTTTAGTATCGGCTAGCGCGTCTCCCTTTGGGGAGGCGCGCTTTCTTGTTTGTTTTCCCTAGCAGGGGCAATTTGTAACTGTTTGGGCTTTGGTGTATGCTGAAAGTCGATCTGTGGAACAGTTGATTTCCTTTTTTTGATCTCTACCAAGATATTTACTCAATGGCGCAATTTATTCTACCTGCCGATGATCCTCTGCGACTGAGAGCTTCTCCGGCGGACATCGCCCTACAGCATGAAGTTATTGCCGACAATGGTCTGCTGGTGGGGGTGTTGAAGTCCTATCCCGGTCTGGTTGCGGTTGTTAATCGGCATCGCCAGATCATATTTGCTAATCAGGCCTTTTTGGACTTTTTCGGGGTGGGGAAGCTGCAGCAGATCTTGGGACAAAGATCAGGTGAGGCCCTTGCCTGTAATCACGCCCAAGAGAGCGAATTTGGTTGTGGCACCACAAAATGGTGTTCTTCTTGCGGGGTGTCAAAGGCGATTCGTAATTGTCAGTTGCACCAGAAAGAGGATGTTCAAGAGTGCAGTCTTACCCACGCCGTAACCGCTCAGGCTTTTGAATTTCGGGTTAAGGCAACCCCGCTGCCGGGAAGTCAGGAAGGTTTTATGCTCTTATATCTTTCCGATATCACCGATCAGCAACGGCGGCGCGCGCTGGAGAGTATTTTTTATCACGATGTGATGAATACCGCCGGCGGGGTAGTGGGTTTAAGTCGGCTGTTGGCTAAGGATATCCAGTTAGACGAGAGGCAAGGGCGGTTGCTCGCCATGTTGCAGAATAGCGCCGAACGACTAACCGATGAGATTGCTGCCCAGCGGGAATTAAGCGCTGCCGAGAGCAACGATCTGGAAGTTTCCCTCAAGCCATACCGAACCACGGTGTGCCTAACCTGGGTTGCTTCCTTTTATAGCCATAGCAGTTATTGTGCGAAATGTGTGGTCGAGGTGGCAGAGTCTGTTGTTGATCTAGAGTTGCGCACCGATCGCCATCTGCTTAATCGCATTATCGGCAATATGGTTAAGAACGGGGTCGAGGCCGTTGCCCCCCAAGGAATTGTTCAGATTGGCTGCACCGATCATGGTGATGAGGTGGAGTTTTGGGTTCATAATCAGGGGTGTATCCCTGCCGAAGCCCAGCTGCATATCTTCCAGCGTTCTTTTTCCACCAAAGGGAAGGGGCGAGGTCTTGGTACCTACAGCATCAAGTTGCTCGGCGAACATTATCTCTCTGGGCGAGTAAGTTTTAAATCCACTCTGGAGCAGGGCACCACCTTCTCGTTGTTTCTTGCCAAGAATACCTGATATTCACTTCGTTTGGTTTAGGGCAGTGCCATGGGAAACCCAAGTAACGTGGATGCCAGTTTGTTTGATCTTGCCAGGGTGATTTAGTTTGATGTCGACCTGTGCCTGGATTCGGGAGAAGCATGCTTGGAGTCGTAGCCGCTCAGTGGTTTGTTTTTTGTCAGGCGAGGGCTTGGCAACCAATGACTCGGGTTTGCTTTGCCCTGTTTACTTAGTTGCCCAAGGGTCTCGTTTCTACCAAAGTTTACGTAGTTCGGCTCCGGCGTAATAGAAAGAAAGTATATCCTCGTATGTCTGGCCGTTCTTTCCCATTATGGCTCCCCCCCATTGCGAGTAGCCTAGGCCGTGGCCGAAACCATGGCCCTTAAAAATAAAGGTATCGCCCTCTTTGGTGATTTCCACCAGCACGTCTGGAAGTTTCAGGCCGCCGCCGGTGAGTAGTGGTTTTGATTTCACCTCAATGGTTCCCTCTGAGCCCCGTATTCTTACCCGCAGTAGTCTTCCCGAAGGTCCTTTTAGCAGCGGCTCGATGGATTGTAGTTTTCCCACCGAGATATCTCGATTTTTCAGAATCTCTTCAATCTTAGCTCTTTTAATTTTCCTGACCCAGGAGGCCATCTTGCCATCAAGGCTCATGGCGTCGGGTTTTGCATGGAGGTAGGGGGTGTTGCTAAGGTTGAAAATCGCCTTGGGGTCAGAGGTGTAGCCGCCGCTATTGGCGGTAAAGTAGGTTTGGATCGGCTTTGCCCCATGTTTGCCCACCATAACAAGTACCCGCCCGGCACTTGCCGCCACGGCCCGATCCGCGTTGGCCACCTCCTTGTCTACGCCGCCATACACCTGATCCCAGGTGTCGTCGGTTACATCATAAGCCCACTTGCTGCGCCCAAGCTTCCGGTTGTAGGCATAGGTGCGCGCCGCCACGGCTTGGGACTTTAACGTTTCCAGGGGCCAACTAGCATATGATTCGGCGGGGACCACCGCCCGCAGGTATGATTCGATGTTAATCAAGTTAAGGACTCGCAGGCCATTGCCGTCCGCTTTCAGACTTATAGCGCCACGTACTGTTTTGGACTCGTCTGGCATGGATACCCGAATTGGCTCCACAGCCGAGACCATAATTTTACTATCCCACGACCTTTCCTCGCCCCCCTGGCAATCACTTTCAACCTGACCCTTTTTAACCGTAAAGTGAATATCATCTCCGGTGCAAACTTCACGATCATTAACCCGCACTGATAACCCCTTGGCCGTTAAGTTAACCGTGGATACCGTTTTCTTGCGGCCATTTTTGCTGATTAAAACCCGCAAGATCGGCACGTTGTCGAGCCCAGTAGTCACCAGCGGTTTTTTGTCGCCCAGAGCCAGTTTGGCCTGTTCCAGCAGAACTTCAACCTGAAAATTGTACTTCCCGAATGGGTATTTTTTTTGATATGTCTCTAGGACTAAAATTGTTTCCGGGAAACGAGAATCATCAAAAAGGAGTAGCCCCCGCAGGTAATGGGCCGCTTGGGCTTGTGATGGATTCTGCTGTTCAATAAGTTGATAGGTGGCAATTGCCTCGTCTATCTCATTTAAATAGGTTGAAAAAACCATGGCGCGCTGCAATAGGGAACGGGCTTGGGTTGTTTTGATTTTAGAGGAATCGAATGCGGCCCCATAGGCATCAAGAGCTTGCAGGTATTTTCCTTCATCAACCAGAAAACTACCGTAGTTAAGGTTCCACTGGGCGAAACCTTCCAAGTCATTATTAGCCTGCACCTTGTTTATCCCGCTCAGCATCGTCAGCAGGGTGATTATTGTCAGCAGTAGCAACGAGTTACTGGTAGGTCGAGTATGTGTTGTGGTTGGTGCCATTCGGCCCTCTTGAGACTCTTTTTTCAAGATCCCCTTTAGTGATTGCTGGGGTGATTGCTTTACGTTGTTGTTGATCCGGGAATTGTTCTAAAAGTGATGGCTAGGAGCGATTCTTTCGATTTCGCCAGTCTACTCTACCTGCAGTAGGTTTGGAATTCTTAGACCCGCTCCTAGGTGAGGCAATATCATTGGCGATCATCCCAACCCTGGCAAAATACTTTGCTAGCTTCCGCCTATACCTGATTTGCATCCACCGGGTAACATCTCCTTTTTCGACAACGATCAAAACCTCTTTGCCATTACTACCATTTTTTATCTTGTTTAAAAAGAGTGCATCCTGACACATTCTATTGCCGCAGGGAAAATACTTTATGAAGATTGTCACCATCTAGATCGAGATTTTCAGGCATGCCCGAAAAGTGGTTTTGCAAGACCTGACCCCGACCCTCCAGCCTGGTTATTCTTGAAATGCTTGGCAATGTTTTGCGTATAAGTTGTAGAGTTTATGGCAGTGATTTCTTGCTTGCAACTCCTTGGAGTGTGCGAGCGGCCTCGGCAAAATCTCTTTGCCCATAGGCTTGTAATGCTTGCTGATATTCCTCCTCTATCCTGTCAACAAGATGGGACAAGGAGAAGCACATTAGGTAGGTCAGGGCTTTGCAGCATCTTCCTTTTAAGAATTGTGCGTGGTAAACATGGGCTAAAGATCGAAAGCTTGGGACGAAGGGTAAATAAAATGAGGGAGGGAGCTGGGTGGAGTATTTAATATCTTTTTTTGAATCTTTTGGGCTGCCGTTGGCGATCCTGTTAGTGGTGCTGTTTTTAGGGGTGTGGCTGGTGAAACTCTTGACCATGGCTCCTAAAGGCGGTGGGGCTGGTAAGGTGGCTGAGCGGCCCATGTCTAAAGACGAGGTGGATGCTTTGGCCGCAGAGCTGGAGGTTTCCATTGGTGGTGGTAAGCCCACCCTCTCAGATCAGGAAAAGATCACTCGCCTGGCTCAGAGTGATCCTGAGCGGGCCAAGGACCTGGTTCGGCATTGGCTGCGGGAGTAATTTACAAGTTCCTTGCTGGTGTTGCGGGTGGTGTGTTGATATTTTTTTGCCGCTAATCGCGGGTCGCGGCAAGGATTAAATGGTGTAAATTTTTGCCGCGATTTTTTTGCCTGCAAGGCACGACTAGGAGCACCTTGTTGTGTTATCTGCTTACAAGTTGTAACGCTGCAGGCGTAGTAAATGACCATCAGGATGTGGCGTTGCCGAGTTGACATGCCACTAGTCCGACCATATTTCCGGGTCGGCAATACCGATCTTGATCGCATATTTGAGCATCGACATGGCATCGTTGATGCCAAGTTTCTTAATGATGTTGGAGCGGTGTTTTTCAGCGGTTTTAGGGCTTATGCAGAGGATCTCGCCAACTTGGCGGGTGGAGTTGCCATCCAACACTAGCCGGAACACCTGTTGTTCGCGTTCTGAGAGCAGGTCGTATTTGCTTAGCGAGCGTCGGCGCACCCCTGTTTCGTCTTCGCTCAGGTAACTGTGGATTACCTTGGAGTTGATCTCGTGGCTCAGGTAAAATTGACCTTTGACTGCACAATGGATGGCCTCGATCAATTCGGTGCCTGGCGCGGTTTTTAAGACATAGCCCATGGCTCCCAGAGAAAGAGCCTGGTGGGCGTAAGCCTCTTTTTTAAACATGGAGAGGATAACAACCTGGGTGTTGGGGCAACTGTCTTTAACCAGCTTGATAAGTTCCAGTCCGCTCAGCCTTGGCATTGAGATGTCAGCCACCACCACTGTGGGTTGTAGGCTTTTGGCCTTTTTGAGTAGTTCATGGCCGTCCGGCGCTTCGGCTATCACTTCCATGTCTGGTTGTTCATTAATCATCTGGAGAACGCCGGTTCTGACAATGGCATGATCGTCGGCGATGGCGACAGTTATCTTTTTCATGGTTTTCGTCCTTCTCATCTTCTTATAGGGGTAATTCTGCCCTGATTATAGTACCCAAACCCAGTTTCGAGCGGATTGTCAAGGTGCCGTTGATGGCGATGACTCTTTCTCGCATCCCACGGAGGCCGAACCCGGAGCCGTCACTGCGGTTGGTCAATGGTTTTAGCGGTTCGAAGCCCACCCCGTTGTCACGGATAGTCAAGATGACTTGCGGGTGAATAAAGGTCATCACTATTTCGATCTTTGTGGCTTGGGCATGTTTATCTATATTGTTGAATGTTTCCTGGAAAATCCTAAAGAGGGTGGTTTCGATCTCCGGTGGAAAAGGTTTTTCTATCCCAATCACCTCGAATTCGATACTAATTTCCGGATGGCGAGTACTAAAATCCTTGATAGACCATTCCATGGTTGCCATTAAGCCCATCCGGTCAAGAATGTCTGGGCGCAGAGCGGTGGCAATCTCGCGGCTGATGTCTCCAATTCTTTCAATAAGGTTGTTAACTTTGTCGAATTCCAGGGTCACCGCTGACGGTAATTTATCCATGGAGTTAAAGATTTTCTCGACACTGTAGCGGAGAGCAGGCAATACTTGGCCGAAGTCGTCGTGCAGGTTGCGGGCGATTCTTTTTTGTTCTTCCTCGGCCACTTGCAGTAGACGGCGACTGAGCAGCCTGTTTTCTTTTTGCAGTCGGTGGGTGTCAATGGCTCTTTGCAAGGTGATGCGCAGGGGATCTTCGCGCCATGGCTTAAGGATGTATTGATAAACATAGCCTCGGTTGATGGCATCAACGATGTCAGCGGCGTCGGTGTAGCCGGTGATGATGATCCGGATTGTTTCCGGGTCATAGTTGCGAAGCCGTTCCAGTAATTCAACCCCACTCATCCCAGGCATGCGTTGGTCGGCGACGACAATGGAGATATCTTTTTGATCGCGGAATATTTTTAGCGCCTCCTCTCCCGAGGATGCGGTTAATATCGTGAATTCATCCTCAAAAACAATGGAAAAATTGGAGAGGTTTACCGGCTCATCGTCAACGTAAAGTATCTTAGCCGGTGCAGGTTTTGGCTGGTCTGGTTCTGATGGAAAAGAATCGATATCTGTCATGGTGTTCCTCAAGCCGGGTAGGGTGACAATTCAATTTCTGCTTGCTCTGTTTCACTGTCGGTGGGTTCCGGTTGGGTGATGGGCAAGATGATTTCAAATTCGGCGCCTTGCCCGTTAATACTGTGAACCTTTATTTCACCGTGGTGCTTGTGGATGATTTGATAACAGATGCCCAGGCCGAGGCCGGTGCCTTGGCCCACCTCCTTGGTGGTGAAAAAAGGATCAAAAATGTGCGGGATGGTCTCGGCAGCAATGCCGGGGCCGTTATCTCTAATATAAACGTGGATTTTATTATGGCGCTTTCTGGTCTGGATATTGACGGTGCCCGCAACCGGGATGGCCTGGAAGGCGTTTAAGAGGATGTTCATGAATACCTGGTTGATCTGGCCGGGGTTACAGATTATTTGCGGCAGTTGTTTTTCGTAGTCCTTGGTGATGGTGATTCGTTTCCGGTATTCAGGGTGGATAATGGCCATGGTGCTGTCCAGTCCTCCGTTAACGGAGAAATGTTGCATTCCCGTGGTGTTCGTACGGGAGAAGTCCTGGAGGTCGCGAACGATCTCGTAGGTGCGGTTGGTGCCCTCGTCAATGTTGGTGATCAGGGTGGTGATCTGGTGGAGGATGAATTGCTGTTGTTGCTCTTCATCTTCACCAAGAAGATTTTCTATTCGTCGCTGGAGAACGGGCAAGGCGTTAGAGATGAAGTTGACGGTATTGTTAACTTCGTGGGCCACCCCGGCCACCACCTGTCCCAGTGCCGCCATTTTTTCTGATTGGACCAGTTGCGATTGCGTATCCTTGAGCCTCTGGAGGGTGGCGGCCAGGAGTTTATTCTGATTTTCCAGCACCTCCTGTCGTACAGCCAGCGCCTTATTGGAGGTGGCGAGATCACGAGTCCGCATTTCTACCTTCGTTTCCAGATCTTTCTTCATTCCGTGGATGGTTTCGAAAGATTCGCTAAGCGCTTCCACCATGGCTGAGTAAGTGTCAGTTAGTACCCCCATGTCGTCATAATGGGTTTTGGTGGTGACGCCGAACTTGTTTACCTCGTCGATTAGTTTAGCCAGTGGCCTGGTGAAGTGGCGAAGAATAAAATAGAGGATTGCGTAACAAAGCATTGCGAGAATTGTAGAGCCGATGATGGTGCCCACCCAAACGTTGTGTTCCTGGCGTTTGAGTCCCTGGATGGAAATGGCCACCACTGCCGTACCTATTTGTTCGATCTGGGGGGCAGGCGGGGGGGTGTCGAAATAAAGGTCTTCTTCTGTATTAAAATTGCTGGAATTAAAGACAACGGGAGCCCAGAAAAGGAAGTAAGAGTCGTTTTCCTGGATTATTGCAGCGGAGTCTACAAGGAGGGGGAAAGAAGGCGGTGTAAGCTTTTTTTCGTTGATTAGATTTGTTATGCCCATTTGCTTGGTTAGCTCTTGATGCTCTTGTTTGAGCAATAGATGCCCAGTTTTTGTGAAGATAGCCACACTAAGAACATCGTATTGTTTCATAATTGCCGTCATCGGCGGTTGAAGTTGTGAGGTGTTTTCGGTGTAAACGCCCACGCGGGTGGTCTGGGCGAGGAAGGAGGCCGTGCGTTTACCCTGGACTTCCAGGTTGTGGAGCAAGGCGTGCCGCTCTTTGTGCAGGATGAGAGTATTGGTAAATCCAACGATGGCAATGATGGCAATGGCGAAGGCCATCATGATCTTGGTCAAAAAATTGCGTCGCAGCTTTTGCAGGGGGTGATTTCTTCTCATTGCGTCTCCCCTGCTGGGGTGGTTTTTTTGAAATTAACTCCCATCTTTTTGATAATCAGGTCGTTTCCATTCACCAAGCTTCGCTTGGCCGGTTGAGGGGGGATGGTTGCGATGGGCTTTCCGGCAAGGATGGAAAGCGCCATTTTGCCGGCCTGAATCCCCATGGCTGATAAGTTAACGGTGATGGCAACCGCAGCGCCCTGTTGCAGGTATTTGTCGGCAAAGGTAATCAGGGGGATTTTATTCTCCAGGGAGAAGAGTAATATCTCCTGGATGGTTGCCGGGCTCAAAACCGTGAGGTCGGGGATCATCCAGAAACCATCCAGATTCTCTTTTTGCATGACGTGGAGTAATTGCGGAATTTCGTTTCGACTAGCTATGGGGTGAGTAAGTAGTTCCATGGCATAGTTTGGCGCCGCAATTTGCGCCTGGTCAATAAGTTTGCCGGTGCGACGCGGGTCGTAGATGACTCCCAAACGTTTAAGATCTTGCAGATGGGTATGGATGGATTCCAGTTGCAGGCTGGCGGTCAGCCTGAAGTTGATGCCGGTGATGTTGTTGTGACCAGCAATAATGTGGGCCGGGTTGGTGACCATTAGGTAGATAATGGGCACGTTGCGAATTTTCGCAGCTGCCCGTAGGCTGCGGTTGCCCATGGCAATGATCAGGTCGGGGCGGTGGGCTTGGACGGAGGAAGTTATTTGGTCATCGTTCATGCCACTGATAATGAGCCGGTGCAGAGTGAATGGATTGACACTTTTGACGCCACCCACCGGCTTGGACGAGCAGGAGCAGACTTGAAGAAATCCCCCCATTGCCTGCTCGTAATGGGGACGCTCCGCATCCATTATGGCAACGATATCATGTCCGAAAACCATACCGGGAAGCAGCAATAAAAATGGGAGGATAATGAGGAGCGCTTTTTTCATGGGGGCTTTTTTTTAGTAACGGGGCGCGATAGGGTTAAGTTGTATTAGTTGTAGCATATCTTTTGTAGTAGGAGAAATTATTCCTAACAATAAAACTCACCATAGACATGATAGCGTAGAAAGCGGAAAAGTGGAATGGGGGTTTCCCCTTGTTTTCTCTTGGTGTTTGCCTGGTAATCTTTTGTGTCTGGGAGTGACGGAAGCCCCTAACCGCGCCATGGCTACAGACGTCAAGAAGTGGTTATGTTGAGACTCTGTGACTTGGAATGACTCTTTTCGCTGGTTAAAAATGCTGATTAGCGATATATTATTAACCTGTTTTTGTCGGTCAGGAAGCGGTTGGTAACCGTTATTTTATGTTCCTGTCATTTTCTCAGGAATAATGTTTCGGAGTGGTTGGGGGAGAGGGCGCCATGGGTTGTAGGTATTGTCTCTATTGGGCGGTTATGGTTGTCATGCTTGTGGCTGGCCCAGCATTTGCTGCTGCCCAGCAGCCGGTGGATGAAGACCAGGCCCTGATGGATCTCTACTTCGATAATGACGAGATGGTCGAAGTGGTTACCGGTGCTCCCAAGCCCATGTTGCAGGTGGCGGAAAACGTCACCATTATTGATCGGCAGGATATTAGTGCCATGCACGCCCACACCCTCTACGAGGCGCTGGCCAGGGTCTCCGGGCTCTTTGTTGATTACTTCGGGCAGGATTTTGGTTCCTCCGCTAGTTTTGGAGCCCTTGCCACCCGCTCTCGGCACACCCTGGTCTTGCTGGACGGGATGCGGATCAACGGCGCCAGCGGCGGGGTCGGGATTATCAACTTTATCCCTGTTGATATCGTCAAACGGATCGAGGTGATCAAGGGCCCGGCTTCCTCCACCTGGGGTTCGGCCCTGGGCGGGGTGGTCAACATCATCACCGAGGATACCGGCAACAGCGCGCAACCAGAGGTTAATCTTGCCGCCACCTATGGTCAGGCGGTAAGCCGGGAGTTGAGCGGCAATGTGGCCGGCAAGGTACACGCCTTCAGTTATTTCCTCCATGCCGGCAACATGGATTCGGACGGGTTGGTGGATGATCGTTTCTTTGCCCGGGACTCTCTCTATGCCAAGGGGCAGTACCGGTTTGCCACCGGCACCACCCTCACCGTGGCTGGCGGGGTCAGCGACCCGTATTATAAATCCGGTGAACTCAAGAGCCTTGATGTAAAAGAGACCGTCCGCAATCGCAACCACTGGGGGACCATCTATCTTGATCACCGCTTGTGGGAGGGGCTGAATCTGCACCTGTCCCTCCAGCGTTACGAACGCGATTTTTATGATGAGCAGCGGGTGCTGGGGCTGGGGATCAAGGCCGGCGGCGCCAATGCCCTTTTTAACAGCACCGACTGGGATGAGCAGACCACCACCGTGAGCAGCCGCCTGGACTATGGGCGGAGGAATCTCCAAGTGACGGTGGGCGCGGAGGCGAGTCGCAGTCTGCTGGATTATTATCTGGCCTACGGCCCGCAATGGGGCGGCCCGGCCAGCGAGGATCCGGCCCCGGCTCGGGAGGAGCGCCGTGGTCTCTATGCCAACGGTACCCTCTCTTTTGGCAAGTTGACCCTGAGCCCCGGCCTCCGCTATGACGACCATTCCATTACCGAGGAGTTCATCTCCCCTTCCCTGGGGGCTACCTACCAACTGGCCGCCGACACCTTGCTCCGGGCTGGGGTGAGCAAGGGCTTTTCCGCCCCCTATCTGGCCATGACCTCAACGGTGGGTGGGCAGTGGGCGTGGAGCAGTCCCGGCTTGCGGCCCGAGGAGATCCTGTCTTGTCAGGCCGGGGTGGAGACCAATCGTTTCTTCTCCTCAACCATCAAGGCCACCCTCTTTCACCAGCAGATTGACGAGGTCTGGACTAGAAACTGGAGTAACTCTACCTGGGAGAATCAGGGCCGGAACCGCATCGTCGGCGCGGATCTGGAACTGGTCACCAGACCATGGCGCAACCTGCAATTGACCGCCAACGGGACCAGCACCTTCAGTGATACGGAGGCGGTTGAAAACGACCCCATGTACGGCGCCAGTCTGGTTGTTGATTACGATGATAACCACGCCTTTAAGGGGCAGTTGGCCGGGCGCTATCACTGGTACAATGCCTACTCTAAAGGGGAGCGGCCGCAGGGTGGGAATATTGTTTGGGATGCATGCCTCTCCAGGATGTTTCTGATCAAGGGGGTGGCGTCGGAAATGTTTGTCAAGGTGCATAACCTAGCGAACGCCAGTCATTACTCGGATTATGAGTATCCGAATCCGGGCCGCTGGTTCGAAGCCGGGATCACTCTTGGGTTTTAAGACAGCGTTGTCGCGCTGTTTGGGAGACAGGCCGTACCGTACATGGCCTGTTGTGGTGTAAATTTTAAGCGGAGGGTTGACGATGCAGAGTAAACTGATCGTACTGAACAAGGGCAAGAACGTTAAAACCGTTGCGGCAATGGTGGAATGTTGCGCTGGCAGTCCGCAGACCTCGAAGTAAGTAGCCTTATCCGGTTGCGGATGCGGGGCGGGGAGGTTACGAGCCTCCTTGCCCCGTTTTTTTTTTTTGATTCAGTCAAGGTGGCCAGATGCCTCTTTCACCATATGTAACAGTTTGTGCCGCCCCGGCCGGGAGCGGCGGCCAACTCCTCTTCTGCACCAAGACCGGGGCGATGATCCTGTTGCCCGACGCAGTTGTTGACCGCTTGCAGCACGGCGAGGTGGCTCCCGACTTACTTGACGAGTTGACCGAGATGGGGTTTTGGGTTGCCGACCCCGCTGCAGAACGCCAAGAGGTCCAGCGCTACCTCGACGACATCAACCGCTACAAAACCACCATCACCGTATCGGTGATTCTGGGCATGGCCTGTAACTTCGGTTGCCGCTATTGTTACGAGGGAGCGCAGAAGGGCGATCTGGCCATGAGTGACCAGACCGCAGCCCTGCTGGTTGCCTATCTACAGAGCCGTTTTAAAGAGGGCAAGAAAAAGCTCTGCCTGGATCTCTACGGCGGCGAAACCCTTCTCTATAAAAACCGAATCATCGCCCTTGCCCGTGAACTGAAGCCCTTTGTGGAAGCGAGAGGAGGCGAATTCCTCTTTAACATCGTCTCCAATGGTTCGTTGCTCACCCCCAAGGTGGTGGAGGAGTTGCGCCCCTGGGGGCTGGACGGGATCAAGGTCACCATCGACGGCTTGCCGGACAATCACAATTATTTTCGTCCCTTTAAGTCGGGCGCGGAGAGTTTCGAGGTCATCGTCGAGAACCTGGTGGCGGTCAGGGGGTTGACCAATATCCGCTTAGGCGGCAACTACACCATCGACAACTACCGCGATTTCCCTAAGCTTCTTGATCTGCTGGCCGAACGCGGCCTGACCCCGGACACCTTGGAGGTGGTGAACTTCAATCCGGTGATGTCGGTGAAGGACAAGATCGCCCGCAACGAGTATGGGGGCGGTTGCTCCGGGATGCATGAGCCATGGCTTATTGAGGCCGGGCCCTATATTCGCGAGGAGGTCTTCAAGCGCGGCTATCCCGTCGGCGAGCTTGGCCCATCCACCTGCGCGGTGGAGATCAACGATGCCTTCACCGTCCACTACGACGGCTCCCTCTATAAATGTGCGGTGCTGGTGGGCCATGAAGAGTACAAGATCGGTCATCTCGCCACCGGCCCCGATGACGCGGGCCTGGCCCGCCATAATCTCTTCCACTGGCAGCGGGAGGAGAAGTGCCGAGACTGTATCTATCTACCCATGTGCTTCGGCGGCTGTCGGTACACCGCCTATCAGCGCGACGGCCATATGCAGAATGTCGACTGCCAGAAAGAATTTCTTGATGCCACCCTGGCAACCATGCTCCGGCAAGACTTGCGCTATCGGTATGGGCAGGGGTAGGTGTGGAGGTGTGGTTGTAAATGAGGCAATAAAAAAGGCGTCCCTTGCGGACGCCTTTTATTTATTTATGGTAACTACTCACGGGGGCGTGGCTAATTCTCCCAATATGAGCGTAATTTTAACTGTTTGCAGGGTGCCGGAGATGAAAGGCATCGTTCTGCGAAACATACATTGGTATGTGAGCAGGGCGATAACGCGGCAGATTCGGTACCCT
>JAQYVW010000047.1 GCA_030145325.1 Desulfurivibrionaceae bacterium
TAACTCCATCCTGATCAAGTTGAATCAGATCGGTACGGTCACCGAAACCCTTGATGCCATTGAGATGGCGCATCGGGCCGGTTACACCTCGGTTATTTCACATCGTTCTGGCGAAACCGAAGATACCACCATTGCCGATTTGAGTGTGGGTCTCAACACCGGCCAGATTAAGACTGGAGCCCCATCCCGTACGGATCGAGTTGCCAAATATAATCAATTGCTTCGGATTGAAGAGGAACTAGGCTCTGCTGCTCGCTATGCTGGCAAGGGGGCCTTGCGCCACCTGTAGGAGAGGTTTTCTGCCATCTTTTATGCTTAGGCCTCTTGGTCTTCGGCATAAAAGATTTGTTCGACTATGGCTAACTTGTGGTTGGCCTGTAAATATAATTCTTGACAAATAGCAGTCATTTTGATTTGTTAGCTTATATTCTTGTCTAAGGAGGCAGTGTGTTATGACCCTGACAAAGGCCGATCTGGTTCAGAAAGTATATCAAAACCATAATCTCACCAAAGCTCAGGCCGCCGAGGCGGTTGAAGCTTTCTTGCGGATATCCAAGCATTGTCTTGAGCAAGGTGATGATCTATTGGTGAGTGGGTTTGGGAAGTTTAACGTTAAGGAAAAGAACTCCCGGCGGGGTCGAAACCCGCAAACTGGGCAGGAATTGATTCTTGACGCCAGGAAGGTTGTGACCTTTAAACCTTCTGGGATTTTACGGTCGAGAATTAACGGCGAAACGAAATAGCCTTCCATATCGATTTAATTTGATGTTAGCTAAGACGGGTTGCGTTTCCCTTGCGGAGAAACAACCCGTCTTTTTTTGTTGTTACGGTGTGGGTGCTAAGAATTAGGGAAAATAAGATGGCAAAAAAAAGTGAAACGTTGGCAGGATTGGCTGGCATGGTTGGCGGAGAGGTCGTTGGTGATCCTAAAACGATAATCCATGCCCTTGCTGATATTGATGGCGCTGAATCTGGTGATATTACTTTTGTTGTCAAGGCGGCAAAGCTGACTCTTCTCTCTGGCTGTAATGCCTCGGCGCTTATTGTTCCGGTGGGGGCGGAGGAGATAGATCGTCCGGCGATAAAGGTGCGTGATCCTTATCTTGCCGCTGCAGTTATTCAACAGTTTTTTCTTGCTGAGCCTTTTGTTGCCTGCGGTGTTCATCCTGCCGCCTATGTTGGTGACCGTTGTGTGCTTTCTGAGCAGATTTCTATTATGCCCATGGCGGTTTTGGGTAATGGGGTAACGGTTGGTGATAGGGTTGTTATTTATTCTGGGGTGGTGGTCGGTGATGATGTTGTTATCGGCGATGATACTGTTTTGCATGCCAATGTTTCCATTGGCAACGGTTGTCGGATCGGAGCTCGGGTCACTATTCATGATGGGACGGTTGTCGGTGGTGATGGCTTCGGCTATGCTACCGATTCACGTGGATCTCATGTCAAGCGTCCTCAGGTGGGGTTTGTTCAGATTGATGATGATGTGGAGATCGGTGCCAACGTCTGTGTTGATCGTGCTACCTTCGGTAAGACCTGGATTAAGCAGGGGGTGAAGATCGATAACTTGGTGCAGATTGCCCATAATGTCGTGGTTGGTGAAAATTCTATTGTGGTCAGCCAGGCCGGCATTGCCGGGAGCAGTGAGTTGGGGCGCAATGTTGTCTTAGGTGGTCAGGTGGCTGTTACCGGTCATCTTAAACTTGGTGATAGGGTCATGGTCGCAGGTAAGTCAGGAGTGATCAATTCTCAGGATGATGACGTGGTGGTGGCAGGGATTCCAGCCATTGCTCATAAAAATTGGCTTAGGAGTTCAGCCGTTTTTGGCAAACTGCCGGAGTTGGTGAAAAGGGTGCGGAATCTGGAGAAGAAAATTGCCGCATTGCTTGATAAATGATTGCCTGAATATTTGGCAAAGGTGTATTGACCTAGAATTATAGATAATGTTGGTGGTCTTGCATAAAAACAACCTGTTTCAGGTTGTTTTGAATATTGTGTATAATCGGCAAGCAGAGGAGTAAAGAAATGAGTACAGATAGCAAAGAAATTGATATTGTCGGAATTTTGAAACTGTTGCCCCATCGCTATCCCTTTGTTCTGGTGGATCGGGTTCTCGAGGTTGAAGAGGGAGAACGGATTGTCTGTTTGAAAAATGTCACCATCAATGAAAATTTTTTCCAGGGACATTTTCCAACTGAACCGGTGATGCCAGGGGTTTTGATTATGGAAGGACTGGCTCAGGCTGGCGCCTTGCTCGCTTATCTCACCGGCGGTGAGTCGGTGGAAGGAAAACTTGTCTATTTTGCCGGTATGGATGGCGTTCGTTTTCGTCGCAAGGTGACGCCGGGGGATCAGCTCATCTTTGATGTCTCGGTGACCAAGCGTAAAAGCCGGTTCTGGAAGCTTGCCGCCAAGGCCTTTGTTGGTGATGAACTTGCCGCCGAGGGGCAGTTAATGGCCACTTTCGGCTGATTGCATTGCCCATGGTGAGAATTTGATTACGGCGCATGACGCTATAAATATTATAAATAAGATTGATCATGAATATACATCCAAGTGCAGTTATTGACCCTGCTGCTGAGCTTGACAGTACGGTGCAAGTAGGACCCTGTGCCGTTATTGAAAAGGGCGTGCGGATTGGGGCTGATACGGTTATTGGCCCTCATGCCGTTATCTCCGGGCCTACCACCATTGGAGTTGGTAATAAGATAAGCCCTTTTGCTATTATTGGCGCGCCGCCGCAGGATCTTCATTATCAAGGTGAAGAGACCACCCTTGAGATTGGTGATCATAATATCATCCGTGAGTATGTTTCCCTGCATCGGGGCACTGTTTCCGGGCGTGGCCTTACCTCGGTGGGTAACCATAATATGTTGATGGCCTATGTGCATGTGGCCCATGATTGTGAGGTCGGCGATCATGTGATCATGGCCAACGGCGCTACCCTTGGCGGCCATGTGGTGGTGGAAGATCGTGCCACCCTGGGCGGGATGGTGGCAGTGCATCAGTTTTGCCGGATTGGCGAATATGCCTATATTGGGGGGATGTCCGGGCTGGGTAAGGATGTGGCGCCGTACGTGATTGCGGTGGGGGTTCGCAATGACTTGCGGGTAACCGGGATCAACAAGGTAGGTCTCAAGCGGGCTGGTTTTGATCCTGAAGAGATCAAACAGTTGAGCCGGGCTTATAAGGTTCTGTTTCGTTATAATGATTTGATCTTGCAGGAGGCCTTGACCATGGTGGAAGCTGATTTTGCTGACTGCCAGTCCGCGTTGCGGATGGTTAAGTTTTTTCGTGACTCCAAGCGAGGGGTGGTGCGCACGGCAGGAGAAGATGAACTCTAAGATCGGGATTATTGCCGGTGGCGGTCAGTTTCCGTTTCTTTTTGCCCGTGCGGCTCAGGCGCAGGGGCGGGAGGTGGTGGTGGTAGCCCATGAGGGTGAAACCGATCCTGCCTTGGCAGAGGTGGCGGATTGCCTTTTTTGGGTAAAACTCGGCCAACTCGGTAAGATAATCAAGCATTTCAAGAAGGAAGGGGTCACTGAAACGGTCTTCCTCGGCACCATCACCAAGACCAGAATCTTTCGTGACATCATGCCTGACCTGAAAGGTTTGACCTTGTGGAACAAGATTGATGTTCGGCAGGATGACGCCATTCTCCGAGCCATTGCCGGGGAGCTTGAAAAGGAAGGGATAGAGGTTCTTGAGTCGACCCTCTATTTACAACACCTCCTTTTTCCTAAAGGCATTTTAGGAAAAAAGAAACCCTCTGCCGACCAGCGTGAGGATATTGGTTTTGGCTGGCAGATGGCCAGGGCGGTGGGAGGTCTTGACATCGGTCAGTGTGTGGTGGTTCGAGATCGTACCGTTCTGGCGGTTGAAGCCATTGAAGGTACTGACGCGGCCATCAAGCGAGGCGGTGCTCTGGGGCGGGAAAAGGCGGTGGTGGTGAAGGTTAGAAAGCCTGATCAAGATTTTCGTTTTGACCTGCCGGCCATTGGGGTGACCACCATCGATTCGATGCTGGAGGCAAAGGCCAAGGTTCTGGCAGTTGAAGCCGGGCAAGCGCTCCTTTTTGACCCGGAAGCGGTGGTTGTGGCGGCAAACCGGGCCGGGATCATCGTTGTCGGCGTGGAGGAATTGGCCGATGGCACCCTGGTGATGCAATAGCGATGAAGCAAGCCATGATTTTGGCCGCCGGTCTTGGTACCAGACTCAGGCCCTATACCGATCTTCGACCAAAGCCGCTTTTTCCAGTGGCTGGGCGCCCGCTGCTCGCCATTACCTTGGAGCGCTTACAGCAGGCCGGTTTCGGATCAGTGGTGGTCAATGCCCATCATCTGCGCCAACAGTTTGCCAAGGTTCTTACTGACGAGCAGAATGTTATTCTCCAGGAAGAGGAGATCATCCTTGGCACCGGTGGTGGTTTGCGGCGCGCTGGCAAGCATTTTGGTCAAGAGCCGGTGCTGGTCACCAACGGCGACATCTATCACACCATTGATCTGGCCAAGGTTTATCAAGCCCATCAGGAGTCCGGAGCCACGGTTACCATGGTTTTGCACCATGAGCCACGTTTCAATAAGGTGGCGGTTGCTGCTGATGGCTCAATTCTCGGATTTGGCTCAGAGGTCCACTCATCCATTCCCTTGCTGGCTTTTACCGGCATCCATGTTGTTGATCCGGCTATCTTGCATAAAATTCCCGCCGATTCCTTTTCTGACATCATTGATTGTTATAGAGACCTTATTCGTGCCGGTGGTGATATCCGCGCTTTGGTTGTCGCTAATCATTTCTGGACCGATATGGGCACCCCGGCTGATTATCTTGCTCTTCATGGCGCGCTTCTTTCCGGCCAGGTCGAAGGCGAGAGGATGGCGCAGACTCCTTTTCATATCGACACCGGGGCAACGGTGGGGGAGGATCTTTGTTTGCAAGAGTGGGTTGCGGTGGGGAATAACGCCCAGATTGGCGACAACGTAACCCTTGAACGAGTGGTGGTTTGGGACGGAGCCAAGGTTCCTGCCCACAGCACCCTTCGTGATCTTATTGTGACCTGATATGGAATCTTCTTGCCCCCACGATCAGCTTGAAGCGATCAAGTCCTTGCTGCACCTGCATGGCTGGCCTGATGGTAGTGAACTGTCACGGCAATGGCTGGTCGGAGACGGTTCGGATCGGCGTTTTTGCCGTCTGCACCGCAATGACGGGGTGACTCTGCTGGCTGTGGTGCCTCCTGTTGATAATCCTGCCGGGATGAAAGAAGCTTGGGCCGGTTATCAGATCGGTCAGCATCTCTACCAGGCTGGAGTGGCGGTTCCTCGGTGCTACGGTTATGACGAGAAGAGCGGCATTATCCTTTGTGAAGATCTGGGCGACCGGCTCTTACATGGGGTTCTTGCTGATTTGAACCAGCAGGAAAAGAAGCATCTCTATGAAGAGGTGATCAGGGAACTGGTGCGGTTGCAGGTAAAGGGCAGGGAAGGATTTAAAGCTGAGTGGTGCTGGGATACGGCGCATTACCACCGGCAGTTGATGGTGCAACGGGAGTCGGAGTATTTTCGTGACGCTTTTTGCCGTAACCTTCTCGGCATCAATAACTTTGCTCCGGGCTTGGGAGCTGAATTCGCCAAACTTGCCGATTTGGCCGGAGCCCAACCCGCTGATTATCTATTACATCGTGATTTTCAGTCCCGGAATCTGATGCTTTCCGATGGTCGAGTGCGAATTATTGATTTTCAGGGGGCGCGATTCGGTCCCTTGGGCTATGATCTGGCCTCACTACTGCTCGATCCGTATGCTGCCCTTGATGTTGGTCTGCGTGAGCAGCTGCAAACATATTATCTAACTATCTTATCCGGGTATATTCCCCTTGACCCCCACACTTTTAATGAGGGATACTACTATCTATTCATGCAGCGTAATTTGCAGATTTTAGGTGCTTTTGCGTTTCTTTCGCAACAAAAGGGAAAGGTTTTCTTTAAAGCTTTTTTGCAGCCAGCCTTGTTATCGCTGCAAGAGCATCTTGCCGGTGCAACCGGCGCTTCCTTTCCCTGTCTGCGGGCTTTGCTTGATGAGAGTTATCCCCTTTTGGAGCAGTATTTGTAATGGAAACAGCTATTTTAAAACCATCCACCCACGTTCCGCGCAAGATTGTTGCGCTGGTCGGTAAGCCAAATGTTGGCAAATCGACCCTTTTTAACCGGTTGACCAAAACCAATAAAGCCATTGTTGATCCCACTCCCGGTGTTACCCGCGACCGCCATTATGAGCAGGTTACCTTCAACGAGCAGTCGTTCATTTTGGTTGATACCGGTGGAATCGAGTTGGAGAAATGTGACGAGATTACCGATCAGATCCGTGAGCAAACCTGGTCGGCGGTGGAAGAGGCTGATATTATCCTCTTTATGTTAGATGGTAAGGAGGGACTGAGTAACGAGGATTATGATGTGGCCAATCATCTGCGTCGATCCGGCAAGCCGGTGTATTTTCTTGTCAACAAAATCGATGGTCCAGAAGTCGAGCAATTACGCTTGCCACCCTTTTATGAATTAGGCGCGGCTACCCTTTGGCCTGTTTCGTCTTCCCACGGTTATGGAATCCGAACCTTTCTGGATCAATTAGTTGCCGATCTCGGTGTTCAGTCAGCCGCTGAGGTTGATCAAGCAAAACTGCCTCCTGGCACCCTCAGCTTAG
This sequence comes from Desulfurivibrionaceae bacterium, assembly GCA_030145325.1. Classification (GTDB taxonomy): domain Bacteria; phylum Desulfobacterota; class Desulfobulbia; order Desulfobulbales; family UBA5123; genus UBA5123. Next base: position 6,691 of record JAQYVW010000047.1, read on the forward strand.
CTTGTCTGGGGAGGCCCAATGTGGGGAAGTCTTCCTTGATCAATCGCCTCACTGGTGAGGATCGGATGGTGGTTTCCAATATTCCCGGCACCACTCGGGATTCGGTTGACACCTTGTTTGAGAAGGGTGGGCGGCATTTTCTGCTCATCGATACTGCGGGGATTCGGCGCAAGGGCAAGGTTCAGGAGAAGATTGAAAAATTTAGTGTGATGCGGGCCTTGTCTGCCTTGGAGCGTTGTGATCTGGTGCTGATTCTTCTCGACGCTGGAGAGGGGATCACAGAGCAGGACACCAAGATTATCGGCTATGCCTTGGAGCAGGGGCGTGGCTGCGTGGTGGTGGTTAATAAGTGGGATCTGGTCCAAAAAGATAAAAAACGGCAGAAACAGATCCTGGAAGAGGTGGAAAGAGCTACCACTTTTATCGGTTATGCACCGGTGTTGACCCTGTCGGCACTCACCGGGGTGGGGACCAACAAGATTTTCCCCACCTTGCTGGATGTGCAGGCGCAATTTTGCCGGGAATTCACCACCGGTAAGCTGAACCGGGTCTTACAGAAGGCGGTGGGAGAGCATTCGCCGTCACTGCATCAGGGGCGACGGTTGAAATTTTACTATACCACCCAGGTGACCACCAAACCGCCCACCTTTCTGGTCTTTGTTAATTACCCCAAGGGGGTTCATTTTTCCTATTACCGTTATCTTGTCAACTATTATCGGAATGCGCTGGGGATCGATAAATCGCCTCTCCGGCTGGTTCTGAAGGAGCGACAACGCAAAAGGTATGATTAAGACGGTTGCCGCTTATCAAGAAGCCATGGAGAGGGACGGAAAGGTATTATTTGCTGCCTTTTCCGTTCTGGCTGACGAGGCCGGGTATGGGAAGTATTTAGAAACCCATGCTGCGGACTGGCGGCAAACTATTGTCGAATTACTCCCCCTCCTGATTGATGTTCTGGGGCAAGTTGATGCGCCAGAGCCCATTATTCCCGATGAACAATTCCTCGCTGGGTCCCCCGGCGCTCTCGGTCAGCTCACCGCTCCAGTTTTTAAAAGCCATGGCCTGGCATTTGCTCATTGTCTTGGTCTGATCAAGCTTCTGCGCCCCCCTTTTGTTGATGTGGCTCACACCGTTTGCGGCATAGGTGATGATGAACACTTGCGGCAGGCGATTATTCACCGTGTTTTCGATAAGTTTGAATTGGGCCTGGCTGCGGAATGGCATCGGTTGGAAATAATGCAGTCCAATCGTGATCTTCGGGCGGCCAAGCATTATATCCTTCTTGAAAAAAGACGTTATTACACCGTATTTCACCGGATGATCGAACCTGCCTTTGTGGTGGACAACGGTTCGGTGCTCTGTGACGTTAATCAGGCTTTTGAAGTGTTTTTCGGGGTCAAGGGGCGCGACATTATTGGCCGACCTTGTCGTGAGGTGCTGGATGTTGATCTCTGCGCGGCCTGTGATAAGAATAATGTTCTTGTCGGTCATAGTTCCTTTTCTGGAATCGAGGTGAGTTTGTCGGTGGACGGGGAGGAAAAAACCGGGCTGTTGGCTGGCACCTTCTTGGGCGGTCTCTGTGATGATTTAGCAATGAGTATCATCGTTTTACAGGACATCACCGAGAAAAAACGTTTTGAACAGGCGTTGGTGGAGAGCGAAGAGAAGTACCGAACCATGATTGAAAACATGCCGGATGTAACCTGGCGGGCTGATGCTGCCGGGAACCTGCTCTTTGTCAGCCCTAATCTTGAAAATCTATGTGGTTATTCTCCGGTAGAATTCTATCGGCGGGGGCGCTTCCGAGATATTCATGTTGATGATGTGAATGAGGTGCGTGAGGCGTACGATGATTTGTTTACCCAGCAGGATGAATTCGATATCCGTTACCGCTTTCAGAGAAAAGACGGCAAGTGGGTTTGGCTGCATGACCGGGCGGTGGCGGTGACCGAGAAGGATGGGAATTATTTTGCTGACGGTATTTTTGCTGATGTTACGGAATTAAAGCAGGCCGAAGATGAACTGGAGCAACATCGCAGTAAACTTGAAGAGCTGGTTAACGCCCGAACCGGTGAGTTGCGGTGTGCCAACGAGCTATTGCGGCAAGAGGTCATTGAGCGACGACAGGTAGAGGAGGAGTTGCGCATGTTGACCCAGACCCTGGCTCGTTCCAATGCCGATCTTGAGCAGTTCGCCCATGTGGTCTCCCACGATCTCCGGGAGCCGTTGATGTTGATCGTTGCTTTCACCGAGCGGTTATTGAAGCGATACGGCGGGGAGTTGAATGAAAAGGGGATGGAATACCTGCAAAGGGTTTTTCGTTCGGCGCGACGACTTGAGGAAATGGTTGATGAACTATTGCAGCTCTCCCGCATCTCCAGCCGGGGATTGAATGTCGAAGATCTTGATCTTGGTGATCTGGTGGGAGAGGTGGTGGAAAACCTTGAGGAGCGGATTCGGCAGGTGCAGGGCCGAGTTGAGGTTGGTTCTCTAGAGGGTATTGAGGGGGACCGGGTCATGGTGCGGCAGCTATTTCAGAATGTTATCTGTAATGCCCTCAAGTATAGCAAGGATGACGTTGAACCCTTGGTGGTGGTTGGGGGGAGGTTGGTGGATGATGGTTTTGTCGAGGTCACGGTGGAGGATAATGGCATCGGTTTTGATGAGAAATATCTGGATCGGATCTTTATTCCCTTTGAACGCTTACAATGTGACAAAAAGTATGAGGGCACCGGCATCGGTCTGGCCACCTGCGAGAAGATCGTCGTTCATCACGGTGGGATGATCACGGCTCGTAGCGAACCCGGTGTCGGCACCACCTTTGTTATCCGCTTGCCCCGGCGGCACGGTGTTAAGCAGTAGTTGTTATTTGTCTCCTGCGATAATCTCTCGCAGCAACGGCCACTTCTGTGCCAGTTGCTCGCGATTAGCGAACTCCAATTCCAGGGTCATGGTGTCTTTTTCAAAAGACTGCACATGTTGCAGGTTTGTTCCTTTGGGCAGATTGAGCTGGCCGCGAAAGGTTCGGAACTCCTTTTCCGCCTCCTCTAATCTTGGTGAACGCATCTTGTTCAGCCAGTTCATCAGCTGTCCAGCCTTCTGCGGCAGGTTGGATGCTTCATGGTCGAGGATGGCGTGTAGTTCTTGATCGTTAAGGATCTTGATGATGGATAAGTCTTGTCTTCCTGATAGCTCCCGGCAGCCGTTGACCAGTTTCTTTTGGTTGCCGACGCTGAGGGAAAGCAGATCAATCAAATCAAATAAGGCCATGCGATCCCCGAACGGCAGTTTGCCAAGTTCACGGGCCACTGTTTCGTCTAGTTTGCCCACCTGGACGGCCATAAGTAATGGCTCTTCAAGTTCAAGAAGTTTTATAAACCTCTGCAGTTGCTGCACATCCCCCTTGATTCCCAGTAGAGGCAGAAATCGTTTGGCCACTTCCTCTTCATCAAGCCAGTGCAGTTCTTTGTTCAGAAAAACCGCTTTCTCAACAGGGGAAGGTTGACGGCTGAGCAGCGTTTCTTGCATGGCTAAAGCAAGTGTTTCCGCCATGCCGGTATTTGCCGCCAGCACCAGACAATCGCAAGAGGTACAGGTATCGCTGACAGCTCTTAATCGTTGTCGTCCAGCCACCACCCGATAAGATGATTTTGATTTTTCCTGGACAATGGGTGGGTGCAGGATGCCGGTGGCAGCGATGGATTTTGCAAGATCCGGGTAGGATAAGGATTCGCCGGGCAGATTTAAGGAAAAGGTCTCATCTTTGAGATCGATCTGCTGCACAGGCAGACGGGTGGCGCGAAGTAGTAAGGGCATAACGGTTTTCTCCCGTGGGGTCCAGAAGGAAAGGGGGGGCCGCCGGTTATGATAAATAATGGCTGGCGACTGTTGCAACCTATGTACTCCGAAGATGGGGGCAAGTCAACCAGGCGTAAAGAACTTGCCAGTTGTATTTGTAAAGTGCTAGAATCACGCTAAATATCAATTTGTCGCCCTGCGGCTTCTGTAAAATGAGAGATAGATTTGAACGTTGCGATTATTGCCGCCGGTACTTTATGCGGCAGAATCAGCCCGGTTGGGATGGGCAGCGCTGAAGATCGCGCCTTGCTTGAACAGTTGCGGGATCGAACCGACGCAAGTCTTATTGGCGCTGGCACCTTGCGGGCTGAAGACCCGGAGATGCGCGGGACGGCTGGCCTTTTACCGGTGGGGCGGATCAGATCTGTGGTCAGCGGTAGTGGGCAACTGCCCCTGACGAAAAAAATCTTTAACATCGGCCCGCCACCCCTTATCTTTACCGGCCATGATCGTGTCGTTGGCCTGACCGATGTGTTGGGCAGGGCGGCCAAGGTAAAGGGGATCACTACCGATAAGGGTGTGTTGTCCATGGGCGAGATCATTACTGAACTGTCTTGCCAAGGGGTCAAGTCCCTGTTGATTGAAGGTGGAGGCTGTCTCAATCATGCGGCTCTTACGCAGGGGGTGGTGGATGAAATTTATTTTACCATCACCCCGTTTCTTTCCGGTGATCAGCAGGCGGTATCTTTAGCCCATGGCCCTATGCCCCTGGGCAATCCCTTTTTGCCCCTGACCCTGCTGTCATGCCGACAGTCGGCGGTGGGGGAATTGTTTCTTCATTACCGAATTGTAAGGAGACCCTGAGATGTTAAAACAGGAACTGGCGATCATGTTTTCCGGTGGCACCGATTCTTTGGCCATTTATGCCCTGGCTTCTTCTGGGCATCATCCGGCTCTGCCCAGGCCAAGACGTATTCATTTGTTGCATATGCTCAACGGGATGAGCCGCTTTCATGAATTTCCCCGTGACCGTTTTGAGGTGGCGCGGAAAATTTTAGCCGCCAGAATGTCCCCGCCGGATGAGATGCCCGTTTCAGAGATGGTGGAGCTTGACATGGGGCGGTTATTTCAAGGATTGTGGCTAGACCGCTATGAAGAATTGATGCCCCGTTTCGGGGGCAAGAATCTGGTTTGCGTGGCCTGCAAACTGGCCATGCATGGGCGGGCGATTATGTACTGTGTGGATCATTTTGTGCCGCTGCTGGTCACCGGTTATGCCCGACGGCAATGCTACTATCCTGAACAGACCGACACCTTTATGAGCAAGATTGCCCAGTTATCCAGCCATTTCGGGATCAGAACCGAGTTTCCGGTGTACGAGGAGTTCAGTGATGAGACCATTACCCGCCATGTTCTGGAAGAGTACGGCCTGCCGTCAAGTGGCGGTGGCGAAAGGAAATGTCTTTTCTGCCAGACCCTGACCACAGCCACGGAAAAGGAAACTGGTCAATATCTCGATGAGATGATCCCTCGGATGATTGATTATATCGAGTCTATACAGGCGGGGCGGGTCAAAGACGCGGCGACTTGTTTCCCGCCTGGGCGTTGAGATAAGATGCGGGTTAGTTGCGTTATTCCGGTCCGGGATCGGGCCGAGATGGTGGGTGAGGCAATAGCCAGCGTCTATGCGCAGCAGTGTTCTGACTTGGAGATTATCGTCGTTGATGACGGTTCTATTGATGGTACCGCCGAGCTGGTGGTGAGGCGCTATCCGGAAGTAAAACTTGTTCGGTTGTGCGGGCTTGGCCCCGGCCCGGCCAGAAACGCCGGGGTGAAGGTTGCCGCTGGCGAGATCATCATGTTCCTTGATTCCGATGATCTCTGGCTTCCCGGGCATGTCCATAGGTTGCTGGCCGCCCTGGCGCGCGGGTTTGAAGTTGCCTACGGGGTTGCCGTAACCACGGATCTGGTGGCAAATTCAACCTTTTTCATCCCTGAAGCGGGAAAGGGGCGGGAAGGGGAATTGCTGGCAGATCTTCTCCGCTGGTGTTTTATGGTGCCGTCAGCCTTGGCGGTGAGCCGCAAGGCCTTTACTGCTTGCGGCGGTTTTCGTGGGCATCCTTTTGGCGAGGACTGGTCGTTTCTTTTGCAGCTGGCCACCCGCTTCCCCTTTGCATTTGTTGGTGAAGAGGTGATCACCAAACGGCGTTTGCATCGGGGCAGCCTTTGTTGTCTGGCTGATCGGCAAACCATTATCTCCTTCCTTGCCCGCATGCGCGAGGAGCTACTCGCCGCAGAATGGAGTCGCCCGGAGATGGCGGCGCGTTTTACCGAAATTGGCCTCTGGGTTAGCCAAAACAAAGAAAATTGGGCCACGGTGCAGGATTGGTATCTGGCCATGGTCAAGGAGGGGATGGTTTGAACTTAATTTCCGAAGCCGAGCATCAACGGGTGATTGAGGTGGGTGGCGATGTTCCAGAACAGCGTCCTTCCTTTGCCATTCATCTCAATGAGGTCGGTATTGCCGGTAAAACCGTCTGGGTGCAGTTGCCCCAGGGGCTTTTGCCTTTTAGGGCCGAGCTTGCTGTTGATCTGGCCGGTGAACGGCGCGGTATTCATATGTCGCGCCTGGAAGAGGTGATTACCACCCTTCATGAGCAACCTTTTCTTGATCTCCGAGCTTATGCCCTTGCCCTTGGTCGAGAGATGGTGGCGCGGCAGAACGCTGCCACTGGTTCTCTTTCCCTGCATGGTTTGGTTCCGCAGTTACGTAAAGGGATGATCAGTGGGCGGGAATCCCTGGATACGGTGAAGATCAGCGTTCATAGCCGGTTTTTTCAGGAAGAGGGGCAGCTGGGTGATGAAACCATGATTGGGGTAGAGGTCTGCCATATAACCGCCTGTCCTTGTACCCAGGTCTATAACCGGGTACTTTTCAACCAGCCCGACGATATTTGCCCCATGCCCACCCATTCCCAACGTTCCACCACCCTTCTTGAGGTACAAGCCTCTGGCCCATCGCCCCGTTATGAGGATTTGTTGGGCTGCTTGGAAGAGGCCCTGCATGTGACCCAGGATCTTCTCAAGCGGCCCGACGAGGCGGAAATTGTCTTGAAATCCCATCGTTCCCCCCAGTTTGCTGAAGACGCGGTGCGGGAATCGGCCCGGGTGGTGGGAAAGAACCTGGGTGACAAGCTGCCCGCTGCAAGTAAGGTCAGCATCCAGTCCTTAAGCTTTGAGAGTATCCATATCCATGATGTTACCTGTCGCTTGCAAACCACCATGGGTGAGATCATGGCACAAATTGATAACGAATCTCCATGATAAATCTTGACCAAGATTGGCTGGCCCCATACCCCGAACCTTTGCGGCGCGGCTTGATGGCGGTGGCGGCGCATTTTTCGGTGCCCCTTTACCTGGCTGGAGGTGCGGTTCGTGATTGGTTGATGGGTAAATCATGTCGGGACCTGGATCTTGCCGGGTCTGCGGATGGAGTTGCCTGCGCCCGTTATCTGGGTAAGCAGTTAGGCGGTGCTTTTGTTCCCTTAGATGAAAAAGAGGGAGTGGGTAGGGTGGTTTGGCAAGGCTATGAGATTGATTTTTCGACCTTTCGGGATGGAACCGACACCATCGAAGGTGATCTTGCCCGCCGTGATTTCACCATCAATAGCCTGGCGGTGGCTTTTGATTCGCACAACGGGGGCCTTTTGTATCCCTATGAGGTTATCGATCCGGTGGGTGGGCATGCTGATCTTGATCAAGGGGTAGTTCGGGCCACCTCCAATGCAGTTTTTCAGGCTGATCCGTTGCGGCTGTTGCGTGCCTATCGTTTTGTGGCTGGGCTGGGTTTTCAACTTGATCCTGAGACAGAAAGGATGATTGCCACCGAGGCCTCTCTCCTTGCTGATCCGGCCATGGAGCGGATCTCAGCCGAATTTGACTTGATTATGGCCTCGGGGCGTGCCGCTGAAGCGGTGGCAATGATGGTGACCAGCGGCCTTTTATGGGTGGTTTTCCCAGAGCTTCGCCAAGGCGAGGGGATGGCGCAGCCATTGAGCCATCATCTTGATGTTTTCGATCACAACCTTGAAGCGTTGCGGTGGATGGAAAAGATCCTTATTGAGCCCGGCCAATGGTATCCCCAACACCAAGAACAGTTTGCCGATTACTTGGGCATGGGTAAGCGGCGCCTGTGGCTTAAGTGGGCGGCGCTCTTTCATGATATCGCCAAACCTGTCTGCCTCCGGCTTCGGGATGGCCGGGTCACATTTTATAATCATGATCAGGCGGGGGGGAGGTTCTTTGCTGATATCGCTCGTCGTCTGCGTTGGAGCCGGGAGGACGTCAAGCAGGTAAGCCGGTTGATCAAGTTGCATATGTGGCCCTTCCATCTCTGTAATGCCCAGCGTAAGACCAGGATTACCCCCCGCGCTTGCCTGCGATTGGTGAAAGCGGCGGAGGGTGAATTGCCAGGTCTTTTCTTGCTGAGCATGGCAGACAGTCTGGCCGGGGCCGGGCCGGAGAAACCGGAGGGGATGGAAGATGATCTCGCCAAGTTGTACCAGCAGGTTGACTCTGTTTATCAGGAGAGTATCAGGCCGGTGTTGGAAAATCCACGTTTGCTCTCCGGCCATGATCTGATTAAGGGTTTCGGTCTACAGCCGGGGAAATTAATTGGTGAAATTCACCGGGGGCTGGAATTGGCCCAAGTTGCCGGTGAGATTGGCAACAGGGGTGAGGCGGAAGAGTGGGTGCGAATCTTTCTTGCCGCTGGCTCTGGCGCAAAAAGGCATTGACCGCCTTTGTTGTCAGAGCAGTGATATCGTCTGGTCTCCGGTCCGAGATTAAGTGTTGAAGGCAACTGGTCACAAAGATCTGCTGGGGCTGGCATACTCACCCCAACTTACGGTCTACATAAGCAGAATCTGGGCAAAAAATAATTGAGTAAGGATGTAACCCTCCCCGAATTAGAACCCTCCTGTAGCAATAATGGGCATGAACTACTCGTTACGCTAGCCTCCGACTTAATGACACCCAAGCAGAAGCCTAACCATTGTCAGGACACGGAATGTCTGTTAGTTTGTCAGGACATGGGCGGTGCTTACGAAAGAGCAGCGCTACATAATAATATAGTTCGCCAACCAAATAATATCGATCTGAAACAATATGGATTTAAGTCGAGCATTTGAAATTTTAGAGATTGATGAAACATCGTCATTCTCAGAGGAATTTAAAAAATGACAAAAGACAAATTTGAAGGCTGGTGCACGCCGGTATCAATCGGTGATTTAGAGTTGGGAAAGTATGCGGACCACACTTTTGTGTACTGCCCCAACCATAACTCATCGTTTAAGTGCTGGGGGAGCGCAAACCACAATGCAAGTGATGCTGCCAAGGTCTGTTCGCATTCCGACAGCAAGGCATACTGCCGAGCAAGCAAATACAGGATCTCAGTGGGTAGTTGTAAGGACACTGCCGGTGTTGGAGTCTACGCAGTTAACGGTGTATGCCACCAGTCTGCCAATCTCTTTTTGTACGCAGCTGGCACGACCTTACCTCTGAATAAGTCTAGGCCCAAGGGTATTCTGGCCAGCCATGCGCTTTTTGGGATGTACGGCGCTGATCTCCCCGGCGATGTCCCTTCGTTCGTGACGCACTTTGCAGCCTGGAATGTGGGTATTTATGCTCAGGCTTCTGCCCGCTGCTGGTTTTCCTTAGCTAAATCACTAGATATACAATCAGGGAGTGATCAGGAACTTATCTTCAAGATAACCAAGCTTCACCTTGAGCGTTCTAATGTTGCTGTTGCGAGTACCAATGATGAGAAATTGTCTTTAAGCTTAGTGCCCCGGGAAATGCAATTGTTACTCTCTTACTACCTGCCAGGAGTAGACAATTCTATTGTTCGCAAGGTGCACGAGGAGATCATGGAAAGAAAAGACCAAATTTTTTCTAAGTATGGCCTTGTCCTGTCGGCTGAAATGAAAACCAAAAAGAAGTTGCCTTCAGGAAAGGATGTTGACGGAATGGTAGAAAAATTAAATGGTCTGGCCTTGGAGTTCCAAAGCCATCTTGCGGAAAAACTCGGTGCTACCGACTACAAGAAGGTCAACGGGGACAATAATTATTACAGCCCAATAGACCCTGAAATCGCCAAGCAGGCTATGGATTCAGCAACATCGGAATGATCTGTACCCAGGAGGGATCACGCACATGCAAGTTTTAGGTATCATCAAACCCAATACGTCCTACAGTTTTGTTAACATGGGTCTAGAAGGAATGGCCATGGACGGTCAAGCCGACAAGGACTTAGTGGGTTTCGTCAGCGAAGAGCGTGGTTCGGTATACCCTCACCCAGCTGGAGGTGATTTCCAAAAATGGCGCCTGGAAGGAGGGGAAGGCGGCGTCTTTCTCATCGTCCACATCCAGTCCGGTTTTAAACTGATGGAAAATGCCGGTGGCATGGAATGCTATTTAAACGCCTTCCCCGCTGGCTATGCTGCAGAGGACAACCACCACAAATGGACCTTTGTGCCCATCCATGGGGAAGAGGGAGATTTCAAGATTAAAAACGTTGGCACAGGACATGTTTTGACGGCCTTGGGGCCTGACCCAGGGCAAAGATTGTTCGGGGAGCATGGCCGAATCTGTTTTCACGATGAGACCGCCCCCGCCGAATACCAAAACAACCAGAAATGGAAAGTAGGCTTCGCCGAGCAGGTAGCCTGGGTAAAATATCTCCGGGAACCCATCGATTACGGATCTCCCCAGGAGCCCGCAACCACCGAGCAAGTCCTCCAGGAATTCACCTACGACAATGATGGTGCGGCAACCATTAGTACAAAAGCGGAATTCAAAGGGAAGAGAACCTGCAACTACGAGTGGCATTTAAATGAAACGTGGCACCTGGGGGGTAAAATGCATGCGGAGGCTTCAATTCCTTTCGGGGGCGCGGCCACAGCGGATGTGGATGCCGAGTTCAATCTGGAGTCCAAGCAAAGCGCTAAGGTGGTCAAGGAAATCGAATACCAGCACACTACTCAAATCACCGTCAAACCCCATAATTGCGTTATTTACAGCGGCGTGTTGTCATGGGCGAGCGATATCAGCGTTAACTTCACCATGAAGTTGCGCGCCACTGGCTCCATCGACGGCAACCCATTGACCGGAGAAGAAGCCCAGGCCTGCCTGAAACAGCAAGGACCCAACCTAGTGGTCGAGGAGCGAAGAGGTACTGAAATCTATTTGACCATCAATGGGGTATTTAAAGGGGCCTATGGCATCCGAGCGGCGCACAAAACCAGAGACTGCTCCTAAGTCTATCCGTCTCAATCAACTGGATTTTTCTACTATGGGCGCATTCCCATTTACCCGGTCTACATGTAACTATTGATTTTATAGGGTTGGGGCTAAACTGGTCCCAATTTATCTTATTAAAAATCAAACAGTTATAGAGATGATCGAAAAAATGGGAATGCGCCCTCCCTGCTTTCAAACGTATTATATTTACCTGCCTGTAGCGGGAAATTGGCGAATGTCACAGCTTCATTGACGTTTGGATTTTCAGTCACCAGGAAATTCGTCTCTGAAGATGAAGAAAGGGAGATATTGAAAGTCTTTTTATTGTAAAAAAATATTTTTACTCTCATCCTGACTAAAAAGTGGAAATGGCCTTTGGGGTGTTAAAGAAGGATTAGAGATGGACTTGCCATGGGTTCTGGAAATATTCACGATGAGATTATGGAGCAAGATATTTAATAAGAAGAGGGTGGGCCGTGATATTCGTTTATCTGGTTTTTTCGATGGATAACCAGTTTGATTTATTGTAAGATTTTTTTGTATTTTGTTATCGGAACGGATAAGTGGTAACGCTTTTTTATTGAGCACTCAATACTGTTGGTGATTTTTCAGGAATAATATAACGGAGGTATTTTCATGGCTGTCAGTCAGGCAGATTTTGACAAGGCGCTGGCGGTGGGTAGACCGCCAAATATTGTAAAGCTTTTTCCTAATTCAAAAGCGCTTATCGTCAGCGGCAAGGTGATCGACCGGGCCATGCTTGCCAAGGGCAAGGCGATGACCATGGCGGCTAATGGTCGTAACAACTTTATCATTCGCGGGGCGCTTCGGGCCGCGCAGCGGGCCAACGCGGCTTTGATTATCGAAATCGCTCGTTCCGAGGGTGGCGCCACTGCATACTGCCCCACCAATTATTGGAATATGGCTCGGCAGGTTGATGCCGCCTGTAATGAGATGGGGATCACCATCCCGGTGGCCATCCATGCTGATCATTACGGTTTAAAAAAGGAAGCGGATATTGATTTTGCCAAGGTGGAGATCCCCACTCTCTTTGAGGCTGGGATTACCTCCATCGCAATTGACGCTTCTCACATGCCCGATGACAAGAACCTCCTGACCAATCTGGCTCTGACCCAACTGATCCCAGCCTGGGCCGGGCTTGAAACCGAGGTTGGGGAAATCAAGGGTTCGCAGGGGCTTTCTTCCTCGGCGGAAGCTGTGTTTCTCATTGAGGGACTAAACGCCCATAATATCTTTGCCGACTGGATCGCCCTTAATAACGGCACCACCCACGGGATTGAGGCCAGCGGCCAGGGGATTCAGGTTGAGCTCACGGCTGAGATTCATGAAGCCCTGGCTCCCTATAAGGTTTCCGGGGCTCAGCATGGCACTTCCGGCAACAGTTCCGAGCGGTTACGTGAGATCGCTCAGCAAACCCATACCACCAAGGCCAATGTCGCCACCGCCCTGCAAATGATCTCCTGGGGGTTGGAGGTGAATGATTACGGCAACGCCATTCTCGATGGAGACGGTAATTTCCAGAAGGTACCGGAGGCTGGGGTTACTGAAGCCATGTGGCAGCAGATGGTCGCTTATGCCGATGAGCATGGCTTAAAGGGTGGCGGTTATAAGAGTTTGAACCTGCCCTTTGAAACCAAACTGATGGGCCAGCCGCAATCTGTTCGTGAGCGGATGATCCAGCGGGTTGAAGATTTTGTCCATGAGTTGTTGGTCAATGTTTTTAATGCTGAAGGAACGGCAGATCATGCGGTGGCGGCGATTCTGGCCGCAGATTCTTACGATATGGGTCCCAAGGGAGAGCGGATTGCTGATCCCGCTGACTGGACCGGTGACAAGATTGTCGCTCGCGCGGCAAGCCTTGATACCGACAAGGGGCCGGAAGGGGACTTTGATGATTGATTTATAGGAAAAGTTGATGCTTTAGATCCAAAAGAGCCGCAAGACTGGGGATAACCAGTCTTGCGGCTCTTTTGTGGTTTGGCGACAAGGATATTAGCAGTCGCGGAGTTATGTTTATTGGTTGGGGGGAACCGTCCCGATTGGCTTACCCATCTTGTAAAAAGTTCTAAAAACCCTCGATAGCCCTGGTTATTTTGAAATAGTTGGCGAAGACTTCACCTTTGGCGGCCACGAAGTTGTACTGGGCGCGGGAGAGGTTGGTGATTGCATCCAGCAGATCGGATTCCTTCTCTAAACCTTCCTTGTAAGAGAGGCGGGTGATCCTGAGATTTTCTTTTGCTTGTTCAATACTACCTTGGGCGACCCCGACATTCTCCCCGTTGACCTCGAAATCTGAAAAAAGGTTGGCAAGTTGGGTTTTGAGGTCATCCTGCATTTCCGTCAGGTCATATTGCAGGGACTCAGCCGTTCGTTTGGCCTTGCTAACTCGGCGATACTTGCCAAACCCATCAAAAATATTCATGGAAAGGTTAAGCTGGGTACGTACCTCTTCATCGTTGCTGGCGCCGGAACCATCGAAATTGTCGTTGTAGCGGCGGTAACTGCTGGCAAGATCCACCCGTGGGTAAAGACGGCCATAAACGGCTTTGGTCTGAGCCTTGGCTGCTTCAGATAACAGCTGTAATGCTTTTATCTCACTGCGGTTGCTGAGCATCTCCGCTTCGTATTGGTTGTTCTCGTTAAGGATTGGCAGTTGCTCGAATTCGCTGAAAAGCAATTCTTGTGGCTTTATCTTCGCATCTATTTCCCGGCTTAACAGCCGGACACCCTTGGCCAGTTCAGCATTGGCTTTTTTTTGGCTAATGAGCGCATTGTCGAGGTCAACCTTGAATCTCAATAGTTCATTTTTCTTGATCAATCCCACCTGGAAGCGGTTTTGCGCGTCATGGTAAGTTTTCTGCAGGGTGGTGTAAGAGTCCTGGGCAACCCGTAAACTCGCTTGGCGAGTGTAGATAGTGAGGTAGCGTAAGGCCACATTCAGTTGAATGTCCTGCTTGATCCCTTGCAGTTTGAATTCTTCTGCTTTTTTTGCCAGCTGTGCTGACTTGAGCTTATATTTGTCTTGAAAGCCCGAGAAAAGATTCCAGGTTATGGAGCCGACGGCAACGCTGTTCTCGCGGTTCTCAAAGGTGTTGCTTTCGTCCAGCGAGTTTACGGCGTAGGAAACGTCCAACGAGGGGTAGAATCTGCTCTTGGCCAAGGACTCATCGTTTTGGCTGATGGCGAGATTTGCCTCATACTTTTTGATCACCTTGCGATTTTGCAGGGCCTGCTGTTGTAATTCCGTCAAGGTGGCGGCATGGGTTACCCCGGTAAGAAATAAAAAGGCGATTAGACAGTTAAACAGTTTCATCGGTACGACTCCTTTCTGAACCTATAAAAAAGGCCAGCAGGGATGGGATAACAAACAAGGTGAAGACGGTGGACATGGCCAGGCCGCCCAGCAAGACACTGCCTAAGCCTCGATAAAGCTCACTGCCGGACCCTGTTGCCACCACTAAGGGCATCATCCCTAAGAGGCTGGTGGTGGCGCTCATGAAGATGGGTCTGATTCTGGTTCTTACCGCATCGGAGATAGCGCCAATGCCAACCAGGGAGTTATAGCGGACATTGTTCAGCGACTGATGGACAATGAGGATGGCGTTGTTGACCACCGTCCCGATCAGGATAATAAAGCCAAGCATGGTAAGGACATCAAAGCCCTGGGGGGCGATAAAGGTATTGACCGCGCTGAGGCCGATAAATCCTCCGGCGGCAGCCAATGGCACACTGAAGAGAATAATCAGGGGGTAGAGGAAATTCTCAAAGAGAGCCGCCATCAACAGATAGGTGATGGCCAGGGCCAGAAGCAGATTCCATTGCAGGGCGTCCTTGGTCTCGATGAGTTTGTCGGCGTTGCCACCCACCTCTACCTGCACATGGGCAAGCGTGCCATCTTTTTGCAGAGGGGCAATGATATCATTGGTGATTATTTCCATGGCGGTCTGTAAGGGGAGGTCCGCCGGTGGGGTTACCTGCAGGGTAATGGTTCTAGCCCTTTCCAGATGGTTTATCTGGGCCATACCTTGCCCATAATGAAGGCTGGCCACGTCCCCAACCCTGATCAAATTACCGTATTTGTTGACAATGGTGCCGTTGAGGACATCCTCCGGGGTTTTATAGGCGAGATCGTCACCCTTGATGACCAGGTCAACCTGTTTGACTCCTTCTGGCCGATACTCATCGATCTTGCGGCCATCCATTAAGACATCAACATAAACGCCCAAATCATCCTCGTTAAGGCCGTTGGCGGCAAGTTTCTCCTTGTTGGGGATGATTCTAACCTCAGGATAACTTGCCTCAATGGACGGGATCGGGCGGATCTGCGCTTTGGGGATCTTGGCTGGAATCATTTTGAACATCATGGATTGGGCGACGCCAATGATTTTATTGATGTCCTCGCCGGAGATGTTGACATCAACCGTCCGTCCCTTGCCGATGCCCGCTTCAAAGATTCCAGACTGGATGCTGACTCCGAAAATGCCGGGAATGGAGCGCATGATGCGGTTGAACAGCGGCATCATTTCCTTGGCCTGAGTGTCATGGACGCTGATCCCGCCGAAGAGGTTAAAGCGATCAGCGCCCACATAAAACATCTGTTTGATCTGGGGGATACCATCCTTACCGTCTTCCTCAAAGTATGGTTTCGCCTCGTTGTAGATGTAGTGGCCCATGCTTTTGAGCTTTGCCACCGAGTAACCCGGCGGCGGAATGAGGATGTTCAAGATCAGGTTCCGGTTGCCCTGGGGCAGGTATTCGGCGCTGGGGAGCAGCCAGGCGGTAACCCCCACCGACATGGCGGTGAAGAGGATCACGGTGGCCAAACGGGTGAAATTGTTTTTCAGGCTGAGGTTGGAACATCCCATGAATAGGGAATTGATCTTGGGCCCCAGCTTACTGTGCTGGAGTTTGTTGGCTGGCCGTTGCTTTTTGCGTTTGTAAAACTGGTGGATAAGGGTGGGGATCACCGTTACCGAGACCACCAGACTTAAGGTGATGGAAAAGGTAATGGCAATGGCGATATCCCTGAACAGTTGCCCCGACTCTTCCTGGATAAAAATAACCGGCAGGAATACCGCCACCGTGGTGGCGGTGGAGGCCAAGACTGCTCCCCAGACCTCGGAAGCGCCATCATAGGTGGCGACAAAAGCGGTTTTACCCATTTTGCGGTGGCGGTCGATGTTCTCGAGAACAACGATGGAGTTGTCTACCAACATCCCCACCGCAAAGGAAATCCCGGCCAGACTGACCACGTTCAAGTTACGGCCAAAAATCCACAGGAAGATGAAAGTGCCAATGGCGGAAATAGGGATAGCCACGGCAGTGGTAATGGTGGCAGTGACACTGCGCAAGAAGAGCAAGAGGACGATAATGGCCAGGATGCCGCCGATGACCACATTCTTTTTAACCAAGTTGATGGCCCGGTTGATATATGGTCGTTGATCATAGACCATCTCAATGTAAAGATGGTTCTGGGCCAGGATGCCCTTGTTGAGCCAGGTGATCTGTTTTTCCAGTTGATCGCTCATCTCAAGGACGTTGGCCCCCTGTTCCTTCCTGATTCCCACCACAATTCCCTGGGTGCCGTTGTGGAGGATGGAGCCGGCTTCCTTTCTGTAGCCGGTGCTTACTGTGGCCACGTCACGGAGATAAACCCGTTTGCTGCCATCATCGAAGATCACCACCTGTAGAGCATCGGCAGGCTTTTGGAACTGACTGACGGTGCGGATGCGGTAGTTCTTTTTGCCCATCCCCAAGACCCCGGCAGAAATATTACCGTTGGCTTTCTGGATCGCATTGGTGATCTGCTGGATGGATACCTTGTAGCGGGCCATTTTTTTGGCGTCAATGGTCACGTCTAATTGGTTTTCGGTGCCGCCGAAGACCAGCAGTGAGCCCACCCCTTTAACCCGCTCCAGATGCTGCCGAACATTGTCTTCGAAAAAGGTGCGGAAATGATTGATGGGTTCTTTGTTCTCCGGCTTGGTCTTTAAAAACGTCCAGACCACCGGGGAGCTTTGCGCACCCGCCGCTTCAATTACCGGTTTATTGACGTTTTCCGGGTAATTACTCACCTCGTTCATTTTGTTGGAAACCCTGAGCAGGGCATTGTCCAGATCGGTGCCAATCTGGAAAGAGAGGGTGACGGAGCCGTAGCTATTGTAGCTGGAGCTTTCCATCTTGGTGAGCCCCTGTAACCCTTTAAGAGCATCCTCCTGCTTCTCGATGATTTCTTTCTCAATCTCATAGGGGGTGGCCCCGCCCCAAGTGGTACTAACTGTGATTTGTGGCGTTTCCACATCCGGGGTCAACTGTACCGGCAATTTATACAGCCCCAACAGTCCGAACATAACCACTAGGATGACGCCCACCGCCACGGATACCGGCTTGTCGATGGCTGATTTAATGATATCCATGATTATTTTTCTCCGGCAATGGTGACTGGCTGGTCAGGGCGCAGACGTTCGTTGCCTTCGATAACCACTGGCATGCCGGTGACGAAGTAGGGGTTGTCTGCGCCGATCTCGGAGCCGAGGAAGGTGACGATATTCACCGGCATGATGGCGGCCTTACCATCTTTCACCGAGTAGACAAAATCCTTGCCCTGAAATTTGATCAAGGCATCTCGGGGGATAATGCTGAGTTTCCTTTTGCTGCTGGTGGGCACAAAGACAGTGGCGGACATGTTAGCCGCGACCTTGAGCATGGATGGAATCCGTACTTTAAGGAAGATGTTCTTGGTTTTGGGGTCAGCCACCGGGGCGACATCTTTGATAATGCCCTGAGTTTGTTTTTGAAAGGCGTTGATGGTGACCTGGACCTGGTCGCCAAGGTGAACATATTGCATTAATGTTTCAGCCACCGGTACTCGCACAAACAGATCCGTGCTGGAGCCGATGCTGAGCAGTTCTTTGCCCGGTTGCACCCAATCGCCGTTATCTACTTCTTTGCTAAGGATTACCCCGGCAAAAGGAGCCGAGATAACGGATTTCCGTTTTTTGATCAGGAGGGTTGCCAAGCCATCTTCGGCGGCTTGTTTTTCTTTCAGGGAATCCTGGTAGAGGTACAAGGCATCATCGTAGTCTCTCTCGCTTACTCCTTCCTTGGCATATAGTTCCTCTAGCCGCTTGTAATTCTTCTCGGCATGGCTAATGCGCAGATCTATCTGGGCGACCCGTGTCTTGCCTAAGGCTATTTCTTTAGCCAGGATCTCGGTGTCGATGGCGAGCAAGGGACTTCCTTCTTTTACCCGGTCTCCTGCACGGACATGAATGGTTTTCACCAGACCTGATACCTCTGCAGATACGTGGCTGACTCGGTCATAATAGAGAAGGCCGATAAAAGGCTGATTTTCTGCTATTTCTTTTTGGCTAATGGGGGTTACCACCACCTTGGCTGGGGGGGGACCTTGGGCGAAAGCGGTTGCGACCCCGAAGGTGGCGATGATCAACAAAACTTGGATAAATTTCATGCTTTACCTCATAATAAAACTATTTGTCTAACTGGAGAGTCATCTTTTGAAGATTCAGTGACATTTTGCCAAAGGCATTTCTGATAATATCTTGCTCTTCTATAGATATGTCCTGGAGGAAATTTGTTGAGAAGGATTCGAGGATTCCGGTTACTTCCACAAGAAGAGAATTCCCTTTCTCAGTTAGGAAAACCAGAGAAGAACGGCGGTCTTGAGGGTTGCTTTCCCTTGCACTGAGCGATTATGCCTCCAGGTGATCCAAAATTCTGGTCATGTTGGCCGGCGATTTGTTGGCCAGATTACCTATTTGGCGTTGACTCAGACC
>JAQYVW010000124.1 GCA_030145325.1 Desulfurivibrionaceae bacterium
TCAGCAACCAAGCGACAAGGCATTTGGAATGGTATAAGAATTTAATAATACTTAGGAAGTTTTTTGAAGTAAAAAATTTATGGAAAATTGATAAGTTGAAACTGTCTGATCATTTTACACCGATTGATATTCAAATCCGCGAAGCGGATATTGTTATTGCACTTGGAAGAGGAGCACTTGAGGCGATGGCACGATCCAAAAACGTGATCATTGCGGATAATAGATTCTATATCGGGTTAAAGGGGGATGGGTATTTAAATGATGATAATGTCGTCGAATCGATGCGGTGTAATTATAATGGGAAATCTTTTGGTTTCAAGGCTACAGTGAGTTGGATGGTTGACCAGTTAAGTAGATATAATATGAATGATGCAAAAATACTCAATAGGCATGTGAAGAAATACCACAGCAGTGATGTGGTTGCTGAAAAATTTTTGAATTTGGTTAGATAACAGGCTGTCAGAATAATTTTTGCTCGGATGATGCTTTGATTAGTTCTTCTTTGCCGAATAAAGACGTTTCGGTTATTATACCTACACTAAATGCTGGGGAATACATCCAGAAACTCATTACTGCTCTTCTCAACCAGAAACCATCTCCCCCTTGCGAGATTATATTGGTTGAATCCGGGTCAACCGATGAGACAGTAACCATTGCATCTGCCTATCCAGAGGTTCGGATTGTCCCCATCGCTGATTTTTCTCACGGTCGGGCTCGAAATCTTGGGGCCAGCCATGCCAAGGGTGACATCGTCATATTTGTAACTCAGGATGCCTTGCCCCGAGATGACAGCTGGCTCCTGAATTTGTTGGCACCTTTTACCGACCCGCGTGTCGCAGCGACCTATTCCAGACAGGTGCCGAGGGCAGATGCGCCCTTCTCCGAACGATTTTTTCTTTCGACACGTTTTCCGCCTGGTTCCCCAGTCTACAGACAAAAAACGCAAGAGGGGGAAATCCTTACCTTTGAAAAGGTCTTTTTCTCCAATGTCAGTTCGGCGGTTCGGCGATCCATCCTTCTCGAGTATCCGTTTGATGAAACGTTGATCATGAGCGAGGATCAACAACTCTCCCGCGATCTTTTAGAGGCGGGCTATGTCGTTGTTTATGCCCCGGAATCAGTCGTAATTCATTCGCATAATTATACACTGGCGATGGTTTTTAAACGCTATTTTGACAGTGTTTATTCCCTTACGGAAATATTCCCCAGCCACGGTTTCGGCACCAGCGTCTGTATTGGCGTCAGTTATCTCTGGAAAGAATTCAACTATGTTTTAAGGCATCATCCTTGGACGCTAGGATATTATTTCTTGTATACCGCCGCGAAAACCTCCGGGACGTTACTTGGTCATTTCGTGAAAGTTATGCCTCGTTTCCTGTTGCGCAAGTTTAGTATGCACAAATACCACTGGGATGAGAAGATTGGTTGAGATTCGCTATTTCTCCAGGGTCACTTCCTCGCCAAAACCATCCCCAGCAGAAAGGCGCTGAAGACGATATTAATCCCCATGGCGATCAAGCCTGATCCCACAAAGGCAAGATGCACCGTCGTTTCCATCCCGCCGCTGGCCGAGAGCCATTCAACCAGCAGTCTGACATCGATAATCCCCCCTGCCACCACAAAGAAGCCGCCGGTAATCAACCCCCGCTCCAAGGTGTAATGGTTTTCCAATAATCCCACCAGCAGGTCTTCCTGGGTTCGAGTCTGCTTGATCAGGATTACCTTGGCGATCAGGCCGAGGGTGATGATGTTCTGGCCAATTAAGGTCAGTAACAGCCCCAAAGCCAGGAAATGGGAGCCCAGGAAGAATCCCCCCACCGAAACCGGGCCTTTGGCCAAGAGCAGCAGCAGGGCCAGCCCCAGCAGCAGAAAGAGTCCACCCGGGGCCAGGTAGAGGTAGTTGGGGGCATAGGTCATAATAAAGCGCAGGTGCCGCCAGCCGTCGCGGAAGGAGCGCAAATGGGGCCTGCGGTCACGCTTGTCCGGGTGGAGCTTGATGGGAATCTCGGCGATTCGCAGCTCCTCCTGGGCCGCTCGTACCACCATTTCGGTGGCGAACTCCATGCCCTCGGTCTGGAGCGCCATTCTCGCGTAAGCCTGGCGAGTAAAGGCCCGCATGCCGCAGTGAAAGTCACCCACCGGAACCTTGTAGAAGAGGCTCGAAATGCCAGAGAGCACCGGATTGCCGAGGTAGCGGTGCAAAAAAGGCATTGCGCCCGGCTCGATGCCGCCTCGGAAGCGGTTGCCGATGACAAAATCATACCCTTCATCCAGCTTGGCCACAAAGGGTTGCAGGTTGCTCCAATCGTAGGAGTCGTCGGCGTCAGCCATGATCAGGTATTTCCCGCTGGCCGCCTCGGCAGCAGCTCTGAGCGCCGCGCCATAGCCCCTTACCGGTTGGTGAGCCACCCGCGCGCCCAAGCTTTCAGCAACCTCCACTGATCGATCGGTTGAGCCGTTGTCTCCAACCACCACCTCGCCTTCAATCGCCATGGCGGCAAAGGCCGCCTGCGCCTTCTTGATGCAGAGCGGGAGGGTTTTTTCTTCGTTGAGGCAGGGGATGATGGCGGAGATGGTTGGCTTTTCCATTTCGACTCCTCAGCTGGAATGGGGCGGCAGCCGCCAGACCGAATCATTACCGTAATACCCTTGCAGCGAAGCGGCAGGGAACAAGCGTTTGACGAATTGTTCATCTTTTGCCCGACCGTGGCTGATGAAGAACAATACATTATTGGCTAGAAAGGGGTCGTTCTGGACGAAGTTTCTTTTGTAGTAGCCATCTTCAGTGTTGATAAAGCAAATCTCTCTTTGGTTCGGGTCGTATGGCGGTGCTTGCTTGCGATGGTTGCCGATGAAGTGTTCGGTTTGATAGAAGCGCAGGCCGGTGCCGAATAGCAGGCTGAGCAGGAGGGTGGTCATGGCCATCTGTCGCCACCATGGATTTCGGTTTGGAGCGACCAAAAAGGCGGTAGACAGCAGAGGAAGAGCGGCCCAGGCGGAGTGGAAGTAGCGGGACCCCCAGCCGTGTCCTTGGCTGCAGGGGACAAACAGATAGCCTGCCAGGGTGAGCAGGGCCGACCAGCCCCAGAGGCGCAAGGGTTTGTTCTCCTTGGCGGCGGCAAAACCCAGCATCGCAAGAATTGGCAACCCCGGAACGGCCCAGGCAAACACCTTGAGCCAGTCCAATAGGCGAATCAGAAGGAGGTTGAAACTGGGTGGCTGAAATACACTGTGCGCAATCTGGAGGGCGGTTTGTGGCAGGGCAAGCCATTGCTTGCCGGTTGTTGCCAGTGAGGGGGCTGCGATCCCTTCGCGAAGTATTTCTCCCCTGAGCCATTCCCAGCCGAAGCCGAGCAGGATAATGAGCGGAAGGTAGCCGAGGAGGAGGAGGGCCAGGTTGCGGGTTCGTTGGTGGGGCTGACGGACCAGCCAGAAGATCCAGGGTACAGCGAAAAGCATGTGGGGCAGCGGGTTGTGCAGGATCAGGGCGATGGAGCCGACCATGCCGGCGCCGATTAGTCGCAGTGGCGTCAACTCAAGGATCAGCACTGCATAAAGGAGGTTCATGAACAGGTGGGCATTCATTGAGAAGTAGGAGATGCCGTTGACCATAAATGCCGGTGAAGCTAGGGCGAAAAGTATTGCCCAGCCAGCGGCCTGCGGCTCCGGATTGATTTTTTTGGCCAACTTGGCCAGCAGGAGAAGGGAACCACTGGCCAGGAGAGGATTCAGGAGCCATGGGACCCCGAGTTTCATGAACGGCGTGAGCAGCAGGGCAAAGCCGGGCCAGTAATAGGAAACGATTTTGCCGGTCTGGTGGGATATGTTCATAAAACCAACATCATAGGCAGCAGGGACAAGCCAGGGAATCATCTCCGGCGGGAATCGCCCCCACAACCTTCCTTGGGCAAATATCTGGGCCTGAAAGTAGGGCATGTATTCGTCAATGACAAACGGCCGGTTATGGTAGATCAGGAGGGCATTTGCCGAGAGAAAAGCGAGGGTGGCGAAAGCAATGGACAAGTAGCGGGTGCCGACAAACGCCGTCACTTTGTCTACGTGAGCAATTGGAATCCGAGTTGCCAACCATAGGCCGAAGATCGCCATGGCCGTGGCCAGCAGGCCGCCTGGCCATTCGAAAAGTATGAACATCCTTAGGAAGGAATGTTGTGTTGTTGGGCCGACAATGGATCTGACATAGTATGCCCATGCCGCGATCAATACGCAGGACGCCAGCGTAGCGAACTGATATTTTTCTCGGCGGGTTATTTGCAATCGGTTCTCCTGGCTATATCCCGGCGGTAAGTCAGGCTGAGGCCGGGTGCTATACCTCGTCGTCTTGGACCTCGATGTGTTTCCAGGTCAACAGCGAGTTTAAGAAGTAATTGATCAGCGTTCCGATGGCAATGCCAATCGGCTGGGCAAGGATGTCCCACTGGTGAAAACCCTTGGTCAGGGCGAGGAATGCCATGTAGTTGCAGGCGCCAGCGAGCAGGGCAATGGAGTGGAAATATACAAATATTTGGTTGTAGTTATCAGATACTGGTAGCTGATTTGGCGCGTCCCCGATGAATGTAGAGTAAAGACCGATGATTACAGGGAAGAATAGTTTCTATTTTGATGAGGTACCCCCCCCCCACGTCAGGTCTTGATAAATCCAACCCCGGTGGCCGCTTTCGTGACTGACTTTCAGCCACTTGCCTTGTCGGGTGATCAACGAAAAGGCAACGCCTTTTTTGGCTTTAAAGAGAGTGGGATTATTAATGCCAGGGCCGCGCCGGATGTTAACGACATTGCCGGTTACCTCCACGGTGGCAGTATCGCTCACCGCCGATTGATGAATCCAGCCGTTTTGGCCGAGAAAATCCTCAACATGGAGATAATCGTTTTGTCTCTCTCCGGAGTAGAGAAGCGGATAGTAGAGCGGGACTCTTTGTATTACAAAGGAAACTTCACTGGAAGGAAGACTGAGCATGTCGGCGGACGGCTTGGCCACCGAAATCATCTCGGCAAAG
>JAQYVW010000048.1 GCA_030145325.1 Desulfurivibrionaceae bacterium
CTTCCCATAAGTTGGCCGAGATGATGTACAGCCAGGCCAGCCAGGAGCAGGGCGCGCCGGGCGAAGAGGGTGGTGGCGACGCCGGAGCCAAGAAGGATGACGATGACGTGGTTGATGCCGACTTCGAGGAGGTCAAAGAGTAAGCTTTATTCGGTTATTTGCATCCGGAAGGGGAGTGGGAGGAGTCCTGCTTCCCTTTTCTTGTTTTCTGGGAGTAAGAAACTCTCTTATCTCTAGGGGGAGAAAACACTTGCCGCCGGTTCTTTTTTCTTTTAAAGACAGTGAGCATTGAAGTCGTAAAATACGAAAAGAACGGGATAAACTATGAGAATATTGTCAGGAATCCAGCCCTCCGGGCAACTGCATATCGGAAATTACTTCGGAATGATGCAACCGATGATCGCCAATATGGATCAGAGCGAGTTGTTTGCCTTTATCGTTGACCTGCACGCCCTGACCTCGGTTCATGATCGGGACCTCCTGGCCCAGGGCACCCTGGAGGCGGCGGCTGATTTTATTGCATTGGGCCTTGATCCGGCCCGATGCACCTTCTGGGTGCAGTCCGATCTGCCCGAGGTCACCGAACTGGCCTGGATTCTTTCTACTCTCACCCCCATGGGCTTGCTGGAACGGTGCCATTCCTACAAGGACAAGGTGGCCAAAGGGATCGCCCCCAGTCATGGCCTCTTTGCTTATCCGGTACTGATGGCGGCTGATATCCTCATCTTTCAGGCCCAGCGGGTACCGGTGGGCAAGGATCAGAAACAGCATCTGGAGGTGGCCCGGGATATCGCCATCAAGTTCAACAACACCTTTGGCGACACCTTTACGGTGCCGGAGCCGGTGATCGATGCCAATGTCGCCACCGTGCCGGGGGTGGATGGCCAGAAGATGTCCAAGTCCTATGGCAACACCATTCCCATCTTCACCGATGCCAAATCCCTCAAAAAACGGGTGATGGCCATCGTCACCGATGCGACTCCGGTGGAAGAGTCCAAGGATCCGGACAACTGCAATCTGTACAGTATCTATAAGCTCTTTGCCCCGGCCGACCGACTACAGGAGGTGCACGATCTCTATGTTAATGGCGGTGCCATGTACGGTAAGATCAAGCTGGAGCTGGTGGATATCCTCTGGGAGTATTTCCGTGAGGCACGCGAGAAGCAGCAGCAATTGCTTGCCGATCCGGCCGGGCTGCGGGCCATCCTCAAGGAAGGCGCCGAAAAGGCGCGGGCCAAGGCCACCGTCACCCTTGATCTGGTCCGGGAGCGGGTTGGCCTGAAATATTGAGGGATTTATCCTTCGCAACAGAGCATGAAATAGATTCTATGATAAAAAGTACACCCTCCTCTGAGAATGTGGTCTGGCACCATGCCGCGGTTACCAAAAAACGGCGTGAGCAGTTGAACGGCCACCGGGCCGTCAATCTCTGGTTTACCGGTCTTTCCGGTTCCGGCAAATCAACCCTGGCCCATGCCGTGGAAGAACGGCTCCATGATTTGGGCTGCCGCACCTTTGTCTTCGACGGCGATAATGTCCGGCACGGCCTCTGTGGAGACTTGAGTTTTTCCATTGAGGATCGGCACGAAAATATCCGCCGCGTCGGCGAGATGGTGAATCTCTTCCTTGAAGCCGGGGTAATAGCGCTCACCGCTTTTATTTCTCCCATGCGCAGTGATCGGCAACGGGTGCGCGATATCATCGGCGAAGATGAATTTATCGAGATTTACTGCCGTTGCCCTCTTGAGGTCTGCGAGCAGCGGGATGTTAAGGGGATGTACAAAAAGGCGCGGGCTGGAGAAATCAAAAACTATACCGGCATTTCTTCACCCTATGAGGAGCCGATGAATCCGGATCTGGTCCTGGACAGTGGCTCCAAGCCTCTGGATGAATGTGTTGAGGCAGTTATCAGGGTTCTCCGGCAACGAAAGGTTTTTGGTTCGCATTGATGTTGGCGCTTGTCTAAACTGTACATTCCGTCTCGGAGGAGTTGTCCCTGTGACGAATCGGTCTCGGTAGCTCAGTGTAAACAAGGAGATTTTGTCGTGAGTGAGTCAGTTATTATCCCGGTGATTCTGGCCGGCGGTTCCGGCACCCGGCTCTGGCCTCTTTCCCGATCGTTGTACCCAAAGCAGTTGTTGCCGCTGGTCAATGAGAGAACTCTGCTCCAGAACACGGTGGATCGTCTTGCCGGTGTACCTGAAGTCACTGCGCCGCTGGTGATTTGCAATACCGAACATCGGTTCATGGTCGCTGAGCAACTTCGCGATACAGCGATGGATGTTGCTATCCTGCTCGAACCGGTGGGGCGCAATACTGCTCCGGCTGTGGCCATCGCAGCTTTTGAGGCTCTCGCACGCGAAGATGATCCGGTTTTGTTGGTTCTTCCCGCCGACCATTTGATCAATGACGAGGTTGCCTTCAGAATGGCTTTAGCCGGAGGTCTTCTTTGCGCGGAAAGAGGTGACCTGCTTACCTTCGGTATTACTCCGCAGAAGCCGGAGACTGGCTACGGGTACATTCGCAAAGGCGATTTGGTTGTGGCCACCGATGGTGCCTATCAGGTTGCCAGCTTTGTCGAAAAGCCGGATCTTGTCACTGCCCAGGGATATTTGGATTCAGGTGAATACCTATGGAACAGCGGCATGTTCATGTTCAAGGCGCGCCGGTATCTGGAAGAGCTTGAGTTGTTTGCTCCCGAGATGATTACCGCTTGCCGGGCCGCCCATGTCGGGAAAGTCCAGGATCTCGATTTCATCCGTCTTGGTGAAGAGGCTTTTGGTCGTTGCCCCAATGACTCCATTGATTACGCGGTGATGGAGAAAACCGATGGAGCCTGCGTGATTCCCCTTGATTGCGGCTGGAGCGATATCGGTTCTTGGGCCGCCCTGTGGGAGCAGGGCGGCCAGGACAGCAACGGCAATGTTTTCAAGGGTGAGGTGATTGGTGAGGACGTCCATGACTGTTATATCCATGCCACCGGGCGGATGGTGGCGGCGGTGGGGTTGGCTGATCATGTGGTGGTCGAGACCGCCGACGTGGTATTGGTTGCAGCCAAGGATCGGGTGCAGGATGTCAAGGCCATCGTGGAGAAGCTGAAAGCGGTGCAGCGGCCGGAGGTGGTCCTGCATCGGCAGGTATTCCGGCCCTGGGGCTCCTACGAATGCATCGACAGCGCCGACCGTTTTAAGGTCAAGCGCATTATCGTCAACCCGGGGGCGCGTTTGTCGTTGCAGGGCCACCATCATCGGGCCGAGCACTGGATTGTGGTCAAGGGCACCGCTAGGGTGGTCAACGGTGATCAGGAAATCGTTCTTTCTGAAAATCAGTCCACCTATATCCCCATCGGTGCCCCCCATCGTCTGGAGAATCCCGGTCGCATTCCTCTGGAATTGATTGAGGTGCAGTCTGGCAGCTATCTGGGCGAGGATGATATTGTTCGCTTTGAAGATATCTATGGTCGCAATGATCTGTAAAGGCGACTCGCAAACGTGATTTTCAGGAGTGGGGATTTATGAAAAAAAGCATTGATTGCCGGAGTTACCGGCCAGGACGGCGCATATCTTGCCGAGTTTTTGTTAGAAAAGGCTATGAGGTGCATGGTGTCAGGCGCCGCGCCTCGTTGTTTAATACCGATTGCATCGATCATCTCTATCAGGATCTCTCATGAGAAAGAGAGGCGGTTTGTCCTTCATTGCGGCGAGATGACCGACTCCAGCAGCCTGCTACGGATTGTTAAGCTGGTGAGCCCGGACGAGATCTATAACCTGGCGGTCCAAAGTCATGTGGCGGTTTCCTTCGAGGAGCCCGAGTACCGAGTACACTGCTAACTCCGATGTATTGGGAACGCTAAGGGTTTTGGAGGCGATCCGGATTCTCGGCATGGAAAAGAAGACTAGGTTATATCAGGCCTCCACCTCGGAGCTTTTCGGCCAAGTTTAGGAAACGCCGCAGAAGGAAGCCACCCCTTTTATCTCCGTTCTCTTTACGCGGTGGCCAAACTCTACGCCTACTGGATCACGGTCAATTATCGAGAGGCATACGGGGTGTACGCTAGCAACGGTATCCTTTTTAACCATGAGTCGCCGGTGCGGGGTGAGACTTTTGTCACCCGCAATATCACCAAGGCTTTGGTGCGAATCAAGCTCGGGTTGCAGGATTGTCTCTATCTTGGCAATTTGAGCGCCAAGCGCGATTGGGGCCATGCCAAAAGGATTACGTGGAGATGCAGTGGTTGATGCTGCAACAGGATGAGCCGGAGGATTTTGTCATTGCTTCCGGCGAACAGCACAGTGTGCGTGATTTTGTCAACGCTGCTGCCCGTGAGTTGGAGATGGAGATTCGTTGGCAAGGGCAAGGCGTGGATGAAGAAGGTATCGATGTGCAGACCGGCAAGGTGATTGTTGCTGTCGATTCTCGTTACTTCAGGCCCACCGAGGTTGAGACCCTGCTCGGTGATGCCAGCAAGGCCAAGGTGAAGTTGGGCTGGGTTTCCAAGATTACCTTTACGGAACTGGTTGCCGAAATGGTCCGCGAGGACTTGAAGGCTGCCGAACGGGATGAGTTGGTTCGCCGTTCGGGATATAATACCTTTGATTATCATGAATAACAGCGAGCCCATGCGAAAAGACGCGAAGATCTATGTTGCCGGTCATCGAGGTCTGGTCGGCGGAGCGATTGTTCGCAATCTGCAGGCCAACGGCTACGACAATATCCTGACCCGTCGTCACGCGGAACTGGAACTCACCGAGCAGGCGGCGGTGCGGGATTTTTTTGATCAGGAGCGACCGGAATATGTTATTCTTGCCGCTGCCAAGGTTGGTGGTATCCTGGCTAATAATACCTATCCGGCGGAGTTTATCCGTGAAAACCTGGTCATCCAGAACAACGTCATTTATGAGGTGTGGCAGGCCGGGGTCGAGCGCTTGTTGTTCCTGGGTTCTTCCTGTATTTATCCGCGCGATTGCCGCAGCCGATGAAAGAGGAGTATCTGCTCACCGGGCCGCTGGAATCAACCAACCGCCCATACGCGGTGGCCTGGGGAACCGGTACCCCCCCCGTCGGGAATTTTTATATAGCGACGATATGGCCGCCGCTTGTCGATTCTTGTTGGAACTGCCAAGTGAACAGTATAGGCAGTTTTTGCAAACAGGACAGCCGCCACTTATTAATATCGGTTGCGGTGAGGATGTGACCATCCGTGAACTTGCCGAAATGGTGCAAGCGGCGGTGGGTTTTAAAGGCCAGCTTGTTTTCGATAAAACGAAACCGGATGGGACGCCGAGAAAGTTGCTGGATGTCAGCCGACTTCGTAAGCATGGATGGAAGCCGGAGACTGATCTCCCAGAGGGAATAACACAAGCGTATCAGGATTTTCTGGAAGGGATGCGCGATTAAGCGTCAAAGTATGGTGGGCAAAGTTTTTCAGAGGATCGATAGCCATTTGCGGCAGAGCCAGGATGAAAAAAGATGAGCTTAACCGAGCTTGAACGAAAGATTGATGATGGTTCCTTGTTGCTTGGAATCATTGGCCTTGGCTATGTCGGGCTGCCTTTGAGTCTGACCTTCTTGCGCAAGGGTATTAAGGTTCTGGGATTTGATCTCGATCCGCATAAAATTAAGAAGATTGCGCAAGGTGAAAGCTATCTCAAGCATGTCCCCTCTGCTGAGGTGGCGGAATTTGTGGCTGGAAATACCTTTTCCGCCACTACAGATTTTGCACGCCTCAAGGAGCCGGATGTACTGCTGATCTGTGTACCAACGCCCCTTACCAAGAATCGTGAACCGGATTTGCAGTATGTTGAGGCAACGGTGCAGGCAATATGTGCTTCGTTGCGGCCCGGTCAGTTGGTGGTTCTTGAAAGCACTACTTACCCAGGCACAACTGTTGAGGTTGTGCAGCCGATTCTGGAAAAGTCGGGGTATAAGGCTGAGATTGATTTCGGTCTCGCCTTCTCGCCTGAACGGGAGGATCCAGGGAATCCTAAATTTGCCACCGTCAATATTCCCAAGGTCGTCGGTGGGGTGGGGTTGCAGTCCACCAGGTTGGCCGAAAAGTTCTATGCCCTCGCCTTGGAAAAGGTTGTGACCGTTTCCTGTACTCAGGCTGCGGAAATGACCAAACTTCTGGAAAATATTTTCAGGAGCGTTAATATCGCCTTGGTTAACGAGTTGAAAATTCTCTGTCAGCGTATGGGGATCAATGTCTGGGAGGTTATTGAGGCGGCGAGCAGCAAGCCGTTTGGCTATATGCCCTTTTATCCTGGTCCTGGCCTTGGAGGGCACTGCATTCCTATTGATCCTTTTTACCTTACCTCAAAGGCGCGGGAGTATGACATCCCGACCAAGTTTATCGAGTTGGCGGGTGAGGTAAATACTGCCATGCCTTATTATGTCGTGCAGCGGTTGATGGGAGCCCTCAACGACAAGGGCAAGTCGTTGAAAGGAGCCAAGGTGTTGCTTCTGGGAGTCGCTTACAAGAAGGACGTCGACGATTCTCGGGAGTCGCCATCTTTCAAATTGATGGATCTGTTGCAGGAGATGGGCGCTGAGGTTCTGTACAACGATCCCCATATCCCTAAACTGTTGCCGATCAGGAAGTATTCTTTTGACTTGCAAAGCATCCCTCTTTCCGAGGATAATCTTGCCGCCATGGATTGTGTTTTGGTGGTAACGGATCACTCTGTATATGATTACAAATTTATTTTTACGCACGCCAAACTGATTGTAGATACCCGCAATGTCTTCGAGGGCATTGATGGTGCTTCGGATAAAGTGGTAATGGCCTAGTGGGCTGTTGGGAAATTCATAAATGCACGAGATCATAATTACTGGATCAATAAAACGCCTGAGGGACATATGCGTATATTAAGTGTTTTTGGAACGAGGCCAGAAGCCATTAAGATGGCCTCTGTTGTTAAATCTTTAGCAGCAAGTAAGAGGTTTGAATCAAGAGTTTGTGTAACGGCGCAACATCGTGAGATGTTGGATCAAGTATTGAATTTGTTTGAGATTAAGGCTGATTTTGATTTGAATCTCATGCGGCCAGGACAGGATCTGACAGATATTACAACAAATGTTCTTGGCGGCATGCGTGACTTGTTGAAGGAATGGCGTCCAGACATGGTACTTGTTCATGGTGATACGACTACAACTTTTGCTGCAAGCCTTGCCGCCTATTATGAGAAAATTCCTGTGGGTCATGTTGAGGCAGGCTTACGGACTGGTAACAACTATTCCCCTTGGCCGGAGGAGATGAATCGGCGCCTTGCCGGCACCATTGCGGCTCTGCATTTCGCTCCTACTCAAAAGGCGAAAGAGAATTTGCTTCGAGAGAATGTTCGGGAAGAGAGTATCTTTGTGACCGGCAATACTGTTGTTGATTCGTTATTGGATGTTGTTGAGCGGATCAAAACTGACCCAGCTTTGACCGAAAAATGTGCGGAAGCCCATCCGTTTCTCGATAAATCCAAAAAAATGATACTGGTTACCGGTCACCGGCGTGAAAATTTCGGTGACGGCTTTCTGGAGATTTGCAAGGCGTTGAAAGAACTGGCGCAGCGACCTGATGTGCAAGTTGTCTATCCGGTTCATCTTAACCCCAATGTCCAGGAGCCAGTGTACAGAATTCTTGCCGACTGCGAAAATGTTCACCTCATCAAACCTCTTGATTATTTCCCTTTTGTTAATCTCATGAGCATGTGTTATCTGGTCATCACTGATTCTGGCGGTATTCAGGAGGAGGCCCCATCTCTGGGTAAACCGGTGTTGGTCATGCGTGACACGACTGAGCGGCCTGAGGCGGTTGAGGCGGGTACCGTGAAACTGGTTGGTACCGACAGAGATGTTATCGTGGAGAGTGCAACTCGGTTGCTGGATGATCGGAGTGCTTATGAAGAGATGTCTTTTGCCCATAATCCCTATGGTGATGGCAAGGCTGCGCAGAGGATCGTCGAAGCGCTTGTAACTTTAATGTAAAGAATGCGGAGACTATGAAGACCCAAAAAAGCATGAAAATAATCGTGGTGGGGCTCGGCTATATTGGTTTGCCGACTGCTTCTATGTTGGCGACCAAGGGCTTACATGTTGTTGGCGTTGACGTTAATTCTACGGCTGTCGGTACCATCAATCAGGGGAATATCCATATTGTCGAGCCGGATCTTGATATTTTGGTTAAGTCGGCTGTCCACAGCGGCAATCTGCGTGCCTCTACGGAAGTGGAGGAGGGTGATGTCTTTATTTTAGCCGTTCCTACTCCTTTTCAGGACGGCGGCCAAGGGGGAGAGAAAATACCGGACCTTAGTTTTGTGGAGACGGCTACCAAGAATATTGCACCCTTTGTGCGGTCAGGGAACTTGATCATTCTGGAGTCAACCAGCCCTGTTGGTACAACAGAGAAGGTTCGTGATATCATCCTGGCAAACCGGTCCGATCTTACTGCTGCTGATTTTTTTGTGGCCCATTGCCCCGAACGGGTTCTCCCCGGTCATATTATTCGTGAATTGGTTGATAATGATCGAATTATCGGCGGCATCGACAGAAGATCGGCAGAAAAGGCGAAGGAACTCTATAAAACTTTCTGTAACGGATCGATTTATCTCACAGATAGCCGCACCGCCGAATTAGCCAAATTGGTGGAAAATTCTTATCGGGACGTCAATATAGCTTTTGCCAACGAACTGTCGCTAATCTGCGATAAGCTTGGCGTCAACGTTTGGGAGTTGATCGAACTGGCCAATAAACATCCACGTGTCAACATCTTGCAACCTGGCCCCGGTGTGGGCGGGCATTGCATTGCAGTTGATCCATGGTTCATCGTTGCGGCTGCGCCGGAAGAGTCAAAACTGATTGCTACTGCGCGCATGGTCAATGATGGCAAACCGCTGTGGGTTATTGATAAAGTCAAGGAGAAGGCAGCTCGGTTCAAGGAGCCGGTCATCGGTTGCCTTGGACTGGCCTTTAAGGCGAATATTGATGATCTGCGCGAGTCACCCGCCATGGCTATTACCAGAAAGATGATCAAGATGCAGGTCGGCCGGGTTATGGCCTGCGAGCCGAACATTAACGGGAACAACTTTGATGAGTTTCCGTTGTATGGCCTACAGGACGTGATCCGTCAGGCCGATATCGTGCTGGTCCTCGTTGATCACGATGAATTCAAGGACATTGATAGCGAACTTTTTAAAGAAAAGGTTGTTATTGATACGCGAGGTCTTTGGACGTGAAGCAGGTTATTCTTCGGCAGGGGTGTGCTGTTGTTGAGCAGGTTCCCGCCCCCCTTGTTGAGCCCGGGACGGTGTTGGTGCGGGTTGATCATTCCTGTATCTCCATCGGGACAGAAATGAGTGGCTTGAAAACCAGTGGTTTACCTCTGTGGAAACGAGCCCTTAAACAGCCTGAGAACGTGAAAAAGGTTGTTAGCATGGCCTCGTCGCTGGGGATTAAGAAAACTCGTAGTGTCATCAAGGGGCGTCTTGCCGCTGGCTCTGCAACCGGTTACTCTGCCGCCGGCATTATTATTGCTGTTGGCGACGGGGTGAGGGACCTACAGGTGGGGGATCGCGTTGCTTGCGCTGGAGCTCAGTGCGCCCACCATGCGGAGTTGATCCGAGTGCCGCGGAATTTGACCGTGCGCGTCCCCGATGCTTTGTCGCTGTCTCATGCCGCCACGGTAACCTTGGGTGCCATCTCCTTGCAGGGCGTGAGGAGAGGAAATCCCACCTTGGGGGAGACGTTTGTTGTTATTGGCCTTGGCATCCTCGGTCAACTGACCTGTCAACTCCTCAAGGCAAACGGCTGTAGGGTGATTGGTACCGACATCGACCGAAAGCGTCTACAGTTGGGCCGTTCCCTGGGTCTTGATGTTGCGCTGCATCCCGATGACGCACCGGCCATTGATCAAGTCGCCCGACTGACCGACGGCCTGGGGGCGGATGGGGTCATTATTACCGCAGCCACCCCCTCCGACAGCGTGGTTTCTACCGCCTTCGCCATGTGTCGTAAAAAGGGCAGAGTGGTACTGGTCGGAGATGTTGGGTTGCATCTCAACCGAGCCGATTTTTACCAAAAGGAAATCGATTTTTATATTTCGACATCTTATGGTCCCGGGCGTTACGACGACAATTACGAGGAAAAAGGGTTGGATTATCCGGTCGCCTATGTGCGGTGGACCGAGAATCGTAATATGGCTGAATTTTTGCGGTTGCTTGCAGAGCAACGGGTGCGGCTGGAACCACTCATTGCCGCAACCTATCCGCTTGAAAAGGCAGGTGAGGCCTATGTGGCTATCGATGGTGGTGCTGAAAAGCCGTTGATGGTCCTGCTCCAGTATCCGCAACCAGAAGTCAATGAGGAAGTTGTCCGTGTGGTCGGCAACCCCGCCGCTCTGCCGGCAGGAAAGGGACGGATTCGGTTGGCGTTGGTGGGAGCCGGAGGTTTTGCAAAGGGTATGCACCTTCCTAACATCCAGGCCCTCTCCGACATGTACCATCTGCAGGCTGTGGTGAGTCGGACTGGGCATAATGCTGTGGCAACTGCCAAACAGTTTGGTGCTAATTATTCGAGTACTGATTACGAAAAGGTGTTGGCGGACCCAGAGATTGACGCGGTACTCATCGCCACCCGGCATAATCTTCATGCGCGCATGGCCTTGGCCGCTCTGAAGGCCGGTAAACACGTTCTAGTTGAAAAACCGCTCGCCTTGACTGCTGCGGAGCTTGAGGGAATCGAGGCATTTTATGCCGGGAAGGACTCCACCGTCGGACTGCCGGTTTTGATGACCGGCTTCAATCGTAGGTTCTCGGTCTTCGCGCGTCGAATTCGCGAGATGGTCCGGGAGAGAACCAATCCCATGATTCTCAACTACCGGATGAATGCTGGCCATATTCCTCGGGATCATTGGGTGCATGGCGAGGAGGGGGGAGGACGCAACATCGGTGAGGCCTGTCACATCTATGATCTTTTCACCTTTTTGACCGGCAGCAGGATGGTTTCGGTGGTTGCGTTACCCCTGAATCCTTCCACCGGCTACTATGGTGCTGACGATAACTTTGTCGCCACTATGCAGTTTGCCGACGGCTCAGTGGCCACTTTGACCTATACTGCCTTGGGCAGTAAGGAGTATCCCAAGGAACAGCTCGAGGTCTATGTGGATGGCATGGTGATGGTGCTCAACGATTATATGAATCTTGATTTTTTCGGGAGCAAAGCCAAGGGGATACATAGCAAGATTATTGATAAAGGGCAGAAAGATGAGTTGCAGGCATTTGCCGCGACCATCAGTGCCGGTGGCGCGTGGCCGATTGCGCTCTGGGAGCAGTTCCAGGCCATGGAGATAGCCTTTCGTGTCGAGCAGTTTCTTGTGGATGGAGGTGGAAAATGTGCGGAATAGTCGGTGCCTTGACGTTTGCGGGCAGTCCGTTTTCCGTTACCGAATCGTATGTCAATCGCATGCGGGACACCATGGTCCTGCGTGGGCCAGACGGGGCCGGCACCTGGGTGTCGGCTGATGGTAGAGTTGGGTTGGGGCACCGTCGGCTCTCCATCATTGATCTTTCTTCCGCAGCCGGTCAGCCCATGTCTAACGAGGATGGCAACCTCTGGGTATCATTTAATGGCGAGATTTACAATCATGGTGAGATTCGTAAGGAGCTGGAGGCGCAAGGGGGGCATCGTTGGCAAACTGATCATTCCGACACCGAGGTGGTCGTTCACGCTTTTGAGCAATGGGGAATTGACTGCGTCGAGCGATTCCGGGGCATGTTTGCCATTGCCATCTGGGATTCGCGCGCGCGCACTCTCTGGCTGGTGCGGGACCGGATAGGTGTCAAGCCTCTTTACTACTCTATCCATCATCAACGGGTGGTGTTTGCTTCAGAGATCAAGGCACTTCTTGAAGACCCTGATCAAAAGCGGGAAGTTCACGAGGAAGCCATGTACCACTACCTTTCCTTCCTGACCACTCCGGCTCCGCAAACTCTCTTCGACGGTATTAAAAAACTGCCAGGGGGGACTTGGTTGCGGGTCAGCGAGGACGGGCAGGTGCGGGAACATCGTTACTGGGATGTCTGGGATCATACCAATCCGCTGATCGGAATTAGTGAAGAAGATGTTGCTGAACGGGTTCTGGAAGAACTCCGGGTCGCAGTCAGACTGCGCAAGGTTAGTGACGTTCCGGTTGGGGTCTTCCTTTCCGGCGGTATTGATTCGAGTACCAACGCCGCCCTTTTCTCTGAGGGCGAAGGTGGGCCGGTGAAGACTTTCTCCATTGGTTATCAAGGGGAATACAAGAGCTACCAGAATGAGCTGCATTTTGCCAGACGCATGGCAGAGGAAGTCGGGGCAGACCACTACGAACGGCTGCTTACCATGGATGATTTGTTGGATTTCCTCCCTCAGATGATCCATCTTCAGGATGAGCCCATCGCCGATCCGGTTTGTGTGCCTGTCTATTATGTTTCTAAGTTGGCTCGTGATAATGGGGTTGCCGTCTGTCAGGTTGGTGAGGGGGCAGATGAGCTTTTTTGGGGATACCCGACCTGGAAGATCAAATTGAATCTCCAAAAGTACGATGATTTGCCGGTTCCCTCTTGGTTGAAGCGCTTTGGGCTGGCCGGTCTTGGGGCACTGGGAAAGGAGAATACACATTATTATGAAGCGCTACGGCGTGGTGCCGAAGGGGTTCCCATCTTTTGGGGAGGGGCCGAGGCCTTTACCGAGAAGCAGAAGATGGCTTTGCTTTCCCCCAGACTCCGTAAAAGATTTGCCAGCCTGACCTCGTGGGAGGCGTTAGCCCCTATCCATAAACGTTTTCAAGAGAAGGCGTGGGAAAAGTCGCATCTTAATTGGATGAGTTATGTCGATCTCAACCTGCGCCTTCCCGAACTGTTATTGATGCGGGTTGATAAGATGAGCATGGGGGTCAGTCTTGAGGGCCGTGTTCCCTTTCTTGATCATAAGTTCGTTGAACTGGCCATGAGTATTCCCACCGCCATGAAGACACAAAATGGCACCTTGAAGCATATTTTGAAAAAAGCGGTACGAGGCGTGATTCCTGACGAGTTGATTGATCGGAAGAAGCAAGGTTTTGGTGTGCCGGTCTACGAGTGGTTTTTTGATCGACTTGGTGACAAAATCAGGCTGGAACTCGATGATTTCTGTCGGCAGACTGATTTTCTTGATCGCGCCGAGGTGATGAAGGTTGTTGATAGTGGTCACGGGTCACAGGTTTGGTATTTGTTGAATTTGGCAATGTGGCATAAGCAGTGGATAAAATGAGCAAGGGTGTAAAATATGCTTGACTCGCTTGGGCTTTGAAAGCCCTTTGCTGAGGCGAGCACCATTATTTGTGGTAGCTTCTGCCAACAATGGTTCCTCCTCCCGATATCGATAGCACTGTTTTTTGTAGAACAATTTTATCCCAAACTTCGCGAACTCAGAAAAAAGGTTGTATCTGACCACGTTATAGGCTCTTGGATAATTTCCGTTCCTTAACGGAAGGTTATGGGGGTGTTGTGAGAGATATTTGGAGTTTACTAAAACGCGCTGCCGCAAAACCGCCTAAGGTTGTTTTGTGTCGGGTTTGTGATGAAATACGGATTGAGGCCGATCGTTTTTTTGCTCCAATCATGTCGCGTCGATTGACCATTGCCCGTTTGGTTAATCGCCTTGGTGTCGGAAGCTTTGAAGAACTTTGGGATGAATTAGGTAAGCGTCCATTTCCTGCTCATACTAAGATGGTTGATGGGGATCATTTTGAGGCGGTCTGTCCCGCTGATCGGGTTAAAATTTTAGATAAGGCGGCGAGGGCAGAAAGGCATCAGGTTGATATACTTGGCTCCGGCCACCTAGAGCTTGGCGAGGATATAGATTGGCATAAGGATTACAAGTCTGGTTTTTCTTGGCCCCCCGCCTATATCAGATCCATTGATTACAATAATCCCGAACGCCCCAGTGATGTAAAGTTTCCTTGGGAACTCTCCCGCCTGCAGTGGCTCATGCCCGCTGGTCAGGCCTATCTTCTTACTGGGGAGGAGCGTTATGCCGAAACGGTGCGGGATGTATTGAGTAGTTGGATAGATGCCAATCCTTATGCGTATAGTGTTAACTGGGCTTGTACCATGGAGGTTGCCCTAAGGATTATCAGCTGGACCTGGTTTTTTCATGTTTTTCACCAGAGTGCTGCTTGGCGGGATTGCGCTTTTCGTGCTAAATTTCTTACTTCGCTCTATCTTCACGGTCTATTCACAGAGAGGCACCTTGAGCGCTCTGATATAAACGGCAATCACTATGCTGCCGATGCAGCTGGTTTGTTTTTTGCGGGGCTTTTTTTCGGCAACGGAGTTGAGCCTGCTCATTGGCAAAAGCTTGGCTGGCAAATACTTTGTGATGAACTGCCTCGGCAGGTCCATAATGATGGGGTTGATTTTGAGGCCT
Organism: Desulfurivibrionaceae bacterium; assembly: GCA_030145325.1. Classification (GTDB taxonomy): domain Bacteria; phylum Desulfobacterota; class Desulfobulbia; order Desulfobulbales; family UBA5123; genus UBA5123. The sequence goes on from JAQYVW010000048.1 coordinate 14,434, forward strand.
CGGTTCCCTATCATCGTCTGGTTCTTGAATTATTTTTTCTTCCGGCGCTGTTTCGGCGAGTGCATGGTGAGGAGGTGCCTAGTTGGTATCGGGATCGGCTGCTTGCCATGGCTAAGTTTACGGCGGCCTATTCGAGGTTGGATGGGACTGTGCCTCTCTGGGGTGATGCTGATGATGCCCGCGTTTTGCCATTCGGTGGTCAATCAATTAATGATCATCGTTATCTACTGGGTTGGCTCGGTAGCGTGTGGGATGTCGAGGAGTTAACAGATCGTTTTTTCGGCCCACTCCGTGAAGTTTATTGGTTGCTGGGGCCGGAGGTAGCCGATTCTTTGGGGCAACGGAACGCCCCCTCTAAAGAATCCAGTCGGTCCGTAGCCTTTCCCGATGGTGGATTTTATGTGATGCGCAATGATCAAGATCATCTCTTTATTGATTGTGGTCCTGTTGGTCTGGCGGGCAGGGGCGGACACGGCCATAATGACTGTCTTTCGCTTGAGGCCCGTCTGGCCGGTTGCAACCTGCTTTCAGATTGCGGAGCCTATCTCTACACCGCTTCCTATGTGAATCGGAACAAGTTTCGATCTACCGCCTCCCATAATACGCCTCAGATTGACCAGGAGGAGATGAATCGTTTTATCCGGCCGGATTATCTGTGGAATCTTCATTACGATGCTTTGCCGGAGGTAAGATGCTTTGATGCCGACCCCGAGATGGATCTGTTTGTGGGAACACACGCAGGTTATCAACGTCTAGATCAACCGGTGGCTCCGGTCCGGACAGTCGCTTTATTGCACCGTCATCACTTATTGGCTGTTCTCGACACTTTTGAGGGGATAGGCGAACACCTGGTCGAAATCCCATTTCATCTTGCTCCGGGGGTGCAGGCAACAAGGGGTGCCGAGAATGTATTACATCTCCATGTCGCTGGTAAGAGCTTTGATATGGTATGGGATGCGGATGGCTGGCAGGTTGAGGAGGAGGAAGGATTGGTGTCGCCATCCTATGGTGTCGCTCTGCCAATTAGGCGGATTGTGTTTCGTCGTCATGGCAGTTTGATGCCACTTCTGGTCTGTATAGCCCCAGAGACTGGTGATCCTGTTGAGTCATTGCATTTGGCGCGGACAGGCGTGGCCAAGAAAATTGTTTTTTGAGCAGTTTGTTTTTTTTGACAATAAAGATGAGCGCGAATATCTTCGGTGGAAACTGTTTGGATCTCGGTTGAGGAATCGTATCCGGTTATTTTTGCTGTTTTTCTGAGCAATGATAGAGTAGAAAGTATGATTGGTTGTGTGTAATGTAATTCCGTTTTGTTCGGAGACTATGGCCTTTCCCTGACGTTGGTTTGCTGCACCAGCCTGCCCATAAGCTATAAAAGGTATCATGTTTTACATATTAACCGCTTATTCCTTGTCCCGTGATTATCTTGACAAGCTCGAAAGAACCCTAGGTTTGGTGCCGACGTATCTCACCTTGGCGGATTTGCGAATCCTCAAATTGCCAGCGCTGTTGAGGTATCTCTTCTCTCTGAAGGGGGAATGCTTGCTGCTTCCCTTCGAAGATGGCAACAGCAAGGCTTTGTTGCCGATTCTTCAGTCCATTGCCTCGATGACCAGGGTGAGAAAGGTGGAGATTGTCAACCCCGATTGCAGTCGGCAGGCTTTGCCGCGTTGGAGGGTGTTCTTCTCTCTGCTATCCTTTGTGGTTGCATCTCTCGACTCTGTCCGGGCCTATTTTGTTTGCAATCGAGAGCTTGACCGGTTGCAGGACTGTCAACGGCAGTCGCTTCCTCCCACCACCGAGAGGCGAGTGTTATACCTCAAAACAAATCTGTGGTTCGGGGTGAAAGCGGGTGGTTCCATTGGTCATATCGCAGGGGTTGTCAACGGTCTGCTTCGTGCCGGGTATGGGCTTGATTTTGCCTCGGCAGAACCGCCGGTCATGGTTTTGCCTGAGGCTAACTTCGTTGGCGTCAGGCCACCGTCATATTTTGGAATTCCGTTCGAACTCAACTACTACCGTTTTCATCTGATGTTTGTCAGGCAGGTGCAGGCCGCCCTTGTGGAGAAGCGATATTCCTTTATTTACCAGCGCATGTCGGTGGCTAACTATTCTGGGGTGGTGCTGGCTCGTACTCAAAAGGTTCCCCTTGTTATCGAGTATAATGGCTCCGAGGCGTGGATCGCCAAGAACTGGGGACGCCCTCTTCGTTACCATGATCTGGCCGTGAAGGCGGAAGACGCCGTTCTCAAGCATGCGGATCTGGTAGTAACCATCTCTGATGTTTTGCGTGATGAACTTGTCGGCAGGGGGGTTGAGCCGAAACGGATTGTTAGTTACCCCAACTGTATTGATCCCGAGGTTTTTAACCCGGACGCCTCTACTGCCGAGAAGTTGGCTGACCTGCGCCGCCGCCACCGCATCGATGAGCAGGCGGTGCTTATAACCTTTATCGGGACTTTTGGGCAGTGGCACGGGATTGAGGTGTTGGCCAAGGTCATTCGGGAATTTGTGGACAACGAGGAGGCTTGGCTGCGTGACCGGAAGGTTCACTTTATGCTGGTCGGCGATGGTTTGAAGATGTCGGAGGTGAGAAGAATTCTTGATTGCGATAGTGCTGATTCATACTGTACACTGACTGGCTTAGTTCCGCAGGATATGGCTCCCCTCCATTTAGCTGCTTCCGATATTTTGATGTCTCCCCATGTTGCCAATGCGGATGGAAGTCGTTTTTTCGGTTCGCCGACCAAGCTTTTTGAATATATGGGGATGGGTAAGGCAATTGTCGCTTCCGACCTGGATCAGATCGGCGAAGTGCTGGAAGGGGCTTGGCATATGGGTAGGGATGGGTCTCCGGTGCCCTCGAACAAGCTAGATAACAGTTGTGCTCTCTTGACGACTCCCGGCGCTGTTGATGAAATCAAGGCGGCGCTTCGATACTTGGTGGTTGATGTCGGCATGCGTCGCCTTCTTGGAGAGAATGCTAGGCAACTCGCCTTGCAAAAGTACACTTGGGAACAGCACTGCTCTGCTATTTTAAATGGGTTGTCCAGCTTGAAAAAGATAGATGACTAAATAATAAAGGTTTGAATCCTTATGAGACAGATACTCTGTAACAGTTCCGGTGCCATCGTCGCCAGAATGCCGCGACCTGCCTTGTCGGCGGGAATGGTTTTAATCAAGGTTCATTATTCCTTAATCAGTGTGGGGACTGAAATCGCCTCCTTGCGATCTGAGCCGGTGGTTGGTGCTGGTACCCCCATGGAAAAGGCCGCTGCCAAGGCGTCATTGGCCAGTAAATATCTTGGATTGGCCATGCGTCACCCGGACAAGGCGGTGCGGCGGCTCTGCCGTATTGTCACCGACCAAGCGGCGCGGATACGTCCCGCCAAGCCTATTCGGGAGTTGGTATGTTCTCTTGATAACATGCAATGGAAGCAGTGTGATGCTTCACAAATGGAGTCTACCGATGGAGGGTTGCGAGTCGTCACCGATGATTCCGAATACGGCTATCAGATCATGGCTGATCCCATAACCGTTCCGGCCGGGCAGGTACCCATCTTTTACATAAGGGGGAAAGTTCTGGAAGGGGCAGTTTCCATTGGTGTCTTGGACGAGCAAAAGACTAACTGGCTTGGCGCCCGCACTTATGAGGAAGGATTTTTTGAGGATCAGCTTATCTTTGAGCCCGGATCTTCACAACAGGTGACCCTGGTGGTTGCTAAGGCTGGTGCCGGTCGCTCTGCGAGCCTGTTGCTTGAGGGGGTTGAAGTTTCTCATTCCGCGCCGATCGTCGATGGCAAGGCTTTGAGCGAACTTGGTGATCAGGGATGGAATGTCGGTTACTCGGCGGCCGGAGATGTGATTGCAGTCGGTGAAGGGGTGACGGATTTTAAAAAGGGGGACAAGGTGGCATGTGGCGGGGCCGGTTTGGCCAATCACGCTGATTATGTCTGTGTCCCTCGCAATTTGGTCTGCAAGGTTCCGACCGGTTGTTCCCTGAAGGAGGCGGCAACGACCACCGTCGGAACCATTGCTTTGCAGGGTGTCCGGCGCGCCGCCCCCCAGCTTGGCGAAAGGATCTGCGTGATCGGACTCGGTCTGATCGGTCAGATGACCGTGCAGTTGCTGCGGGCGGCGGGGTGTCAGGTCATCGGCCTGGATCTCGATCCCGAAAGGGTGAAGCGGGCCTTGGAGCTTGGGATGGATGCGGGGTGTCAAGAGCCAGAGCATCTCAAGAAGTTGGTGAATGATCTTAGCGAGGGCCGTGGTGCTGATCGAACGGTGATCACCGCTGCAGCCAAGTCCAATGCCGTGATCAATCTTGCCATGGAGGTGACCCGGGCCAAAGGAACAGTGGTTATTGTCGGCGACGTGGGGCTGGGGGTGCAACGCCAACATTTCTATCGCAAGGAGATCGACCTGCTCATGAGTACCTCCTACGGGCCGGGGAGGTATGATCAGCGGTATGAGGCGGAAGGGCAAGACTATCCATTCTCGTATGTGCGCTGGACCCTCAATCGTAATATGCAGGCCTTCATGGAAATGATAGCCATGCAGCGGATCAATATTGAGGCGTTGATCGACAAGGTTACGCATATTGAAAGCGCTCCGAGTGTTTATGCCGAATTGGCCAAAGGCGAAGGGACTCAACCCTTGGCCGCTCTCATTCATTATCCTGAGGACGGGTTGCTTGCCAGTGAGGAAGAAGACCGGTCGCAAATGACCATTCGCGGCCACCGGCCGACTCCTTCCGGCCCTCTCCGCTATGCCTTGATTGGCGCCGGTGCTTTTGGAACCTGTATGTTGGTTCCCCAGATGAGTAAGCGGAAAGACCGGTTCTTCCTTAAAGCTGTGGTGAGTCGGGACGCCACTCGCGGCGGCAATTTTGCCCGTGCTAATCAAGTGGAAACCCTCGCCTCCGGAATCGACCCGGTTTTGGCTGATTCGGACATAGATCTTGTTGTGATTGCAACCAGGCATGCCGAGCATGCCGATCAGGTGGTTGCCTCTCTCAAGGCCGGGAAGCATGTGTTTGTCGAAAAGCCATTGGCCCTTACCTGGCAACAACTGGACAAGGTCTGCCATACCTATAACGAGTTGCCGGAACCTCCTCTTCTCATGGTCGGTTTCAACCGAAGATTTTCTCCGGCAATCAATGCCCTTCGTGAGCAACTCAGCCAGAGACGTTCTCCGTTGATTATCAACTACCGCCTGAACGGCGGCTATATCCCAATGGAGCACTGGATTCAGACCGCTCAGGGGGGGGGACGTAATATTGGCGAAGCCTGCCATATGTATGATCTGTTTCGCTCTCTGACCGGGGCGCCTCTCGCCTCTGTTACCGCCGCCGCGATTTCTCCCGGGACCATGCCTTATCTGCCCAATGATAATTTTTCTGCCACACTTACCTACGAAGATGGTAGTATGGCGAATTTGCTTTATACCGCCCTCGGGCCCAAGCAGGGATTGGCTAAGGAGCGTATCGAGGTCTTTTGTGATGGTGAGGCCTACCTTGTCGATGACTTCAAGACCCTTACCCGTTGTGGAGACAACAAGGTTCTTTGGCACAGCGAAGAGGTTGATAAGGGTCATTTTGAAGAACTGAGCCGTTTTGGTGATGCCGTCGCCGGTCTCTGTGATGTGCCGATCTCATGGGAAGAGATTGTTGAAACGACCGCGGTGGCATTGCATATCGAAGATTTGTTATATGGAAGGGTTAATACTGATGACTGAAGATTCTCCTTGTTATTTTTATATTTCTGAAAATTCTTCGGACGTTGGTGAGTTCAGGAGTGACGTTCTGCCACAGTTGACAGAACGTCATCCTGTTGTATTGGGTGAAATTGCTTCGTCATCTGTGAGGGATGTTTTTGCAGCACAGGAGGTGGCAAGGGCTAAGGGCATTGTTGTTGAACTGAATAGAGGAGTGGTGGGGCGAGCACTTCTTCGTGTTATCGAAAAAGCATTCTCTGTTGGATATGAGGTGTTTCTTCATTGGCCGCGAGAAGAGGTGGTTGAGCGACTGACACCTGCTGACATCCCAAGCTATAAGTTGTTGTGGTTTCTATGGACCTTCTGGAATCCTGGGCTCCCATTTATTCAGAAAACCAGGAAAGCCATCCGATTGTTAGTTTATGCACCTTTAAGGGTAAAGGTTGTTGGGTGGTTGTTGCTAATTTATGCTCGTCAGTTGAAGGCCGTGCTGGTTGGCGGTAAGCAACGAGTGGCTGTCGTGATTGCCGCAATTTCCGCAGATTTGTCGTCTAATTTGCGTAATGAAAGAATTGATAAAGAGTTGCGTGACATTATTAGTAATGCCAAACCGGTTTTTTTAGCCGATCCAGGTAACATACCCACGCCGCAGTTGCCCATTAAGAACGGTGGCCTCTATCTGCGTACCGATTTTTGGGCCAAAATCTCGTCCGGGGGTAGCTATGGCCATACCTGTTATGTGGCCAAGGAACTGGCCCGGGCCTCAGAGAAGTTTTTGTGCGCCATGCCCCATGACTATGAGCTTTTGAATGATTTGGGGTTGCAGCAACTGGTGATGCCTCCACCTGGCGAATCAGGAGATGAAGCAACAATATTGCTTGGCACGGAATCCTACTATCCTCAGGTCAGGATATTGTTGGAGTGGTTAAAGCCTGCATACATCTATGAGCGTCTTTGCCTTGGTAATTATGTTGGCGCAAAGCTTTCGCAGGAGATGAATATCCCCTATGTCGTCGAGTATAATGGCTCGGAAATATCCATGAAACGGAGCTTTGATGGGCAAGGGTATCAGTACGAAGAGGTCTACCTGCTTGCCGAGGACGCGGCCTTCCGACAGGCCACCGCGATCAGCGTGGTCTCGAAGCATATAAAAACTGATTTGATTAAGCGGGGGATCGAGGCTGATAAGATCTTCGTCAACCCCAACGGGGTCGACACCTCGGTGTATCAGCCGTTTGCCCCGGAAAGAAAAAAAGCGGTACGGGCTGAACTGGGCTGGGATGACTCGCATGTCGTGGTTGGGTTTACCGGTACCTTTGGCGGTTGGCATGGCATCGATATTCTGGCTGAATCGTTGCCGCTCATCTGTCGGGCCGAGGAGCGGGTTCGCTTCTTACTGATCGGAGACGGTCACTATAAACACCAGATCGACGAGCAGATTCAAAAGCATCACCTCCAAGAGAGGGTGAAATGCGTCGGTCGGGTTCCTCAGATGGATGGGGTTCAGATGCTGGGGGCCTGTGATATTTATGTTTCACCGCATAATTCGCATATGATCGACAGCAGTTTTTTTGGCTCGCCGACCAAGATTTTCGAGTACATGGCCATGGGCGGCGGTATCGTTGCCAGTGATCTGGAGCAGATCGGCGAAGTACTTTCGCCCGGACTGCGCGCTGTTGAGGTGGCGGAGGGTGTTGCCGAACAGGTTGCTGACCAACGATCTATTCTTTGCGAACCGGGCAATGTCGGGCAGTTTGTTGACGCTGTTCTTTTTTTAGTCAGAAATCCGCAGGTACGCAACACATTGGGGGGAAATGCCCGTAAGGCTACCCTCGAGATCTACTCGTGGGAAAAACATGCCGAACGGATCTGGCGATTTCTTTGCTCTGGTGAACTGTTTATGGAGCATGAATCCGCCCGGCATGTCCAGCGGAAGCGTCCGGAAGAGAACAAGCTCAATAAGCTTGAGTCGGGAGACCGGTTTAAGGATGAGGCGCAAAATCAATGGAATAATGATCCTTGCGGATCTCATTATGTCAAGGAGAGTACTCGGAACACCCTTGACTGGTATCTGGAGGTGGAGCGGTATCGCTACGAAGAATATGGCTCTTGGATGCCGGAGGTAATGGAGTTTGACCAACACCCCGGTGAACAAGTTCTGGAAATCGGTTCGGGTATTGGCACGGATTTGGCTCAATTTGCTAAAAACGGCGCCATGGTCACCGATGTGGATCTTGCGGCTGGCCATCTTGCTCTAGCGAAGGAAAATTTTCACCTCCGAGGGCTAGCGGGTCGTTTTATTCAGCATGATGCTGAGAATCTTCCCTTTGAAGAGAATAGCTTGGACGTGGTTTACAGCAATGGTGTCATTCATCATATTCCAAATACCAAAAGGGTTGTGGAGGAGATCTACCGGGTTCTCAAGCCGGGCGGCAAAGTGATCGTCATGGTCTATGCCCTTAACTCCAGGCATTACTGGCAGAAGCTTGTTATAGATGAGGGTCTGAAAAAGAATCTTCTTGAAGAGTATTCCATGGGCGAGATTATGTCGCGTACCGTTGAGATAAGTAAAAAGGGTGCCAAGCCATTGGTGAAGGTTTATACCGGCAAAAAACTCAGGACACTTTTTGCCGATGCCGGTTTTAAGGATATAGATATTTGTAAATGCCAATTGATGCCTGATGAGATCCCCTCGCTCCTGAAGTGGATGCCGGTGGGCTTGGCCGGCAAGTTGATGGGGTGGAATCTGGTGATCAAGGCGCGGAAGCCCTTGCTGTAAGAAATTATGCGAAATCTTTTCAATATTTTACGGCGTCTTTGGCGAAAAAACAGCGCTATTTCGCCCCCTTCCTTGTCAACGACCTTGGCTGCGGAACTCCAAGGGGTTAATACTACTGTCGCCGATTGGTTGGCCCTTCTCGGCCATGATCGGCGTCTCTATGTCGATATCCCGGAAGAAAATTCCCTGATTTTACGACAGAGGTTTCCTGAGCTGGTTGCGGGTACTCTGCATTCCGCTGATCGGATTCTGGCCCACGAGTTCCAGATGCTTGGCAGTGATGTTTTTGTCCCGCATGACCTGGAACGACAGACTTGTCCGGAGGACTACTGCCCTATTGACTGGTATCTTGATCCTGTCAGTAATTTGCGCTTCCCAACCGGAATCCCCCATAAAGAATGGGACCTCTATGCCATGCGGCCCGGCAATGCCGATGTTAAGCTACCTTGGGAGCTGGCCAGGTGCCAACACTTTATTACTCTGGGGCAGGCCTACCGTTTTTCGCATGATTATAAATACGCCCTTGAGATTGTAAATGAAATTGAAGATTTTATGGAGGTGAACCCGGTAGGTTCCGGGGTGAACTGGACCTGCACCATGGATGTGGCGATCCGGGCGGCCAACTGGGCCTTTGGCCTTGCCTTGGTTCGAGATGCTGCGGATGTGTCGGTTGCACGGTGGCTGAGCGCATACGAAGCGCTTTTCGATCATGGTGTATTCATCTTTGCCAATTTTGAAAACCATTATGAGGTAACCAGCAACCACTATCTCAGCAACATTGTCGGTCTTTATCTGGTTTCCGCTCTTTTCCATGACCTTCCTGTGGCCCGGCAGTGGCAGGATTTCTGCCATAAATCCCTTGAAAAAGAAATAACCGTCCAGATTTTAGAGGATGGCGCAGACTTTGAGTCTTCCGTTCCCTATCATCGTTTGGTTCTGGAACTTTTCTTGGGAGCTGCTCGTCAAGCGACCCTACTCGGTGAGCCATTCTCAGCGCAATATTATGCGGTGCTCCGGAAAATGACATCTTTTGTTTCTGATTCATTGCGCCCGGATGGTTTGTTGCCTGTGGTTGGCGATGCCGATGATGGCAGATTGCACATCTTTACCGATTATGGCAATTGGAACCCGCAGAGCGGGAAGCATATCCTGGCTCCTGCCGCGTTTTTGCTTCAAGATTCCTCCTTGCTCCGCCACGTTGGCGAGGAAGGGCTCTGGGAGGCAGCATGGTGGGGCTTTGATGTTGGCGATGTTACCGTTAAGTACGAAGATTTGCCGCCTGTGGGTAAACTTTATCCGCAGGCAGGGTTGGCTTTTTACCGAGATCAAAGGGCATATCTGGCTATCAGCAACGGCATCGTTGGGACAGAAGGTTTTGGTAACCACAAACACAATGATCAACTCTCTTTTGAGTTCCATCTCCACGGAATACCATTGGTTGTGGATCCTGGTAGTTATGTTTATACCTCGGATTTTGAAGCACGAAACCTTTTCCGGTCGACACGGTATCATAATACCCTGTGCGTTGCCGGTGAAGAGCAGAATGAGATGCGCGACGAGTGGATCTTTCGCCTTTTTGAAACGGCCAAAGCGCAACACCTGTATTTCCGCGAGACGGATCAATTTGTAGAGTATGGTGGCATGCACGTGGGGTATCAGCGTTTGGCGAAGGGGGTGGAGCACCGGCGGGGCTTTCGCTATCTGAAGCAGGAAGAGTTGCTTGTCATTGTCGACTCCCTTCATGGCAAGAGTGACTCGTTTTTGCAATGGCATTTTCACATGGCTACCGGGGTGGATATCATCCTCGAAGATCCTGGTCTATGTGGTTTGAAAAATAATAATGAAAGTTTCTTCTTGAAATACCCCGCAGCCTTAAGTGCTGAAGTAAACGATGTTTATGTCTCCCCTTCTTATGGGGTTCGGGTGCCAAGTAAAGCCATAGACCTGTCGGTACATTCCTCTGGAACAAAAAATGAGGTTTTTCTGTTTGTATTGGGTCAAGTGGGCAATGTAGGCCGATTTTGTGATTCCCAAGATCTTTTGCATATACAAAATGATATCTTGGATCAACTAAATAAAATTTAACGAGATTGTGGAATATGTCAGCCGGATTTGAAGCTGTAAGGGAAATGTCGCGCCTGCTTTATCGGTCGCGAAAGGTTTTGTGGAACACTACTCTGGTTGAATTTCAACGAAAGTATGCTGGGTCGCTTTTTGGCAGGTTCTGGATTTTTTTATATCCAATACTTCTTTTGGCAATTTACCTTTTTGTTTACATGATCATTTTCAAGATGCGTTTTCCTGGTTATAGCCAGTTGAGTTATGTCCTTTTTGTTTTTACCGGCTTAATCCCATATATAGGGTTTTCCGAGGCGGTAACAACAGGAACGTTGTCAATAAAACAGAATATTCATCTTGTAAAAAATGTCATGTTCCCCATAGAGTTGATTCCTGTGCGGGTTGTCTTTGTTAGCATGGTGACTCAGCTCGTCAGCATGGGAATAGTGCTGGTGTTGTCGCTCTTTGAGGGGGCTCCATCCTTGCACCTTCTGTGGCTGCCGATTGTTTTTGTATTGCAGGTTCTTTTTCTCTTCGGCTTGGTGTGGATTTTGTCATGTCTGGCCATTGCCCTTCCTGATGTGAGTTATTTTGTAAATCTGTTTG
>JAQYVW010000125.1 GCA_030145325.1 Desulfurivibrionaceae bacterium
TCGGCAACGACAGCCTGGAATCATTGCCCCTGGTGGAGATTATCCCGGGCAAGGAGCACCCCTTCTTTAACTACGAGGCCAAATACCAGACCGGTGCCAGCCAGGAAATCTGCCCCGCCGACTTCCCGACAGAGATCACCCGCCAAGCCCAGGAGTACGCCATCAAGGCCCACCATGCCCTGCACCTGCAAGGCTACAGCCGCACCGACATGATCGTCGCCGAAGATGGTCGCATCGCGGTCATTGAAACCAACACCATTCCCGGCATGACCCCCACCAGCCTCCTCCCCCTAGCCGCACAAGCCGCTGGCTACACCTTCCCGCAACTATTGGATCGACTTATCTCTCTGGCCTTTCCCCAATAAAAAAACTACATCCCTGAATTTGCCTTCTCTTTTTTCAGCGCCTGCCAATAAGCAAAGATTCCCGCCAGACCCATGATGTAGCCGATGCCGCCCAGGATGTCGTGCAGCCGGATTTTTTCTTCGTAGGTTTCGATCTGTTCCCGTAACGGGCGGATGTTGTGGGCCACGGCCCGATCAATCAGGGTTACCAATTCCGGCGGGGTGGCGGATCTTGGCAGTGCTTCGATGGCCGGGGGCGGCTCTGCCGAGGCTGCTTGCGAAACGGTGGCGGGTAGTCTGGTTGGGAGTTCTTCGGCGGTGATCAGGAAGGAGGTGCGGTGACCGTCGCTGGTATCCATCTCAAAGCTCAGGTTGCTTCGTTCTTTGGGGGTGAAGCTGAACGCGCCGTTGGTATCGGTTTTGATTGTGCCGATTTTTTCTTTGTTGCCGTTAAATATTTCGATACTGTTGTGCGGCAGTCGCACCCCGCCCGGCGCATAGGCGTAGCCGGTTACCGTTTCTCCTTCCACCATGGCGAAAATCTTGATTTTATGCGCTTGCGCCGGGTCGGCCATTAAAAAAAATGCCAAGGCCAGCAGCAGGGTGGTTTTGATGACGTGGGGAATGGCGGGCATGGGGATGACTCCGAAGGTTTGAGGTTATCTCTTGTTTGCTGAGAATAAATCCGGCAGCACTCGTTGCAAAAAAACCACTGCGGAGCCGGTAAGTACACCTTCCACTGCCATCACCGGCAGGTGGGCAATGAGGATGGCTGTGGCGACGCCGGTGAATTCACGATTGGAAAAAAAGAGGGTGGCGGCCAGGAGAACGCCGCTTGCTGCCACCGCTGTTGCCCCGGCACAGCAAGCGATCATAAAGGTCACGCGTTGGGAGTGTTGCCGGCTCAAGAGGTTGCGAAAGAGGTAGTGGCAGCCGATGGCCGGGATGGCCATGTTGACGGTATTGACGCCAAGAACGGTGATTCCGCCATAGCCAAAGAGCAGCGCCTGGAGAAAGAGGGCGACCAGCAGGGCTGGAAAGGCGGCCCAGCCAAGGATGAGGCCGGTGAGGCCGTTCATCAGTAAATGAACCTGGCCCGGCCCCACCGGGATATGGATCAGGCTGGCGATGAAGAAGCCTGCGGTGAGCACCGCCACCTGCGGGATCTGGTGAAGGTCTGTTTTCCTGAGGCCGATCCCCACCCCACCTGCCGCTACAGCGGTGCTGGTAAGAAGGATCGGCAGGGAGACGACACCGTCTGCTATATGCATGTCAATTGCCTCGTTATTATTGCATGTCCTGGACGCGAACCCAGATCAGGCCACCAAGTTCCACCGGTACCATCTTGCCGTCGGGGCCGGGCAGTGGTTTGTCGCCATCCACCAGCGCAGCAAATCCCCACCAGCCGCTTTTCGGCATCCCGTAGGCGAAAACGCCGTTCTCGTCAGCCTTCAGAACTTGGGTGACGAAGGGGTCGGCGGGAATGGCGATTTTTTTATCTTTATTATAGTACTCCACTTCAATCTCGGCGAATGGCACTGCTTTGCCGTTGTGCTTGACGATCCCTCGAAAGATGTTGCCGGTCCAGAGTCCGTATGGCCTCACCAGCGGCATTATCTCCACCGGCTGACCCGTTGATGCGTCCCAGCCGTCTTCAGCTCCGTAGGCGTCTACCACGACCTTGGTGTAATGGATGATCATCTTCTGTTCCGCTGGTTCCCAGTACGGAGCCGGATCGATGAAGAAAAGATAGTCGGCTGGTTCTTTGACCGTGAAGCGGCTGTTGTAGGCGGTGGCTCCCTCAAGATGACGGGGCACCAAGGTTTTGCGAAGATCGATGTTGCGGCCATTGGCAATGACCCCGAAGCGGGTGGGTGTTTTCATCTCCATCACCGGCCCCCATTCCATGGGGTGGGTAAAGCGAATATCAAGCTCGATGCTGCGACCGGTGGCAGAGGTGACGATATCGCGGCTGGGCAGCAGGGTTTGGAAATGGGCACTGGCAGGAGCGCTGGCAAGTAGGACGGCGAGGGTGATAAGCAGGCTGGTGAAGCGGATCATGGATGAAATCTCCTTGGTGATTTGTGTTACTAAATCATGGTTAGTGTTACTGGGTGGGCAAAAAAAATTGTCGACTCAGCGCAGGTGGTCGCCGGTGCTGCTCATGCTCAGGTGGCCGTCCTTGACGCCTCTGAGGGCAATGAGCTGTTCGGCGAGGTTTTGTACCTTCCTGGCCTTCCCACGCACCACGATCACTTCCAGGCAGTTATCATGATCCATGTGGACATGCATACTGGAGATGATGTGGTGGTGCAGTTCGTGTTGCAATTCGGTGATTTTTTCCTGGAGTTGGTAGCGATGGTGGTCATATACCAGGGTTATTACCCCGGCGACCTCTTTGTCGGCCTCCCACGCCTCTTGCACGAAACCCTTGCGGATCAAATCACGGATAGCTTCAGAGCGATTGGAATATGTCCGCAGGGCAATGAAGCGGTCAAATTCAGCCAGCAGCTTTTCTTCAAGGGAGATGGAAAATCGTTTCAGCACTTGATAATACCTTCTGTAAAAAAGTGTTACTGAGTGTAAGTGGTGGCAGATGGAAAAGCAAGTATAAATTCTAATTTCCGGTAACGCTGATAAGTATTTTTCCTGACAGGTTTAAGGTAAGGATGAAAAGAGCGTAGTGGTACGGTGTTAGCTGCACCCCTCGCGGTAACTATCTGAATTTATTGTTATAAAATTTAATAACGAAAGAACGGCGGTTTGACGGGAGGATGAGTTTTTAGGAGTAAAATGGAGGAAAAAAGAGCTAACGTCTAATTAATTAGATTCTTATATTGCTAGGTGATTACGTCTATGTTGCGATAAGTTTTGAAAATCATGTGCTTTTTGATAGGAGAGGTGGAAAGTCCCGAAAGAAGGGGGAGTTGGCGAAGGGAAGGGGTGCAAACCCGCGTCAGACAGCGGTTGCTTTTTAGGCAGGTTGGCGTGGGGAGCAGGGAAGTGAAATTGAGTCAGATCGCCTTTGACAGGGGGAGGACTTTCCCCTAAAAAACACCTACCGCCAATAAAAAGTGAGTTTCATTTTTTCTCACTACATACTTTTAAAATTACTGAATAGGACTATTCGTCGAGATGCCTTGGCCAAAAGTCAAAACGATTCTGAAGAAGTCGCTGTCAGCAAGTGTATATTCCCTGTGGGTTGATCCCATCCAGGGCGTTCAGGTTGCCGACGACCTTCTTGAACTTATTTGTCCAGACCAGTTTTTTGCCTCATGGGTTGCCCAGCATTATCTGCCCCTGATTCAGGAAAGTCTGGCTCTCTGTGGGCACGGCGGTATTACTGCCCGCTGTGCGTTGCGCCCTGGTAATGGGCTGGCGACGGCGGCGATTGGTAATGTCACCACCGAACAGTTGCGCTTGCCCTGTGTGCCGGAGCAGCAGCGTTCCACTATTCGTACCCTGCATCCCCGTTACACCTTTGATGAATTCATGGTTGGTGACAGCAACGCCTTGGCTCATTCCGCCTGTAATGCCTTGGCCAGTGGTGATACCTCTCTGGGCCGCTGTCTTTATATAGATGCCGGCACCGGCCTTGGTAAGAGTCATCTCACCCATGCCGTGGCGCATCATGTTGCCACCAATACCCCTTCGCTGCGTCTTCATTATCTCACCGCCCAACAGCTGACCAGTGAGATGGTACGGGCCATCAAGGGTAATAGCATGGAGCAGTTTAAGGCGAAATTTCATAAACATTGCGATATGTTATTGATTGAGGATGTGCAGGCCTTGTCCGGTCGGGTGAAGACCCAGTCCGAGCTTGCCGATGCCTTTGATATCCTCATGGAGAGCGGCAAATCCATTGTCCTCACCGGTGGCATGGCCCCTCGGGATATCCCCAATATTGATGAAGGGATTCGTTCTCGTTTCTCTTCCGGCTTGGTGACCTCGATAAACTCACCGGATCTGCATACCCGGGTAATTATTATCAAGCGGAAGGCGCAAAACAAAGGCGTCGTTCTCTCCGACGAATTGATTATTTATCTTGCCGAAAGCATCCGTGGTGATGTCCGGCAGTTGGAGAGTGCGGTGATCGGCCTTAAGGCCAAGTCATGCCTGCTGAAGACTTTGCCGGATCTTGCCATGGCCAAGGAGGTGGTTCGTAACCTCATCGGTCATCAGGTCGAGTTGTCGGCGGAGTCGGTGCGTGATTTCGTTGCTCGTCAGTTCAAGGTGGCGGTTAACGATCTGCGTTCCAAGTCTCGCAAGAAATCCATCACCTTCCCTCGCCAGGTGGCGATGTATCTTGCCCGCAAGCATACCGGGCAGGCCTTGGGCGATATCGGCGGTGCTTTTAATCGCGATCATTCCACCGTGGTTCATTCGGTGCGGGTGATCACCGAGGCGGTTACCCGCAACGGTAGTATCCGCGGTCAGCTGGAGCATCTTTCCGATAAGTTGAAGAAAGAGTTGCAGTAGCCATCTTGCCAGGGATGATGTATCCCGCATAAAAAAAGGCCGTTGTCGGGAACTTTCTCCGACAACGGCCTTTT
>JAQYVW010000049.1 GCA_030145325.1 Desulfurivibrionaceae bacterium
AAGCCCATGGCTTGCAATGCCTCAGCCAAGATATCCCGACTAACAGGATTATCGTCAACCACCGGCGCCGCGACCTCCTCCCCCCCGCCCTTAAGCAGCAATGGGTCCACAAGCACCGCTCCCTCCGGCTGAGCAAAACAGACGTTGAGCAAAAAAGTGCTGCCCTGGCCATAATCACTTTCGACCTTAATCCCCCCCCCCATCAAAGAACTTAGCTTTTCGGAAATAGCCAACCCCAGCCCGGTGCCACCATACAGACGTGAGGTGGAATCATCTCCCTGGCTGAATCGTTTAAAGATTTTCGTTTTCTGCTCAGCCTGGATGCCAATACCGGTATCAACAACCCGCAACCGCAGTCGCGTTTCAAATTGACCTTGCACCGCCTCTTGCGCTTCCAGTAGCACATAACCATCTTTGGTAAACTTGACGGCATTGCCCACCAGATTCAACAATATCTGCCGCAACCGATCAGAATCGCCAACCAGTCGCACCGGAAAACCAGGAGGAACATGACACACCAACTCAAGCCCCTTGGCCTGGGCGACCATGGCCATGGTTCTAGCCACCCCTTCCATCACCACCCGCAGATCAAAGGGTTCATGCTCCAAAACAATCTGCCCCGCCTCAATCTTTGATAAATCAAGGATGTCATTCAATAAATTGAGCAGGGAGTTGGCAGCATCCTTAACGGTGGTCAAATAACGATGTTGCAAGGTATCAAGGGAGGTCCCAAGGGCAAGTTCAGTCATCCCCAGGACAGCATTCATGGGGGTACGAATTTCATGGCTCATATTGGCCAGAAAACGACTTTTTGCTTTGCTTGCCTCCTCTGCTGCCACCTTAGCCCGGGCCAGTGCCTCCTCCGCTCTTTTGCGTTCGATTTCCGCGGCAGTTCGATGAGAAAAAATCCTGAATATCTCCTGAATATGGGTAATCTCCCCCAGAGGTCGATCATCAAGGGCACAGAGAATACCCAAAGGAAAGCCCTGATCATCGAACAAACAAATGCCCACATAAGACTCAATCCCCCATTCCACCAGGGCCTTATCCTCGGGAAAAAGATTGGCAACATTCCGTGGATACAGACAAAACCCCTCTCCCGCCACTTTTTCACAGGGGGCTCCAGCCAAATCGTAATCAATGGGCTGATCAAGACAGCCATCCTTCCAAAAGGCCAAGCCGTTAACCCGCCCCGGGCAGCCCCTGTCGATCTCACCGATCAAAGCATACTTGGTCCCCAGACACTTGGCCAATTGCTCAACCAGGGTCGAGAAAAAATCACTACTGGTAACGGAGGCCGTCGCAGTCAGCAGACGATGCAAAGATTCCTCGGCCTGCCGACGCTGAATAGCAATGGCAAAAAGAACCGCCAATTGTCTACACGCCTCCAGATCCTCTTCGGTATAATCACGATCACTGTTGGCAAGGGCCACCACCCCCAACAACTGGTCGTCACTGATGGCCGGAACCGCCATAAAACGAGTAATGGGTACATGCCCGCCAGGTACGCCGCTGGAACGTTCATCCTCCTGTGGGGCATTGGTCAAGAGAGGTTGTTTGTTTTTAAGCACCCAGCCCCAAAGACCAACAAAATCATGAAGAACAATGTCTTTCCCAGGAACCTGGCATTCATCCCAGACATCCCTGGTCATGGTCGGGCAGACCAGACTGCCGGTCTGGGAGTCGATATAGCCAACAAACGCATAACGGCTAGAGGTAAGGCTACTGGCTTGATCCACAACCAGATGGGTCATTTCATCAAGGCTCACACTGGCAAGTAAACCACTGGAGATTTTAGCAATGGCGACATCAACATCCGAACGCCATCGCAATAGCCGCTCACTCTCCTGACGGCTGGACACATCTCTGAAATCCTCAATAATCCCGAGCAAATGCCCTTCGTAATCATAATACAGGGTGGCGGTAAGTAGACAGGACACCTTACCACCATCCGGTCGCACCTTCTCAACCTCCAGCTCAACTCGCTCTTCACCATTAAAAATCTTCAACATTGGACAGCCGGAGGTATGACAGGAAGGACCGGAAAATGTTTCATAACATTTTTGCCCCAGAGCTTCCTCACGGCTCAGCCCACTCATGGTCAACAGGGTATCGTTAATCCGCAGAATATTGAAATCACGATCAATAACTCGCATCCCGTCAGCAGCGGTATTGAATATCTGGTCCAATTCCAGATTGGCAGCTAACAATTGCATCCTAGTGCGGCCCGACAAAACGACCTTTTGCCGAAAAATCACCGCAAGAGCCAACAACAGAGCCCAAAAACCCGCAAACAAGGCTGGATATAGGACATGACCGGCGGCAAGAGAACACCCGGCAACACCTTTCTCATAAGCAAAAAAACCGATCAGGGCCGCTTGCGCACAAACAAAAACAACCAGCGCAAAGACAAGCCACGGACGTCTATAATCAATTTTAAACATAAATTTCAGCCACATAAACAGTCAAAGACCATCGCCATTAAATAAATTTACCTTAACAAGAAACCAAAACGCAATATGACAGGGAAACGACCTATCCGGGAAGGGGTAGTTGTACCTAATTACGTATGGGTACAACTACCTACAGAGGAAAGTTAGAAAGAAAAGATCAGGAGATATAACCCTTCTCCAAGGCGTATTTTATGACTTCAGCGGTGGATTTGAGATTTAATTTTTTCATAAAGTTGGCCCGATGATGCTCAACAGTACGAATACTGATAAACAGCATCTCCGCAATATCCTTGCTGGTTTTCCCTTCGGCAACCAGTTTCAAAACCTGCCGCTCACGGGTAGTGGCGGATTCGGAAGGAGGCTTACCGCTACTCCTACAAGTGCGAATGATATCCGCCGTGAATTCCGATGATAAAAAAGATGAAATATAGACCGCACCGTTGCGAACCTGCTCAATGGCGGTGAGCAATTCACGATCGGTGTCGTCCTTCAAGAGGTAGCTGTCAGCACCGGCAGCTACGGCGTGATAAACATACTCCGTACTCTTGTGCATGGTCAGAATGATCACCTTCACGGCCGGACAGATCTTACGCGCCTCACTAATCGCCTCCAGTCCACGCAACTTAGGCATGGAGATGTCAAGAATGATCAGATTTGGAGGATTTTTCTTTATTATATCCAACATTTCTAGGCCGTCGCCAGCCTCACCAACAACCTCGAAAGAGGGACAGTCTTCAAGTATTTTCTTGATCCCCTGGCGAATCATCGCATGATCATCAGCCAGTACTATACGATACTTACCCATACCTACCCTCTACTCCAAACAGATAAACTCCAACTATTATGAACCACCGTGCATCGGTACCAACATGGAAATACGGGTACCATGACCGGGTTGGCTTTCTATGTCAAGTAAGCCGCCCAGCATCCGCACTCGCTCGGACATCGCGGTTAGGCCAAGCCCACGTTGGGCGGCTTTTTTCTGCGCCACCACCACAGGATCAAAGCCAGCACCATCATCTTTGATCAGAAAACGGATCCCCCCGTCCTCTTTACAAATAGTTACGTCAAGGTTACGAGCTTTAGCGTGTTTGGCCACATTGGTAAGCGCCTCCTGAACAATCCGGTAAACAATCCGTTCCGCACCAGGCGCCAACAAATGACCTATCTCAGCCATGCTCAGCGATGCATCGATATCATAGAGTTCCGAAAAGTTATCAATCATATGCTTAAGGGCTGCGCCCAAGCCAAGATCATCAAGTACAACCGGGCTCAAGTCACGGGACAAACGACGCACATTTTCGATAATCTCATTGATATAATCGCATATTCCGTCGCACTGACTCCCCTCTGCAGGTTGATCATCACTCAAGTCCCGCTGCATGGCCCGCACTTGCATCTTTAGGGCAACAAGGGCTTGCCCAAGCTCATCATGAAGCTCATTGGCCACTCGCCGCCGCTCCGTTTCCTGCACCACAAAGAGACTGGCGGAAAGATGCCGCAACTGTTCCTCGGAGTTCAGTAATGCCTTTTCGATGGCCTTGCGCTCGGTAATATCACGACCGATCACCAACAGCCCTTTACGGCTCTGGTCGTCATGAAATAAGGGCACCTTAATAACGTCAAAAATAAGTGGCCGGCCTTCTCGGCGAGGAATCACCTCATCGCACCTCGTCACCGTTGCAGCCTGCCACGCAAGCTCATCACTGTGGATGCAGGACAGAAATGCAGGTTTAAAAAAATCATTATATTCAGCAAGTTCCCTATCATTCTGGTTTCGATAATCAACGCCGTCAAGACCAAAGAGGTGCAACCCAAACTCATTGGCCATCAACCAGCGCCCATGGCAGTCCTTGAAGCAGACAAAATCCGGCATGGCATTAATCAAGGTACGGAGAAGCGATTCATTGTCCCGTAAGGCCTGCTCAGCATCCTTTCTTTCGCTGATATCCCGCATAATGGCGATATTCTGCTGTTTACCATCAAGGGTGATCGGTGCCATGGAAACCTCAACCGGAAAAGAACCATCTCCGGAGTCAACCTCTAGCTCACCGATGAACGCATCCTTCTCCCCCCCGGCAGCAAATTGCCACAACGCTGCACATCGATCCTGATCCGCCGCTTTGGGGGTCTCTGGCAAGATAATATCACACAGTTTTCCACCCATCAGTTCAGGGCCGGTTTTACCAAACATCTTTTCTGCGGCCAGATTCCAATAAGAAATCCGCCCCTGGGCATCGGCCAAGACAATGGCATCACGGGCTGATTCGGCCATGGTGCGAAATTTCTCCTCACTGTCGGCAAGGGCCATGGCGGTGGAGAGCCTGCAGGACTCAACTCGTAACAGAACCACCAACAAGACCACCACCAACAATATCCAACCCACAAAGATCATCCGAAAAACAGTCAGAGAGGAACGGATATGAGCAGAACTCTCATCTTTCATTGTCCCTTCAATCTGGACCACGGCATGGGAAAAAAGTTGAAAACTACGATTAAAACGTCGCTCATTCTCAGCAACCATCTTCCCTTGCGGCTTATCGAGTAAGGCATCAGCAAGCACTTGCAAATCAACAAGCACCCCCTGGATACTGCCAACCTGCTGCAACAACTCCTGTCGGCGCGCATTTTGCGCCATCAGACTTTTATCCTCCAGCAGTCGTTTCTTCAGAACAACCACCGAATGAGAGGCTTTCTCCAATAACGTCTTAACCAGCTCCGTCTCCGCTCCGTTGGGTTCATCAAACCACAGATGGGAGAGCGAGACCTGGCGATCAATGTCATAGACAACATCAATTAATGAATCAAACTGCTGATGATGCAAGTTAAGGTGATTAAGCCACCAAAAACCACTGCCAGAAATGAGCCCCAGCAGCAAAACCGTTCCCGGCAACCATGACAAGAGCAGCCCACGCTCCTGTTTTGTCCATGAAAAAGCACGCATATTAAAATCCCGCCAAGATTAACTATATATAAAGACGTGTTGAAATCCCCAACATAGGCAAATCATAGCCTGTTTTAAGCAACTGTGCTATGGTAGGCGCCAAATCGACCACGGAATAACGGAAACAGCTATGCTCACCATTAATGACCTCAACATTCAATTCGGCGACAAACACCTCTTTAAGCATGTTAGCGCCCGGCTAGACGGCCAAGAACGCATCGGCTTGGTGGGGGTTAACGGTACCGGCAAATCCACTTTGATCAAGATCATGGTGGGCCGCAACGAAAGCGATCCCGGCGTGGTTACCCGCTCAAAACGAACCACCATCGGCTATCTGCCCCAGGAGGTTGATTCATTCCCTCCTGGGCGCACCCTGATTGATGAAGCAAAAACCGCCTTTGCCGATGCCCTCTCCTTGCAACAACAGCTCGACGCCTGTAATCATCAACTAGGGGTTGTTGATCCCAGCGATCCCGAGTTCGCTGAACTTCTCGAATATCAGGGTGAGTTGCAGGAACGACTTGAGCATCTCGATATCTTCCGCATCCAGTCGCAAACAGAGAAGGTTTTATTAGGGCTTGGTTTCAAGAACAGCGATTTTGACAAAGAATGCCAGCTCTTCAGCGGTGGCTGGCTAATGCGGCTGATGCTGGCTAAGATCCTCCTCGCCGAACCATCGTTACTGCTCTTGGATGAACCCACCAACCATCTTGATATCGAATCCCTGACCTGGCTTGAGGATTTCCTCAAGAACTATCCTGGGGCGATGATCCTTATCTCCCATGACCGCTCATTTCTTGATGCCCTCACCAACCTAACCTGGGAACTAAGCCTGGGCCGCCTCATTGCCTACAAGGGTAACTACTCAAAATTTGTCACCGACAAAGAGATCCGCCTTGAGGTGCAGCGTGCCGCCTACGAAAACCAGCAAGCCAAGATTCAACAGACCATGCGCTTTGTCGACCGTTTCCGGGCCAAATCAACCAAGGCCAAACAGGCCCAGAGCCGTTTGAAACAACTGGACAAGATGGATCTGATCGAACTTGAAGACACCGACAAATCCATCAATTTCCATTTCCCCCCCGCCGCCTCCAGCGGCAGATTGGCGGTAACCGTCAACCACCTAGCTAAAAAATACGACGATAAAGAGATCTTCACCGATCTCTCCTTTGAACTGCAACGTGGCGACAAAATGGCGGTGGTGGGCGTCAACGGCGCTGGCAAATCAACCCTGGTTAAAACCTTGGCTGGACTTACCCTGGCGGACAACGGCAAATTTTCCTTTGGCCATAATGTTATCCCCTCCTATTTCGGCCAGCACCAAGCCCAGGAATTGGATCAAAACATTTCCGTCTTTGATACCCTCCAACAGAACACCACCGAGATGGCCACCACCAAAATCCGCTCCTTGCTGGGCACCTTCCTCTTTCGTGGCGATGAAGTGGACAAAAAGGTGAACGTTCTTTCCGGTGGGGAGAAAAGTCGTCTGGCTCTGGCCAAGATGATCGCCCAGCCCGCCAACCTGCTGATCATGGACGAGCCCACCAACCATCTGGACATGAACTCCCAGGAGATTCTCCAGGAAGCAATGCGCCAGTACGACGGCACCATCATCGTTGTCTCCCATAATCGCTTTTTTCTCGACAGCTTTGTTAACAAGGTTCTGGAGATAAAAGATGGCCGTGGCAATCTCTACGAAGGCAATATCAGCGAATATCTAAATAAGGTTAGGCAATCACGAACCGCCCCACCCCCTGCTAGTAAAAGTGGCAGTGACCCCAAACCACAAACCACGGTGACGGCAAGCAAGGGCAAAGAAGCCCGGCAGCAAAAAGCGCTCCTCCGCAAGGAACGGAACAAAAAACTGGGGCCGCTAAAAAAACAAGTGGATAGCGCCGAGGCAGAAGTAGAAAAACTGGAAAGCCGAAAAACAGTACTGGAACAGGCCATGGCCGACCCTGAATTATATAATGATCAAGAAGCCTTTGCTGAACGAAGCCGGGAGTACCACCAGGTGGAGCGAAGCCTGAAACGCGCCTATCTTGAATGGGAAGAGCTCCAAGAAAAAATAGAAAAATTGGAAACCGAGATGGTAGACAATGGTTAAAAAACGCCATTGCCTACCCCTTCCTTGTCCTTGACTGAAAGACATTTTCTCATTAACTTCACTATGTTCATTTGGTAATTAGTAACATAAATGTTTTTCACTTCGCGACGATGGAACAAATCGCCGTAACAATATCTTTACAGCACCCATGGAGAACGAAAATGGCAAAAAAAATGCACAGAAATCTTTTCTTGGGATTAACCCTGGCCGCAAGTTTACTCGTTACCCCAACGACTTACGCTTCTGAGGGCGGTCATGGTCACGAAGGGCAGGGACATGAAGTGGTTGCTGCCAAAGCCATGTCGCCGGCAGATACCTTGGTGGCAGCCATCAAAGGTAACGACAACTTCAAGGGCCACCACGACAGTCACTACTTTGACGCCTATCAAGAAGAACAGATTCCCGGCCTCACCGTGATCAGTTGCGCTGACTCCCGGGTCCACACCAGCCTCTTCGGCATGGATCCCAACAACAACATCTTCATCATTCGCAACATCGGCAACCAGATCAGCAACTCTGAGGGCTCAGTGGACTATGGGGTCCGGCATCTTCCCTGCAAGGTTCTGATGGTTATGGGTCACTCCAGCTGTGGCGCCATCAAGGCCGCCATGAGTAACTACTCTCGCGAAACCCCCGGCATCAAAAAAGAACTCAACAGCTTACGGAAGGTCATGCTCAAGGACGATGGCAAGGGTTCCTTCAAGGAGCGCTGGGCCAAGAATGTGGAGCGCAACGTTGACTACCAGGTCAATTACGCCTGCAAGCTTTACAACGAGAAAGTAAAAAGCGGTGAGATGGCAGTGGTGGGCGCGATATATGATTTCAACAACTTGTACGGCAAGGGCCGTGGTGCCCTGGTAATCACCAATATCAACGGTGAAACCAACCCCAATAAGATTATGAATGATTCACTGCTGAAAGGGCTTGGCAACTCCGATCTGATTAACCATGTCAGTAGCAGAGCCCCTGGTGAAAAATGGTAAACTGTCCGGCAGCACCCCATCTGCACGCGATCAAAGCGGCTGGCATAGCAAACTATAGCCAATCACTCTGATCGCGCCCATCGGGAGCACCGCTGAACAGTTTTAGCTAATTTCAAGTTAATTCACTGCCTCTTCTTCTGGATATTCTTTAGACAATTCGTCAACATGGCCGTCCACAGCGACGGCCATGTTGGTTCATCTTCCTGGCTACCTAAAAAAAGCATCTGCAATGGCCCCTACATTCCGACTGGAAATGGAAGAACGAGAGGCACAACAACTCTCCCCTCACGCCTGCCTGAACCGCAACAGCAAAGGCCGTCCTGTTACTGAAAAAAAATGCGCTATTCGCATGCCTTTTCAGCGTGACCGCGACCGGATCATCCACTCCAAAACCTTTCGCCGTCTGAAACATAAAACCCAAGTCTTCCTCTCCCCCACCGGCGATCATTACCGCACCCGCTTAACCCATGCCTTGGAAGTAGCGCAGATAGCCCGCACCATCGGCGCGCCTTTGCGGCTCAACGAATCACTCATCGAGGCCATTGCCCTGGGCCATGATCTCGGCCACACCCCCTTTGGTCATGCCGGTGAAGACGTACTCAACCAGCTCCTCCCCGGTGGCTTCAAGCATTACGAGCAAAGCTTAAGGGTGGTGGATCTGCTGGAAAAGAAAGGGGCCGGTCTCAACCTCAGCCACGAGGTGCGGGACGGCATCGTCAAACACTCCAAAGGGCGGAAGGAAATCCTCCCCCCTGATCTCACCGGCCTCCCCAAGACCCTGGAAGGACAAGTGGTGCGACTGGCAGACATCATTGCCTACGTCAACCATGACCTTGACGATGCCTTGCGCGCCGGGATCATCAAGGAAGATGACCTGCCCAGAAACAGTCACAAGGTTTTGGGGAGCAGACATTCCCGCCGCATCGGCACCATGGTCAAGGATCTGATCGTTAATACCACCGCCCAAGGCGGACACCGACTGGTCATGAGCCAAGAGGTACTTGCCGCCATTGAAGAGTTGCGCGCCTTTCTCTATCAGAACGTTTATGAGATAAGCCGAATCCACGACGACTTCATCAAAGCCATGAAGATCCTCCGCGAACTTTACCAATACTTCCTCACCCATGATGATCACTGGGAAGATATTATCACCTATGCCCCTGACACCCCAAGGGACCGCAAGGTCTGCGACTACATTGCGGGGATGACTGACCACTATGCCCTGGATCTCTACGTGGAAATATTCTTTCCTAAGCCTTGGGGCGTTCTTTAAGGGTCTGTAAAAAAACAAGATGGCTAAAATTGCCCTTAGATTCTGGTCAGATTTGGTTGGAAGCTAAGATGCAAGATGCTCATGTTGGTTTTTGACAACCCCTTAGCCCACGGAACATTCATTTTCCATGGCAAAAGAGAGCCCGACAGTGTACATTCTTCCCTCTGCGAATCCAAAAGATGTATCAAATTAAAAAACAACCGGAACAAGTATCCATGACCGAGCAAGGCACCACCAATTCTGCCAATGTCGAGATGGCCAAGGCCTACGATTTTACCAACGTTGAACCCAAATGGTATCAACGCTGGCTTGATGAAAAAAAGTTCAGTGCCACCATGGACAAAGAGAAGCCCAGCTTCTCCATCGTTATCCCCCCCCCCAACGTCACCGGCGTTTTGCATGTGGGCCACGCCCTCAACAACACCTTGCAGGATATCCTGGTCCGCTACCGGCGGATGCAGGGGTACAATGTCCTCTGGGTGCCGGGCACCGATCATGCCGGTATCGCCACCCAGAACGTGGTGGAACGGCAATTGGCCCAGGAAGGCAGCAGCCGCCATGATATTGGCCGCCGTAAGTTCATCGAACGGGTCTGGCAATGGAAGGAAGAGTCCGGTGGTCAGATAATCAACCAGTTGAAACGGTTGGGCTGCTCCTGCGACTGGGATCGGGAACGGTTCACCATGGACGAGGGTTTGAGCCGCTCGGTAAAAACCGTTTTCACTCGCCTGTACAAGGAAGGACTCATCTACCAGGGCGACTACATCATCAACTGGTGCCCGCGCTGCCACACCGCTCTTGCCGACCTGGAAGTGGAGCATGAGCCCACCGACGGCAACCTCTACCATATCCGCTACCCCTATGCCTCAGGCGGCGGTTACCTGATCGTGGCCACCACTAGGCCCGAAACCATGCTGGGCGATACGGCAGTGGCTGTGCATCCTGCCGACGAACGGTTCACCGATCTGCCGGAAAATGCCGTCATCCTGCCCCTGGCCGACCGCAAGATCCCCATTGTTTTCGATACCCATGTGGAACGGGAATTCGGCACCGGCGCCCTCAAAGTAACCCCGGCCCACGATCTCAACGATTTTGAGATTGGCCGTCGCCACGACCTCCCCATCATTAAAACCATGGATGATAATGGGGTGATGAATGAAGAGGCGGGCGCTTACGCCGGGCTAGATCGCTTTGCCTGCCGCAAAAAAATCGTTGCCGATCTCGAAGCCAAAGGGCTACTGGAAAAGATCGAGCCACACCAGCACGGCGTCGGCCATTGCTACCGCTGTCAGACGGTGGTGGAACCGGCCCTCTCCAAGCAGTGGTTCGTGTCGGTGAAGCCTTTGGCCGAAAAGGCCATTGCCGCCGTAAAAGATGGAGACATCAATCTCCACCCCAAGAGCTGGGAAAACACCTATTACGACTGGATGTATAATATCCGCGACTGGTGTATTTCCCGCCAAATCTGGTGGGGGCATCAGATCCCAGCCTGGACCTGCGAGACCTGTAACGAATTGATCGTTAGCGACGTTGATCCCACCGAATGCCCCAAATGCCAAGGGAATAACCTCACCCGCGAAACCGATGTTCTCGACACCTGGTTCAGTTCCGCCCTCTGGCCCTTCTCCACCCTGGGCTGGCCAGAAGAGAAAGAAGAACTGAAATTCTTCTACCCCACCTCGGTTTTGATCACCAGCTTCGACATCCTCTTCTTCTGGGTGGCGCGGATGATGATGATGGGACTCCATTTCATGGATGAGATCCCTTTCAAAGATGTCTACCTGCACGCCTTGGTACGCGACGCCAACGGCCAGAAGATGAGCAAGTCCAAGGGCAATGTCATGGACCCGCTGGTCTTGATGGATCAGTACGGCACCGATTCCTTGCGTTTCACCATGGCCGCCTTTGCCGCGCAAGGGCGGGATATCAGGCTTTCGGAAGAGCGCATTGAGGGCTACCGCCATTTCATCAACAAGATCTGGAACGCGGCCCGTTTTGCGATGATGCATATCAAAGATTGCGATCCCGCCATCACCGCCAGTATCGATACCGCCAACCTGCCCCTGCAACACCAATGGATTTTGAGCCGCTTGAGCCACACCACCGCTGAGGTGCAAAAAGCTCTGGATGGCTTCAATTTCAACGATGTGGCCAACATCCTCTACCAGTTCGTCTGGCGTGAATTCTGCGACTGGTATCTGGAGTGGAGCAAAGCAGATCTGTACGGTGAGGATGAACAAGCCCGCGCCAACGGCCAGGCCGTGCTGCTGCATGTTCTAGAGTCCACCCTGAAACTCCTCCACCCGGTGATTCCCTTTGTCACCGAAGAGATCTGGGAGGCCTTGCCAGGTGAGCGCACCAGCATCATGACCGAAGCGTTCCCGGAAAGGAATCTGGCTTGGGAGAACCAAGAGGTGGAGACTGCTGCCACTCTGATCATGGGGGTTATCGGTTCCATCCGTAACATTCGCAGTGAAACCCAGATTCATCCCTCCACCGAGGTGGAAGCAATTATCTTCTGCCCTGACGATAAACAGGCTGCCATCATCCGTGAATACGAAGCAGCACTCTTTGCCATGAGCCGAACCAAGAAGGTTACGGTCACCAAGAGCGGCAAGCGGCCTGAAGGCGCAGCCTCCAATATCTACACCGATATCGAGATCTTTGTGCCCCTGGCCGGGCTCATCGATATCGCCAAAGAAACCGCCAAACTTGCCAAAGAGAAAGAAAAGGCCGAAATACAGCTCAAGAAGGTCACCGGCAAACTTGGTAATCAAAAATTCATCGCCAACGCCCCGGACGAGATCATTGAAAAAGAAAAGGGCAAGGAACGAGAATTGAGCGGTCAACTGGCCAAGATCGAAGAAAATATCCTGCGTTTAAAGGAACTTTCTTAATCTTTGCTCCAGATCCCAATCCAGGTCAGGCCTCTTACCAACCCTTACCCTTATAGCCTACAATGAAAAACATTACGGCGTCTTTCCACCAGGGGAAGACGCCTTCTTCGATGATGGTCACCGGTCTCCGGGGCAGCAGTGCGGCGCTTATGGCCGCACGACTTGCCGCCGACTCCAAGCAACCACTGCTCTGCGTCTTGCCTTCTGAAACCGAAGCCATCCGCCTTGAACAGGATCTGGGCCTTTTTACCAATCTGCCTGTTTTTCTCTATCCCGGTTATGACATCCCCCCCTACACCCCGCTGTCTCCTGAGCCAGCCACCGTTGCCGGCCGCCTCGCCACCCTAAACCAGATCCAAAATACCGAACCACCCTTCATCGTTGTGGCTCCGGCCGAGGCGCTCTTACGGCGCACCCTGCCCAAGAAACAGCTGAGCAACCTCATCGAACTGGTTGAACGCAATGAAGAAACCGACCGCAACCAGTTAATCGCTCGCTTGACTGAGGCTGGCTATGAATCGGTCTCCATGGTGCAAGGGGTTGGCGAATTCACCATTCGCGGCGGTATCGTTGATCTATTTGCCCCCGGCTTTGAGTACCCGCTCCGTCTGGATTTCTATGGCGACACGGTGGAGTCCATCCGCTTCTTCGACCCCATCAGTCAGCGTTCCGTGGATGATCTGGACGAAGCGATCCTGTTGCCATGCAGTGATGTTTTATTTCCAGCCGATGAGGATGGTCTTGCTGACCTGGCTGACCGTTTCGACCAACAACGAGAAAAACTGGGCTGGGATTATGATCAACTGGGGCGGATTACCGAACAACTGGAATCACGCCGGCGCTTCCCCGGCATTGAATTCTTCCTGCCGCTCTTTTACGAGCAGCCAAGCCATCCCTTAGCCTTTCTGCCCACCGCAACGGTGATCTGTCTGCACAATCCGCAAGCGATCAAGCAGGCCGTGGAACTTACCTGGGAGCGCATTGAGGCCAACCTGCAGGAGGCGATGACGGCACAAAGTCCGGCCCTGCCCCCGGCCTCGCTCTTTCTCACTGCCGATGAGTTCAACCAGGCCCTCAACCAACATTCGCAACTGCAACTCCATGACCTCGCCACCGAGGATCTAAACAAGGATACCACCACCAATATCGCCTGCGGCAACCATACCCTCCTCAAACAGGAGATCGACTTACAACGCCGCCAACACGGGCTTCTCGCCCCGTTGGCCGAGCAGATCCGAGGCTGGCTGGAAGATGGTGATCGGGTTCTGCTCGCCTGTCGCTCCATGCGCCACGCCGCCCATCTCTCGGAACTGCTGGTAAATCATCACCATACCATAACGGTTTTGGAGCCACCGCTACGGGAAGAAGATTTCAAACGAGACGGAATCCTCATTTACGGTCATCCCCTCACCGCTGGTTTTGATCTCCCCCATGAACAGCTCCATATCCTTTCTGAAAATGAGCTATTCGGTGCCACCCGCCTAGGACCGGGGAGAAAAAAGAGCAAACGTCCCCCCGTCTCGGCAGTCCGTTTTGATGAACTGTCAGTGGGTGACACTATTGTCCACCAAACCCATGGCATCGGCGTCTATGAAGGGTTGATCACCATGGAGCTAAAAGGGGTGGCCAACGATTTCCTGCAGATTGTCTATCAGGGCCAGGACAAACTATATGTGCCCATTGATCGCTTGAACGCGGTGCATAAATACCAGGGCCTGTCCGACAAAGCGCCCAAGATGGACAAGTTAGGGGGCAAGGCGTGGGCCAGCAGCAAA
Source organism: Desulfurivibrionaceae bacterium (assembly GCA_030145325.1). Lineage (GTDB taxonomy): Bacteria > Desulfobacterota > Desulfobulbia > Desulfobulbales > UBA5123 > UBA5123. Next base: position 14,433 of record JAQYVW010000049.1, read on the forward strand.
AAGAAGGTTAAGGAAGCGGTGTGGAAGGTCGCCCAGGATCTCCTCGATCTCTATGCCCACCGGAAACTTGAGAAGGGATATGCCTTCTCGCCCCCGGACGATCTTTATCATGAGCTGGAAGAATCCTTTCCCTACGATGAAACCTCGGGCCAGATCAAGGCGATCAATGATGTCACCGATGACCTCACCTCCGACAAACCCATGGATCGACTGGTCTGCGGCGATGTGGGCTACGGCAAAACTGAGGTCGCCATCCGCGCTGCTTTTAAAGTTATCGGCGACAGCAAACAGGTGGCAGTGCTGGTACCCACCACGGTGCTGGCTGAACAACATGCTGAAACCTTCCGCGAGCGTTTTCATGGCTTCCCGGTGCGGGTGGAATGTCTGAACCGCTTCCGTACCACTGCTGAAAGCAAAAAAATCATTAACGGCCTCACCACTGGTGCCATCGATGTCGTAATCGGCACCCATCGTCTCCTCTCCAAGGATGTCGCCTTTAGGCAACTGGGTCTCTTGATCATTGACGAAGAGCACCGTTTCGGGGTCACCCACAAGGAAAAGTTAAAGAAACTGCGCCACAAAATCGACGTCCTCACCCTCACCGCCACCCCCATCCCCAGAACCCTACAACTATCCTTGCTGGGAGTCCGTGACCTGTCGGTGATCAGTTCACCGCCGCAGCATCGCCGCACCGTGAAGACCTTTATCGCCCGCTACGATGAATTAGTGATCAAGGAGGCCATGGCTCGGGAACTGCAACGGGGCGGCCAGGCCTTTCTGATCCATAACCGGGTGCGGACCATCCACGAAATGGCGCGGACGGTGCAGAATCTTGCTCCCACTGCCAGGGTGGCGGTGGCCCACGGACAGATGCCCGCTAAACAGTTGGAAGAGATCATGGTCCGCTTCGTCCGCAAGGACATTGATGTCCTGGTCTGCACCACCATTGTTGAATCAGGCCTTGATATCCCCAACGCCAACACCATCATCATCAACCGCGCCGATCGCATGGGGCTGGCTGATATCTATCAGCTCCGAGGGCGGGTGGGGCGCAGCAGTGAACAGGCCTATGCCTACCTGCTAGTTCCTTCACTGGACGGGCTCTCCAAAGATGCCCAGCAACGTCTGCGGGCACTGATGGATTTCAACGAACTGGGCGGCGGCTTCAAGCTGGCCATGAGTGATCTACAGATTCGCGGCGGCGGCAACATCCTTGGCGCTTCCCAGAGCGGCAACATCGCGGCAGTGGGCTATGATCTCTACCTGGATCTGTTGCAAAAAACCGTGGATGACCTTAAGCGCCAGGCGACCAGTGGCGATAAAACAGTGGAGGTGGAAGTTGATCCTGAGATCAACCTCACCATCGCCGCCCATATCCCCTCGCGCTATATCCCGGACTCGGATCAACGCTATATCGCTTATCGTAAGATCACCAGCATCTCCACCCCGGAGGAGCTGGCCGACTTTGAAGATGAATTTACCGACCGCTATGGGCCGTTGCCGGAAGAGACTGCCAATCTCCTGGCCGTGGTCTCTTTAAAAGAAGAGTTGAAAAGACTGAAGGTAACCAAGCTTGAGCAAGGCCCAGCCACCCTGGTCTTTCATTTCCATGAACAAACCCCGGTGGCGCCGGAAAGAATCCTCATCCTGATCAAGCAATCCAAAGGGAAAATCAAACTCACCCCGGATGGTCGCCTAGTGGTGCAAACAAAGGCAAACTCAGCCGAGGCGGTTCTTCTGGAAGCCAAAAAGATATTGCACGACGTACAGTAGGATGATACTTAATATATTTATTCCCTAACCACTTAAAATTTTGTTATATTTACTTTAATTTCCCCCTCAACATGGCAGGTGCCGATGTTTGCTCATACCTTTTCGCTAAAGTCTTTGTTGGTCATTCTATGCCTCGTTGCATTTACCTGTCCGACACTCTCCCGGGCTGAGACCATCAACCGCATCGTTGCCATCGTTAACGACGAGGTCATAACCCTCAAGGATTTGCATGACGAAGGGGCAATGATTTTCAAGAAAATAACCAGGGAAGCGCCTCCCGCCCAAATCGACAATGCCATGCGCTCCGCTCGCAAAGAGCTGCTCTCCACCCTCATCGATAGAAAAATCATTGAGCAGCGAGCCGCCAAACTTGGCTTTGCCGTGAGCGATCAGGAACTGAACGCCAACATCCAGCAAATGCTAGATGCCCAAGGGGTCAGTAAAGATAATTTCGAGATGGAGATCACTCGAATGGGTGACTCCATAGAACATTACCAAGCCATAATCAGAGCCCAGATCCTCCAATCGAAACTGGTAAATTTCGACGTCCGTTCCAAGGTTGTGATTACCGACGACAAAATACGTGCTTACTATGATAACCAATTTGCCTCAGAAGCATCCCCAGACGGTTTTCACCTCCAACAGATAGGCGTCACCTGGGGAAAAAACCCTCAGGACAAAACCCATGAAGAAGCCCGCCAGATCATCGATAAACTCCGTGCCCAAGCACAATCAGGAAAAAACTTTGAGGAGTTAGCCAAAAGCAAATCAGATTTGCCCTCAGCTGTTGATGGTGGCGACATCGGCATATTCCAAAAAGATGAGATGTCGCCCTACATGCGTGAAGCGATATCAGCCATCAAGGCCGGAGAAATAAGCCCAGTAGTAGAAGCACCAAACACCTTGCAATTCTTCAAGCTGGTGACTAGCAAAGAAGGTAAACTGGTGAGCAAGGCTCCCTATGAAACAGTAAAAGACGATATCCGTAAAAAACTGTACGCGGCAGAATTAGAAGAAAACTTTCACAAGTGGGTTCAGCAGTTACGCGGACAGGCAGACATCAAAGAATTTTTGTAACCTTATCCTTCGATGGACTGCTAACAAATCCATCTTTACGTGCTTGAGTACTGATTAAACTCCCGAGTTGGAAACCTATCATGATGAGCAAATCCACCGAGCTAGACCAGGCCAGCAAAGATCATATCCTTAACGGTCCCCATGAAACCATGGGACAATACTTGCAACGCGCCCGTATCGATCAAGAGATAACCCTTGATGCTGTGGCAGAGGCGACCTGCATCCATATCACCACCATTAAGGCCTTGGAGGAAGATGACTATGACAAATTACCCGCCGATGTCTTTGTCCGCGGCTTCATCAAAATCTACGCAAACCTCCTCCATCTTGACGCCGAAAAAGCGCTAAGTCTTTATCAACCCGTCCCTAATCCGGAGAATGACAATTATTCCAGCGGCAAGGGATCAAGACAACGTATGCTGCCTACGGAAACACTGGCAGAAGCTTCACCGTTTACGGCCGGACGCCAGTTACTCATTTTTCTCACTCTCGTTGTCCTCGCCTTGGGCACTTACCAGATTTTCTTTTCTAATCCGCAACCGGAAACCAGCAACCAAGAGACCGAGACAAAGAAGACGGTTATCAGCGAACCTGCTCAGCAAGAACCTGCAGCAGAACCTGCTCACCCCAATTCCCATCCTGATACAGCGGCTCTAACTCTTCCGGAACCAATGCAAGCAGAAAACAACAGCACCACCCTTCCTGCCGCCACCCAGACCACAACCTTTGCCACACCCGATCTGCAACCCCCTCCCTCTCCGATCATTGACCAGCAAGAAACAGCACCACCGCCAGCAGAGACGGAGAAGGTAGCAGCCGTTATCGCCCCCCCTCGTGCTCCAGCAGAACGGCTGATCATTGAACCGCAGCGAAGGAAAACCGTTCGCAAACCACAACCCATGGCGGCCATTACCGAAGAGCTGGCTCTGGATGAAGAAAACAACCTCCCCACCGAGGCCAACAAAGCCTCGATGCCAGAACTCCCCGCTGAACCGGTTGTCAACGAAAGCGCCATGGTCTTGAACACCCCCGGTGCGGTCACCAACCCAACAACGCCGCCCCCCGCAACCACCACGAAAGCCGCCCCATTTGCCTATATCCTGAAAGCCGAATTCACCGATCTGACCTGGCTGGAAGTAATTGTCGATGACGGCCAGTTACACGAGTACACCTTTCGGGCCGGTGAACAGTGGGAATGGCGGGCAAAAGAAGAAATTAAACTCCATGTCGGCAACGCCGGCGGAGTCAACCTGAGCCTCAACAACAAATCCCTGCCAGTATTAGGAGAGACGGGAACCTCGGTACGAATTACCCTGCCCACCGCACCAAGATGAACAGATTCTCAAGCAACTGACCGAACATTGTTTATTCCTCCTCGTCTCTCTATTACAGCCATAGCCATCCTCCAGCCCGGAAAACCCTCAAGTTGTTAACATGACCCGCCCCCCAGAACGCAGCCAGGCCATAGTCCTTAAGGTTTCTGAACATGGCGAATCAGACAAGATTGTTACCTGCTATTGCCCAACCATCGGCAAACTTACCGGGATCGCCAAGGGGGCTAAACGGAGCAAAAAACGGTTCGTCAACAAGCTGGAGATATTCTCCCTACTGGAAATTCATTTCACCCCGGGAGATCGCAGCACCCTGGTGCGCATCGATCAGGCTGATCTATTATCGGCATTCCCCAATCTGCGCAGCCATTACCATCGCTACAATAATGCTTCCCTCCTCTGCGAACTCATCCTCCACTGGACAACAGAAAACGATGGCGACGAAAACATTTTCCGCCTCCTTATCTGGGCCTTGCAATGGCTTAACCAGGGCGAGCCGCTAACCCGCACCGTCATTCTTTTTCAGATAAAACTCTTCGACCTGTTAGGCTACCGGCCACATCTGGCCGGTTGCATCAATTGCAACTGCCATGACCACCATGGCGCTCCCTACCGCTTCAGTACCAGCCGGGGCGGCCTGGTATGCAGACGTTGCCACCAAGAAACAGTTGCTGCCCACAGCCCTATCTCGTTAAACACCGCCAAATTACTCCATAAAGCACAAACCATGCCCCACAACAAGATCTCCCGCCTGCAATTTTCCCCCTCCTCCACCCGCGAGGCCATGGCCCTCCTGAAAAGATACAATAGCGACCTCCTGCAACGGGAAATCATCTCCTGGCGCGCCCTATCCTGAAGAAAAGGTCATCACTGGAGGATCAGTAAGTAGCAAGATAAACAGAAGAAATAATGAGAAAGATGTAGAGGAAAACAAGGAAACGGTCAGGAAGGAAGCTGGTGGAGTTTTATTTTTTCCCAGAGATTCTTACGGCTGATCCCCAAAAGCTTGGCCGCGGCAGTCTTGTTACCCGAGGTCTGCTGCAGGGCTCGAACAATACAGCCCTTCTCAGCCTGCGCCACCACCACCGCCAACTCAAAGCTATTACCATCAAGCTCTACACTATCACCAACGGTGAGATCCAAAGGCAGGTTCCAAGACTCAATCAATGCCGAGTGAGCCAGCACCGTTGCCCGCTCTATGATATTCCTCAACTCCCGCACATTGCCAGGATAATCATAAGCCGCAAGCACCCTCCGCGCCTCAGCGGAAAGCATGAAAGAAATACCGCGCTCACGGCTAAAGCTTTCCAGAAAAAAATCACAGAGGTCAGCGACATCCTCCTTCCGATCACGCAACGGGGGAGCTTCAACGGGAATTACCTGCAAACGGTAAAGCAAATCGTCACGAAAGTTTCCCTTGCCCACCTCTTCGCTGAGTTTTTTGGCAGTGGAACAAATCACCCGCACATCAACCTTGATGGTACGAGTGCCCCCCACCCGCTCGATAACGCGCTCTTGTAAAACCCGGAGCAACGTGGCCTGCAAGGGATAAGGCATATCGCCGATTTCATCCAACAACAGGGTGCCGCCATTGGCCATTTCAAAACGACCGATCTTACGGGCGGTAGCGCCAGTAAAAGCGCCTTTCTCATGACCGAAGAGCTCTGATTCCATCAATCCTTCCGGAATGGCCGCGCAGTTGATACAAACATAAGGACCATCGGCTCGCCGACTTCCCTCATGGATGGCGGCAGCAATAAGCTCTTTGCCGGTTCCCGACTCACCAGTGATCAACACCGATGAATCACTCATGGCCACCTGCCCGACAATATTAAGAACATTGCGAATGGCGGGACTGCTACCGACAATGGGTGAACGGTGGTGACAATTACTTTCCAGGGACTGACAACGAACCTTAATCGCCCGCATTTCGATCAAACGCCGAATACGAATAATCAAATCATCGGGATCAAAGGGCTTAAGGATATAATCTGCCGCCCCTTTTTTGAGACAGAGTACCGCGTCATCGGCACAGCCATAAGCGGTCATCATAATAACATCGGTGCCAGGAGAAATCCGCACCACCTGTTCAAGAAGCTGATTACCGTCTAAACCGGGCATTCTGATATCGGAGACAATAAGATGGTACTCTTCCGCCTCAATCATCTTCAAGGCGCTCTTCCCATCCTCGGCCTGATCAACCTGCCATTGCTGTTTTTTGAGCCGGTCATAAAGGGTGACCCGCATGATCTCGTCATCCTCCACCAACAGAATACGCGCAGTTATCATTTACCCTCCATATGATTAGTCTCATCGACCCCATCGTTGTACGCAAGATCTGCTGGTTTGACAAGTAGGTAAACAATAAAGAACATTGGTAAATTCATCAGCAGGCCGCCCCCTTATTCTCTGCCTCCTGCGGAATCTTGATCCGAAAGGTTGTGCCTTGACCAACCTCGCTATCCACTGTGATCAGCCCCTGCATCCGCTGCACCAGAGAATGGGTGATGGACAACCCCAGACCCGTCCCCTCCCCCACCCCCTTGGTGGTAAAGAAGGGATCAAAAATTTTGTCCAGATTATCCGTTTCAATACCGTAGCCACTATCCTTAAAGGTTAGAACAATAAAAGATTCATCCGTGGCGCTGTGAACGGTAAGCCCCCCCCCACCCGGCATGGCCTGAACGGCATTGAGACCGATATTAACCACCACCTGCTTCAAGGCCTCGCCATCAACTAAATATGGTTGGTTAAGGTTGAGATTTAGACAAAGTTCGATCCCCTTGAGGCTATGGCCGATGAGGGCAAAGCAATCCCGCACCAACTCATCAACATCCAGACGCCGAAGTTGTAAAGGTTCACGACGGCCAAAGTTCAAAAGCTGCCGCACGGTACAACCGATCCGAACCAACCCTTTATCCAGCAGCTCCAGATAGCGGCGCGCCATTTCTTGATCATCAGGGTCTTCCCGCATGCTTTTTACACAATTCTGCATTCCGCCCAAGGGATTATTAATCTCATGGGCAATCCCGGCAGTAAGTCGACCTAGAGCGCAAAGTTTTTCATTCTGAAAGACCTGCTCCCGGGCCCGATCAAGTTGCCCTTGGGATGAAGTAAGCCGAGCACAGAGATCACCAAATTTACCGGCAAGTTGCCCCACCTCATCTGCGCCACGAGGCAGTTCACCCACCTCGCCGTCTTCTGGATAACGCTCCATGGCTAAAGAAAGCATCCCCAGCCTTCGCCCCACCAGAAACTCAAACATCAAGAAAATGATGATACCAACAATCAAAATGGTCCCGATCCCGATCCCCAGCAGCAAGCGATTATTGCGAGCGATACTGGCAAAAGCCCAGTCAACCGGGATAGTGATACTGAGCCCACCACGAATATCACCAACCACATACCCCTGATCATGATGACAATCAAGACAGGATGACTCAACTACCAAGGGGGCAATATAACGCAATATCTTACCATCCACACCGCTCTGAATCTTACTCACCTCAGGCACCCCTTTCTCAAAAAGATGAAGACTGGCGCGTTCAAAGTCATCCGGGGCATTGACCTTATTCAACGGTAGCAAACTGGTAACCCTAAAACTGCTCACCCCTTCCCGCTGCGCATAGGCAGAGAGCTCCCTGGTAACCATGGCTGGGTTACGTTTTACATAGTGCTGGCCCATTTTATCGGATATTTCCGCATTAAGAAGAAAGGGACTGGATTCAACCCCCGCCCCCTTCATCACAAAAACTCCGTTATGCTCAGCAACCCATTTTCTGGTCAGGAGGATCTGCTTATGAAGCATCCGGGCCTGCCGAATCGTCTGGTTAATCACCAATTGTTGCTGGAAAGAGGAAGTCCGGTAAAAGGTAATACCATAAGAAACAACCACGACCAGACCGATAAGGATAATAAATTTGCTCCGGAGCCGCATAATCTTCTTTCCTCCATTGCACCAAGGAATAATCCCATGCAACGAAAACCATTTTAACGGGGACTAACAAAAGATAGTAGTCAGAATAAGGTACTGATTAATGTATATGCAATCCCTATACCTCTCCTCAAACACCATTGCCCTACATAAACACACGAATACGCTACTGATCAGTAACAACACCCTCGACGTTCTTGTTACGAAATAGTAACACAGGTAGAGACACACAACAGACGGTCAAAACGAATCAGGGGACACAGACTTACCTGGTGACCCTAGTTCCCAGCTAGTGCTATCTCCATAATGCACCAATGACCCTTCGGAGCGTGCAATTTTTCTCCAATTACGGATAGAGTCCATATAGTGCTGTAAATTTGAGAGGCCATCGTGGCCAAAACTCCGTAAGATTGGTGTTGCGACACATCAACCCTTACAGAAAAGGAGCCACGATGACCGATTATGAGCTTAACGTCCCCGGCAACCCGTTGTCGAGGATAATGACAGAGCAAAATGGCTTGGCAAGTTTGCTTGAGGCGATATTGAACCAGGTTCTTGAGGCCCAGGCCGTAGAGCAACTTGGTGCAGAGCGTTATGAGCGGTCCGATGAACGGATAGCCTATCGCAACGGCTATCGACCTCGTCAGATTTAAACCCGTGTCGGACCGCTGACGTTGCAGGTTCCGCAGTTTCGAGACGGGCAGTTTTCGACCGAGATATTCGCTCGCTACCAGCGATCAGAGCAGGCCTTTGTCATTGCGTTGATGGAGATGGTGGTCAACGGCGTTTCGACTCGCCAGGTGACGCGGATAACCGAGGAGCTTTGTGGTGCGTCGTTTTCAAAATCCACGGTCAGTCATCTGTGCACGGGGCTTGATGCCAAAGTAGCGGCCTTCAACGAGCGTCGTTTGGGTGTGTATCCTTTTCTCGTCGTTGATGCGATGTACATCAAGGTTCGAGAGAACAATGCTGTCGAATCAAAAGCGGCACTGTTGATTTCAGGAGTTAATGCCGAGGGTCATCGTGAGATTTTAGGTGTACGGATTGGCGACAGCGAATCGGGGGCTTTCTGGATGGAAGCCTTCCGATGGCTCAAGGGACGTGGTCTGGACGGTGTTGCATTCATTGTCTCAGATGACCACAACGGTATAGTCCAGGCCGCCAAGCGATATTCTCAGGGCGCGATATGGCAACGCTGCCAAGTTCATTTCATGCGCAACGTATTGTCGTATACAGCCTCGAAACACAAGAAAGAGATAGGCGAATGGCTCCGCCGGATATTTGGTGCCGCCACTCCTAAAGAGGCACAGCAACGATTCGATGAGCTGGCTGAACAGATGGAGCTCAAGACAGTAAAAGCCATCGAATGCCTCGAAAACGGTTTGGAAGATGCGTTGGCTGTAATGGCTCTACCGGATAAATACTGGAAGCGGCTGAAATCATCCAACATGCAGGAGCGGTTGATCCAGGAAGTCCGTCGTCGGGAGCGGGTGATACGCATCTTCCCCAATGAAGATTCAGCTCTGCGGCTCATCGGGGCGCTCTTGGCTGAAATGCATGAGGCATGCCAAGCCCGTCGCTATTTGGACATGACTGAGCTTAACGAATGGTTAATTGATCGCAAGGTTAAATCAGACAGCACAGTTGTCGCCATATAGATACAAAACGCGTGACACTTTAGCGGAGTGGAATTTACAGCAACTTTTGGACTTGACCCTATTTTGAACTACTTACTAGAATTGTCGCCTACACACCTACCAGTTTACACCCAAGAGCCTTGGTAACTTTGCTAATTGTGGAGAATTTTGGATTGCCATCTTCGGAAAGAGATTTGTAAAGACTTGCGCGGGTGACACCGGCTTTTTGGGCCACTTCTGTCATGCCCATTGCTCTGGCGGCAGTATTTAGCGCATGAATGAAGTCCGATTCGTCTCCGGTCGCGGCAACTTCCTGGAGAAAACCACGAATCTCTTCAGGGGTATTCAAGTGTTCGGCAATGTCAAAAGTTTTTGTTTCAAGAGCCATAAGTCAATCCTCCAGTTCGCGCAAAAGCTGAGCGGCATTTTCAATGTCCTTGGCCTGGGTGGATTTGTCACCGCCAATTAACAGTAAGACCACCCTGCCATTCTGAATAGTATAGTAAATCCGCAGACCAGAACCAAAAAAGTAACGTAGCTCAAACAGGCCAATGCCTATTTGCTAAAATCTCCGAAGTTACCGTTTTCAATCCGGTTAAGTCGAGACAACACTCTTACCTAGACCGAAGAGGCTTTCAGTTTGGCAAACCACTTGTTGTATTGTTTTGTGCCTCGGAGTTCGTACTTCATAATAAACTGTATCCCACAGGAAACACCAAAACCACGCGAAGCCAAGTAGCCCGCACCCCTTTTTGTCCGTCTTCCGGGTAGAAGCACCGGTTGCCCGGCGCTCCCCCCACAGACCCGTACGTGAAGATTTCCCTCATACGGTTCCTCGGTCACCAAGGGCTCTACGCCAATGGCTAACCCAACAGGCGACACCCCGTTG
>JAQYVW010000050.1 GCA_030145325.1 Desulfurivibrionaceae bacterium
AAGGGCGGGGTTTTTTATGGACTTGACGAACAGGATCAATCAGTGGGCATGGCAGTGGTAATTTTAGCAGCATCATGCATGCTTTTCAAATACTCAACCAAAGCCTTCTGAGATTTTGTTTGCTGCAAATATCCCTCAATCCGTTGCCGAGACTCCTCAAAACTGGTTGTTTCAGCGTGCTTTTTATCTGTTAACTTAATGAGATGAAAGCCGAACTGGGTTTCAACGATATCACTGACATCACCCGGCATCATGGAAAATACCGCTTTCTCAAAAGGCTTTACCATTTGCCCACGACTAAAATAACCCAGATCGCCACCCTTGGTTTTGCTGGGACCGTCTGAATTTTTCTTGGCAATAGCGGCAAAATCACCACCAGCGATTATTTTTTTACGAATCCTTTCCAGTTTTTTCCGCGCTTCCTTCTTGGTCACCTCATCAGCATCTGGCTTAACCGTAATCAGAATATGACTGGCCCGAACCTGCTCAGGTTTGGCAAATGCAGAGACATTATTTTCGTAATAGTCTTTTACTTCCTGTTCAGAAACCTTCTGCTTGCCGACAAACTTATCTTTAATAAACTTCTCGATGGTCAGACTCTGGGCGATCTTCTCTTTAACCCCGGCCTCGTCAAAGGACAACTTGGCCAATGCCGCTTTAAACTCCTTTTCGTTGGGGAAACGAGCCTTATAACCATTAAATTCGGCATCAATTGCGGCCTGATCGACTTTAATCCCGCTCTTCAGGCTCGCTTCAGACAACAAGGCCCCGTTAACAAGCTTATCAAGCACGGCCTTTTTCATCTTCCCCAACTGGACATCATTGGAAGCGTCATGGCCTTCATGGGTAAAATATTTTTTGGCGGTACGCATCTCCCGATCAAAATCCTGCCGGGAAATTTCAACCCCATTGACAGTGGCAACCACCATCTTGGTACCCTTAGCCGATGCCGACCATCCGGGGGCGGCAATGCCGACAAGAAACGTCAAGGCGGCAATGGTCATCGTGAATTTCCGCAACATATTCTCTTTCTCCTTGTTACATTTAAAGGTCAGTTTACCGCCAGCGAAAGCCAGGTGGCGACAAACAAGGTCAGGCTAATCAAGCCGTTCATTGTAAAGAATGACATCTGAATTCGCGATAAGTTCCGGGCATTAACAATCAAATGCTGATAAAAAAGCGCCGAACCGGTAATCGCGATCCCGATATAGTAGAAATAGTTAAGGCCACAAAGGATACCAGTGGTGATAAAACATGCAAAAGCAGCAACATGCAGCAGAACAGCGAATCTGAAGGCCTTTTCCCGACCGAACCGGGCCGGCAACGAGAAAAGACCCGCTTTACGATCAAAATCAGCATCAAGACAGGCGTACACGGTGTCAAAACCGGCAACCCAGAGGATCACCCCCAGCGACAAGACCCACGGGAAACCTATCAACGTTCCCTTCACCGCCACAAATCCCCCCAGAGGAGAAAACGCCAGGGCTACGCCCAGCACCAGATGACAGAGCCAGGTAAAGCGCTTGGTGAGAGAATAGATAAAGGTCAGCGCCAGGGCAAAGGGCGACAGCAGGAGGGTCAGCGGGTTGAGGCTGTAGCAAGCAAAGAAATAGAGGGCAGCGGCAATAATCACCATGGCCCAGGCCTCACCCATCTTCACCGTTCCGGCAGCAAGAGCGCGATCAGCAGTGCGTGGGTTTTTCTTGTCAAACTCAACGTCAACGATGCGATTAAAGCCCATGGCGCTGGTTCGTGCCCCACCCATGGCCAACACCACCCAGCCAAAAACAGTAAAAGCCGGCACTCCGCCAGCGGCCAGAAAAGCGCCAATCAAGGCAAAGGGAAGCGCAAAGACAGTGTGCTCAAACTTGATCATTTCAAGCATTATGGAGATTTTTTTTAACATCTTTTACCTATCCTGACAATTTCTCGAGACAAAAAAACAGCCCTTCCCAACTTCTACAATCTATCAATCTCCCCAACGCTTAACGTCGGGAACCGCAATATCAAGTTGATCACAGATCCGCACCGCAAAAGATCGCGCCATCTCGGCAATGGACTGTGGCTGATGATAGAACGATGGCATGGCCGGACAAATAACTGCCCCGGCATCATGGGCGGTGAGCATATTCTGCAAATGGGTGCGATTAAACGGGGTTTCGCGCACCACCAGCAACAACGGGCGCCGCTCCTTCAAGGTTACATCTGCCGCCCGATGAATAAGATTAGCGGAAATGCCGTTGGCCACCGCCGCCAAAGTGCCCATGGTACAGGGCAACACCACCATCCCGGCGAAGAGGCTCGAACCAGAAGACATGGGCGCGGCAAAATCCTTCAGATCATGCCATTGATCGACAAAGGGATCTAGATCAGCCACCGTCTGCCCCATCTCCAGTTGCAACACCTTTTCACCGGCCTCGGAGATAATCCCGTGCAGTTCCACCCCGGCCTCGTGCATCAGACGCAGACACTCAATGGCATAGAGGGAGCCGGTGGCCCCGGTAATGGCAAAGATGATCCGTTTCTTCATTTTACGCCCACATAGACGGAGACGATCCCGAAGGTCAAGGGGCGACGATGGGCCTGAGTAAAGCCTGCGGTCCGCATCATCCCCAGCAACTCTTCCGGCTCATAAAACTCGGCAATGGAACTAGCCAGATACTCATAAGCCTCCTTGTCGCCGGATACCAGTCCCGCCACCTTGGGCAGAACCTTGTTCAGGTAAAAATTATACAATGGCCGGATAACCGGATTAGTTGGTCGAGAAAATTCCAAGATCAGCAGTTTGCCGCTGGGTTTCAGCACCCGCAGCATCTCGTTCAGCCCCTGCTGGGTATTGCCAAGATTCCTGACCCCGAAGGCCACCGTAATCCCCCACACCGAATCGCTCTTGACCGGGATCTCTTCGCCATCGCCAACCACCGGCTGAATCCGCTCTCGCCGCTCGTCGCGGGGCAGAGAAGAAACCCCGGCCCGCAACATATTTTCACAAAAATCAACCGCCAGCACCTGCCGCCCCTTGGCCTGCCGGGTTAACTCCAGAGAAAGGGGCAAGGTGCCAGCACAGAGATCAAGCACCGGCCCATCCGGGAACATCTTCAACTCACGGGTGGTGAGCCAACGCCAGTATCGATCGATCTGAAAACTCAACACCGAGTTCAGCAAATCATAGTTGGAACTGATCGCGGAAAACTTTTCCTTAACAAAGATTTTCTTTTCTTCGGGCGTTCGCATAGGTGTCAATCATCCGCATATTTTGAGCGGCAGGGCTTCCAAAACGCCCTCCCCTCGCTTGATAAGATATTCATAAAAACAGCGCAGCGCTTCCTGCTTTTGCGGCCCCAGATCATACTCGAGACCGCGCAGATACTCAAAACATTCCTCAACCGGCATGGGAATCCGGGGTGCCACCATGGCGCTGATTGCCTGCAATTCCTGCTTCCCCTCTCTTATACAACGAAGAAGCTCCTGATGGATCTCCACCACGGAGTCGGGATCAGCCTGACAGAAATCCTCCCGCACCGCCCACACCGCAAAGACAAAGGGCAAGCCGGTATGTCGGTACCAGGTTTCACCAAGATCGATACGAAACGGATACTGGGCGAGTTTGCGCATCCGCAACGCCTCATCACCAATCACCAGCACTGCGGCAGGTTGCTCTTGGCATTGGGCAAGATCAGCCACGGTACCCACCTGATACCGGGGTGCCACCCCATAAAACTCTTCCAAGACAATCTTAACCAGACTCACCGAGGTCTGGGACTGACAACTCAAAAAAACCAACTGGTCATCAAGCTGCTCTGGAGCCAGCGATGACAATAACAAAACACTGCCCACCGGCCCGGAAGCACTGATGGAAAGATCACCGAGGATCTTGTAAGAGGTGGGATGCACCGCATACTCGTGGGATGAAAAAAAGCCCAGATCAAGCTCGCCCGCATACAGCATTTGATTCAAAACCGCCGGGGTCGCCTCGGTAACCTGCCAGTCAGGACGTTGCACGGTACGCCGCCAAACCTCATAAAAAGGGGAGGTGTTGATGAAGTTGACCATGCCGATCCGTGCTCGTAACTGCATCACATCACCTACAACCATGTTACCGTCGCGTCCTTGCCGACGGAGACCAGAAACTCGAAAAGATCTTTACCACTGCCCTCATAATCCACGGCAATAATCGCCGCCTTTTTCCCCATTGCCAGCGCCCCATAGTCAGCATCCATGCCAAGCCCCTGGGCGCCGCCTCGGCTGGCCATGGCAAAAACCATTGCCGGATCCAGACCAGGATGATCCTCCATCAGGATGTGCATCTCCCGCCAAATACTTAAGAACGGATTACTGGCCAAGCTATCGGTGCCAAGGGCCGGGAAAATTCCAGCCGCCAGCATCTTTTCCACCGGCGCTTTCCCTACCCCAAGAAACCGGTTGCTGCCGGGACAGAGACAAACTCCGGCCCGGCACCGGGCAAGAAGGGCGATATCATCGTCACTCACCTGCACGCAGTGGACACAAAGGGTCTCCGGATCAAGCACCCCGAGACGATCAAGATAAGCCACCGGTGAACAGCCGGGCGGCGTAAAATTGCCGTCCCAAACCCCGCGTTTCTTAAAGAAATCCGGGAATCCACCACTGCCATCGGCAAGGAACTTTGTTTCATCTTCTGATTCAGCGAGATGAATAGAAACTCGCTGCCCCAGCTGCCGCGCCCGCTCCTTGGCCGCCTGCAACAGACGCGGAGTCACCGAATAAGGGCCATGGGGGGTAGCCAGCACCTGGTCGGGCAAAGAGGCGAGAAAAGAAAACGCTCGCTCCTCACCAACCCGGCTCAAGCCCAGCAATTCCAGAAAAAAAAGCACCTCAACGCCACTGCCATCACCAATACCGCAACTGGCCGGATCATTACCGATGTCCCCAACCAAGCCACAGCCGCCTGCGGACATCGTTGCCAAAGCATCACCTGCCGAAGCGGTAATCCCTTCGGCATTACTGGTCATCGTCTCACGCCGGGTAAGAAGCTCGTAAATCCAGCCCGGCATATCGCCGCCGCTTGGCTCACCCTGCCCCAATTCAGCAAGGTAGGACAACTCAAGGTGGGCATGGGCATTTACCAGCGCCGGCGTGAGGACACAACCATCGTGATCGATAACCGTAGCAGCAAGATTTCGGCAATCTGCAAACGAGCCAACGGCCACGATCCGACCGTTTTCCACCACCAACGCCCCATCGGCCAGGGGCGTGGATTCGCCCTCAACACAGGTAACCAGCCAAGGCGCACGATGACAGACAGCAGTCATAAATCCCTCAGGCCGCCGCGTTCTCAACCAGCCGGTAATCCATCACCCGCTGCCGAGGCTCAAAACCTGCCCCTTTCACCAATTGCCGAATCTCATCCTCTGAAAGCCTGAAACTAACCCCGGCGGCAGCCACCACATTTTCCTCAATCATGGTGCTGCCGAAATCATTGGCCCCAAAGAACAGGGAAAGCTGGGCGATCTTCGGCCCCTGAGTCACCCAGGACGCCTGCACATTATCGACATTATCAAGGAAGATCCGCGACAGGGCGAGCATCCGCAGATAGCCCATGCCGGTGGTCTCCGGAAGATGATCAAGAACTGTATTCTTCGACTGAAACGGCCAGGGAATGAAAGCGGTGAACCCGCCGGTGCGATCCTGTAGGTCGCGAACCCGACCCAGATGTTCAATGCGCTCTTCCATGGTCTCCACATGACCGAACATCATGGTGGCGGAGGTCCGCATCCCTTGCTTATGCGCCTCTGCCATGACCCCGATCCACTCATCGGCACTGCATTTCCTCGGGGCAGTCTCTTCCCGCACCCGATCACAAAGAATCTCAGCGCCACCACCGGGAATGGAATCGAGCCCAGCTTTCTTCAACCGAGTAATCACCTCGGCCACCGACAACCCGGAAAGAGTTGCAAAATGGCAGATCTCCGGCGGCGAGAAGCCATGGATATGGATGTCATACCCCTTCATGAAAGCCACCATCTCTTCGTAGTAAGAGAAGGGCTTGTCGGGATGGAGACCACCCTGCAAAAGAATCTGGGTACCACGCAGGGCCTTGGTTTCCTCAATCTTCTCGCCCAACTCTGCAAAAGAGAGCACCGAGCCATCGGCATCCTCGGGCGCTTTGAAAAACGCGCAGAACTTGCAGGCCGAAACGCAGATATCGGTGTAGTTGATATTACGGTCAATGACATAGGTGATGATGGGCTCCGGGTGCTTGCGCTTCTTCACCGCATTGGCCAGAAACCCCAGCCGGTAGAGATCACCCTCATTGGCTAAAATCAAGGCCTCAGCAACGCTGATTCGCTCGCCGTTCAATACTTTTTTATCGATTGCATCCATGGTTGTTCCCCAAAGGCCTATAGTTCACGAACAACATTATATAAGGTATCCCGTTCCACTGGCTTCCGCCCTGCTTCACGGATCAAGCGGATCAGATCTGTATCGGCCATCACCCCGGAGGTTTCACCGCCCGCCATGTGGGTGATCAACTCTTCCTTCACCGTCCCATCCATATCGTCCGCGCCAAAGGAGAGCGCCACCTGGGCAAGCTTGGGCCCAATCATCACCCAGTAGCCCTTGATATGTGGGAAGTTGTCCAGAAAGCAACGGGCCACGGCGACATTACGCAGGTCATCGATACCGGAAGTCCGGGAAAGATCTGCCATCTCGGTGTTTTTGGGATGGAAGGCCAAAGGAATAAAGGTCATGAAACCGCCGGTTTCATCCTGAGCCCGACGCAACATGTCCAAGTGTTCCAGCCGTTCATCAATGGTCTCGATATGGCCGTAGAGCATGGTGGCGTTGCTTTGCATGCCGAGCCGATGCGCGGTTTGCGCCACTTCCAACCAACCCTCGCCGGAAAGTTTCTTCTCACAGGTGATCTCTCGAATCCGGGGGCTAAAAACCTCGGCACCGCCGCCGGGAATTGAGCCAAGACCCGCCTCCTGCAACTCCACCAAGGTATCATGCACACTCTTGCCAGCAAGCTCGGCCAGATGAGCGATCTCCACACAGGTGAACCCCTGGATATGGATCTCAGGCCGCACCTCCTTGATCCCCCGCAGCATCTCAAGATAATAGCTGTAAGGAAGATCAGGATGGATACCGCCCACCACGTGAACTTCAGAGATGGGCTCATGCAACCGCTGGCGGATCTTCTCCTTAACCTCCTCGACACTCATCTCGTAGGCCTGAGGCGACTCCTTATCTTTGCCAAAGGCGCAAAACTTACAGAGGTTGGTGCAAATATTGGAGTAATTGACATGCTGGTTGTAGATAAAATAGGCATTGTTACCATTCAACCGCTGGCGAACGATATTGGCGAGATACCCCACCGCCAAAATATCCGGGCAGGCGTAAAGCCTGCGGCCATCATCAAAAGAGAGCCGTTCCCCGGCACGAATCTTATCAAGAATATCGCCCAACCCGGCGTCTTTCACCATGGAATCCATATATATTTCTCCATTAAATATCGAACAAATGCTAAAAAAAACCACCCACCCAAAAACAAACAAAGGTGCAGTAGAGACGAGGAATAAATCTGCTCGCCATAGCTCCCGCTGCCAGTAAGCCAATGACGAAGGAGATGCAATGCATCTGGTCGTTTTACCCCAAGGGAGCAAGGCCGGCGCGTAGCACCATGGTCAAAGTCGCCACTGCTTCTTGAAGCTGCTCCTCATCCTTCTCCACCAACCCCAAGCCACTATCAAGATACGGCTTGGCATAAGCCTGTAAAAAACGTTCCAAGGCAGCATCAACAATAAACACCGCCATCACCGGCTCCACATCGCCCCGAATACTGCCGTTAACTTGCCCGGCCTCACAGAGCGGCCCCATATATTCCAGGGGGAATAAACGAACCCGCGACACAAGTTCTTCGCGTTGCGGCACATCCTGCTCAAACAGCACCCGCAGATAAATCTGAAAATACTCGGGATGGGTATCAATAAAGCTGATCCCAGCCCAGATAATCGCCTCCAACTGCGCGAAAAAATCCGCTGCCTGCAGAGTGGCCAAGGCCGCATTGGCAGAACCCTTGACCAACTCGGTGAAACTTTCAAAGATATGCAGGAAGAGGCCTTCCTTGTTCTCGAAATATTGGTACAACGATCCCTTGGCAATCCCCGAACGCTTGACTACATTGTTGAGGCTCGCCTTCTGGTAACCATTGGCGGCAAATTCCTCAACGGCAATGGAGATGATCCGCTGCCGTTTTTCGGCGGGCAGATTAAAAAAGGTATTTTTAGGATTCGCTGAGAGTGTATGCATAATATGACCAGCTGGTCATATTATGGTGTTAGATGCTGTTTTGCAAGTCTTTTTACGAGCACCACAAAGTGCTGAAACTTCCACCGTTACTCAGTGTTGTTCAGCCAGAAGGTTACACCTGTAACCCCCCAAGGTTCTTGACTATAACCAATTACATCTTGACTTACACCCTATGTCAATATATTGTCTATATCTCTTCGACGCCAAATGGCCGTCCAATTCTTCTCCATAAGAAGATGCCTTTTCCCGCCGATTTGTACATTCACACCAACGGTCTTTATGTCATCAGCTATGTTCCTGAGCCAATCGGCACTAAATAATGGCTAAATCATAAAACTGTACCATCTCCATATTACCGTTCTTGCTTTCGCTCTACGCTTACCAATTTTTTGTCTTTCAGCTGGATACCCTGAGTCTCGGCAGAAAATATCAGCTCAATCACAACAGCTCTACACCGTTGTTGCCTCAATACTTGAGCTCGCCCCCCCAGCCTGTATGCCCTTCAGCTAGATCCCTTGAGCCCATTGGCATGCCCACCTAACAGTTCTCTTGAGCCTCGTCGTTGTCCTAGGCATGCCTCGTTTGAACATCGGAGAATTACATGAAGAACAGGACTTCTAGTCCCACGTTAAAGAATGAACAGGTTCGCACCGCCCTACTGCTGGCTGCCGGCACAGGGAGCCGCTTGGCGCCTTTGACTGATCGGATGCCAAAATGCATGGTCCCGGTTAACGAAATATCAATTTTGGAGCGGCTGGTGGACTCGCTACAGGAGCACCGTTTCAAGAAGCTGGTGATTGTGGTCGGCCATCAAGCTGACGCAATCCGTAATTTTCTCGGTTCTCGGGCGGGAGGGATGGATATCACCTATATCACCAGCCCGGTATACAAAACAACCAATAATATCTATTCTTTATGGCTGGCCAGAGAGGTCATCAACGAACCATTTCTGTTAATTGAAAGCGATATTGTTTTCGACTCGGCCATGCTTAAAGGTATGCTTCAGCCTGACCGGATCGCAGTGGCCAAATTACAACCCGGCATGGATGGTACCACCGTGACCATTGATAAGCAGGATAAGGTCGGGGCATTCTATGATGGCGCCCATAAACAACGCGATAGTAAACATTACAAGACCGTCAATATCTACAGCCTTTCGCGCCAGACCTGGAACTTGATGCGGGAAAGATTAGACCAACAGATAGCCGCTCAGATGGTGAACGGCTATTACGAGACGGTTTTCGCGGACATGGTCAGCGAGGGTTGCCTCTCTTTTGCGCCGGTCCTCTTTGATCATAAACGTTGGCATGAGATTGACAACCTTGTTGACCTGCGTGCTGCGGAACAAATGTTGACCCTTCGTCGCCAGCCCGCAATCAGGGGAGCTGCCATAGCGACCAACAAGCGCAAAGGACTTCCCCTCCCCGCCTATGCCCATTTAAAAACTATTGGTTCCCCCAGCGCGGTGGCATCAACAACCATACCTGCTACGATTTCATATCCATAATAACAAAGGCTATACTGGAAAATGACAAAAAAACACTCCTCTGCTCAAGAGAGCTACGAATACGTGTCCAGACAACATGGCGGTTATTGGCGTCATGCTTTTATCGATCATAACTACCTCTACAACCTCTATTTTCCACCCGAAGATTTCTTTCAGCATCTAACCCAGCATATTCATCAGTTGGTCTTGAGCTATCCCGTTGGTCAGTCAGAGCTGGCAAGGTTGGTGGGAGAGCTCATTGCCCAGCCCCCGGAGCGGCTTGTGGTGGGCAATGGGGCGGCGGAACTGATCAAGATTATCGCTGGGTTGGGTCGTAAACTGATTGTGCCGGTGCCGTCGTTCAATGAATACGCCAATGTCATGCCTGCCGGGCAAGTAGTTGAGTTTGCTCTTACCGCTCCCACCTTTCAGTTGGATGTGGACGCATTCGCCGCCGAGGCCATCCGCAGCGAGGCTGGCTTGGCGGTGGTGGTCAGCCCCAATAATCCCACCTCGTTGCTGGTTCCCAAGGCAGATCTTATTCGCTTGGCGGATAAATTGGCCGCCCACGACTGTATCCTCATCGTTGACGAATCATTTATTGATTTTGCCGCGCATCGCGACCAGGAAACCCTTGAGCAGGAGATTGACCAATATCCCAATTTGGCCATCTTTAAGAGTATGAGCAAGGCCTATGGCATCTGCGGGATCAGGATCGGCTATATGCTCACCGCCAACCTTGAATTTGCTGCCCAGCTCCGGCAGGGTCTCTCTATCTGGAATTTGAATGGCTTTGCCGAGGAATTTCTTCGCCTTGCCCCGCAGTACAAGCAGGCATTCACCGTCAGTTGCAACAAGGTCAAGGATGACCGGGATAATTTTTTTGCGGAACTGCAAACCATCCCGGGGCTGATTGCCTATAAGCCAGACGCCAACTATATATTTTGTCGTCTGCCCGACCATGGCCCTTCCGGGCCAGACGTGACCGAAAAACTATTTATTGATCATAATATCTACGTTAAACACTGCCAGGGCAAGACCATGGCTGAGTCTGACCGTTATCTGCGCATTGCCAGCCGCACCCCAGCTGAAAACAGCAACCTGGTAGCCGCTTTGCACGAAATTGTTGACCAGGAGGGGAGATAATGAATAGTCCACAAGCAACCAACACTCCTCCTTCAATCCTTTCATTTGCCAAAGATCTGCCCAACATCTGTTCTCTGGCCGGACTTCTCTGTGCTGTTGTCGCCATTTACTTTGCGGTCCTTGGCAACTTTGCCGCAGCCATGATCGGCTTAATCTGGGCAGTATTCTTTGACTGGAGTGATGGCATTATCGCCCGGCGCATGCAGGGGCGAAACTCCCAACAAGGTGAGTTCGGGGGACAACTTGATTCCCTGATCGATATTGTCAGCTTCGGCATTTGCCCAGCGATGATCCTGATGAGTTTAGGGGATTTCAGCCCCTGGTTCCTGCCCGGCGCTTTTCTGGTTGTGGCCACCGGGGTACTGCGGCTGAGCTATTTCAATGTCTTCGGCCTGATTGGCAAGTCAACCTACATGGGACTGGCGCTAGACAACAACATTATCCTCTTGACCTTTGTTTTTCTGTTTGTGGGGATGGTTACAAAACCTCAGGCCGCAATTGCTCTCTATGCTCTGCTGATGACGCTGGCCGCCTTGAACGTAGCCCCCATTCGGACCCCTAAGCTGTCAGGAAACCGGTGGTATTGCGCTCTCAGCCTGTACACCTTGGTCATCACCATGATCTATGGCTACCAATTATTACATTGTCCTGGCTAAAGACACCCTCAGGCCGTACTTGCCGGAGAGGGGAAGCCGCAGTGGTCATTAGTCGGCTTTGCACCAGTCAATAAGATAAGAGAAAGGCAGGGCCATTAATTTGGCTCTGCCTTTTTTCTTCACCCTAGGTAGTATCTGTCCATAAATGAGGATTTTTGTTCGAGATCAGGTAAGCGAGCATACGAGACTCCGAGGCATGCGAAAAAAATAAGCGCAGGCATATATTTGATATCGGAGTCTCCACTTCGTTTCGCTTACCTCCGAGCATTATTTTTGAACATAACGCAGAGATCGGGCAGATAGCGAACCTGTGAGACTCCGAAAAGACCATTTATGGACAGACACTAGGTAATTACCTTACATTCTTGCTTTTCTGGTACTGTCTTTTGAGAAGTTGTGAGTGTTCACTTCTGAAGATCGGTAATTCTTTGATTCCATGGGAGTAAAGCATGAATATCTTACATATCTCCGATCTGCATTTCGGCCCCCGCCACTGGGAGGGTGATGACCAGCTTTTGCTGGAGAAGCTTAATTCATATCATGCCGATATCGTTATCAACACCGGCGACAGTACCACTGATGGCCTGGAAGATGAGTATGCGGCAGCAGGGCAGTTCCTGGCTGGCTTGCAGTGCAAAAATGTTATCTCCGTTATCGGCAATCATGACAAAAGAAATATGCGCTCCCATGAACTCTTTGAGAAGTATATTGATGATTCCGAGATCATCACCATTCCAGAAACGATCAAAACCAACAAAAAACATCTTTTTTTGAATCGAGAAATAACCAAGGTCCGCAAAAACTTCACCGATGTAAATTTTCTCAAATCCATAACCGTGAAGGGACATTCCATCCTGATCATCAACATTGATTCCACTGAACTTTATAATGATGATGGATTTGTGGAGAAAGCTGCCCTGAACGTGATTTCAGAGCAAATAAAACAAACCACATATGATCTGCCGCTGCTCCTGACCCATTATTCCATTTTGGGGACCGACGACTGCCCACTTAAAAATTCTTCAACCCTGATTGATTTTGTCCAACAACACAAAATTAAATACGTTTTTTGCGGCCATACCCATGAACTGGAGCTGATGCGCACCAACGATCTCTATCTTGACCACAGCTTTTTTCATTTTATGTGCGGCACCCTCTCCTCATGCAATCATGCCAAAGACGACAACATGTTCCTCTATTATCAAAACCTGGGCAGCGACAACATGGGCCTCACCCTGGTGCGAATTTTACTGGAAGATGGAACGATGCGTTTTCAGGAAGAACGGGTTCTTTAAACGACCTTATTTCCGCGACACCCTGTACCTGTAACTGTTTACAGGGTGCCGAAAATGAAGATAGCGAGCCTGCGAGACCTTCGAGGCCTCATCCTGTGAACAGGTAAGCGACCGAAGGGAGACTCCGATACATCGGTAGGTGGGCAGGGCGCTAACGCAGAATATTAGGTACCCTGTGAGCAGTTACCTTAGAAAAACGTTCCCAACCGCTCAGATAAAAAGAACTCAAACTTCTCTTCCATAAAAAGTTCAACCTTCAAAGCCAGGACAGGAAAATCACCCAGCAAGGATTTAAGTTTAACAAAATCCTTCTCGGTGGTAATCAGCCCCTGCGCACCCTCTGCCTTAGCCCAAGCGGTCAACGCCTCGACATCTTTATGAGAATAGGGATGGTGATCCCTAAAAGCGCGAAAAGATAGGACATTATACCCTTCTTTACTCAAGGTTTCCCTGAAAGAAAGAGGAGTCCCGATGCCGCAAAACCCACACAACTTCATGCGTTTAGCCTTATCGGTGGGAAATATCTCCCGTTTGCCACTGTAGAGCAAACAGACAGGGAGGTATTCCCCAAAAAAAACCGGGGCTTGCGGCGCTCTTTCCCGCACAAAACGCTTGAAGGCCTGCGCCCGCTGCTCGTTGCGATGATCAACGCCGGTAATTACTATGGCGTGAGCCCTTCGCAAGGCCCCAAAGGACTCACGCAATTCGCCACCAGGAAACACCCGAGCCGCATCCAGGGCCGAACGAATATTAAAAAGAACAATATCTAGATCCCTCTGGAGAGCTAAATGCTGAAAACCGTCATCCATCACGATAACATCAGCCCCGTTGTTCTTCAGCGCAAAACCAGCAACCACCGCCCTTGCCGATCCAGTCAGCACCGGCACCGAGGGCATGGCATCGGCCAACAACCACGGCTCATCCCCAGCCATGGCCGGAGTCATCTTCACCCCATGCCCATCAGAGACAACATTTACCTGCCCACGCACCTTGCCGCCATAACCACGACTGACCACCGCCGGACGACGACCATGCTCAAGAAGATGCCGGACAACACACATCACCAAAGGCGTCTTACCCGTGCCGCCCATGCTCAGGTTACCAACACTGACCACCGGCACCGGCAATCGCGTTGAAGGAAGTATGCCATGGGCATAGAGATAGGCTCTGACCTTCATGGCAAATCCATACAGCGGCGAAAAAGGCCTACCGATGGTAAACAAAATATCCCGCCAACTACTCATCACTATCCCCCTTCAACCGGCCACTAAGCAACAGAGTCCGAATCAACTCCACATGGCGGTCAGTGGCTCCCTGCTCCTTTGCCAACAAGGCAAGAGAGTTCTCACCCATCTGCTGCCGCAATTTTTTATCCGCAAGCAGCCCCCTGAGGCGCTGATAAAGATCCTCTTCATCCGCCACTTCCAGAGCGCCTCCAGCCAGGACAAGGTCGCGGCTAACTTCAAGAAAATCCTCCATATGGGGGCCAAAGAGCACCGGTCGGGCAAAAGCCGCCGGTTCCAGAGGATTATGCCCCCCCTCCGCCACCAAACTACCGCCAACAAAAGCCACTTCGCAAAAATGATAAGCCCCGGACAACTCACCGATGGTATCAAGCAATAACACCGAAACAGACAAGCCGCCACCACCGAGACTTCTCTGCGCCACGGCCAGACCTTCCGCTTCCGCAAGCGAAGCCAGCCCCCCCCCCCGATCTACCTGCCGAGGTGCCAAAAGAAGCAAGAGCTCCGGGAAATCAGCCAACAACCGCTGGTGAACCCGCAGGGCCATCTCATCTTCCCCGCCATGGGTACTACCAGCTGCCCACACCAACCGATCCACTGGAATCCCAAAATCATCGCGACAAACTTCCCCGCCCACCGGTTCCACCCCAGCCGCTTCATATTTCAGATTACCCAAAGCCCTGACCGATTGGGCGGAAACCCCCAAATCCACCATCCGTTTCCCATCTTCACCAGTCTGCATACAGAGGGCCGCAAAGGATTCAAACAGAGGCCGAAAGAAAAACCGCCAACGGTGATAACGAGCAAAGGATCGACAAGAAATCCTCCCGTTTACCAACACCGTGGGCACCTCCCGGTTGCGCAAACCATGGAGAAAATTGGGCCAGAAATCCGTTTCCACCAACAGAAAGAGATCCGGGTCAACATAATCAAGAAACTTGGCAACGCAGGGCCACATATCAACCGGGAAGGGGATGAAGAAATCAACCTGGTTGCCCAAGGTAGACTTGGCAAAAGCAGCTCCCGCCGCGGTGGTGGTAGAAAAAAGCAAGGTTACGTCGGGAAAGGCTACCCGTAAGGCTTTAACCAGAGCATAAGACGAGGCCACCTCGCCCACCGACAAGGCATGAATCCAGATTCGGGGCGGCAGTTCTGGACAGGCCGCCAGTTGCCGCTCAAGCCCCACTCCCAACCGCTGTGGCAAACGTTGCCGGTATTTCGCGGTGAGAATGACTTTGACGAACAACAACGGCCCGACTACAATGAGCGCCAAAAGTTGCAGGACGTTATACAAAATCAACATAGAATCCTACCTTTATGAATATCATTCTCATCGACCCAACCGAAGTATCGACAACCAACACCGTCACCTTTACCCAGCGCAGACTTCGCCACATCCGCAAAGTCTTGCGCAGCAAGGTCGGCGACTCCATTCGCCTCGGCCTACTCAACGGCCTGATGGGCAATGGCGTCATAGATGAACTAAACCGCGAGCGGGCCGTGCTGACCATCAAAGTCGACACCCTGCCGCCAGCCAAGAAAGCCATCGATCTCATCCTTGCCCTGCCCCGCCCAATCATGCTCAAACGCATCCTGGCTCAAGCCACCTCTTTGGGAGTTGCCCGCATATTTCTCATCAACGCCAACCGGGTTGAAAAGAGCTTTTTCAACGCCAGCCTGCTTGAAGAAGAAAATCTCGCCAATTGCCTGCACCTGGGGCTGGAACAAGCCGTGGACACCAAACCGCCGCAACTCTCTGTTCACCAACGGTTCCGCCCCTTTGTTGAAGATCTGCTGCCGGCAATCGCTGCCGCCTGCCCAATCCGCCTGGTGGCGCACCCCGACACCGATCTACACCTGCACCAAGCCGCACCGAGGATAAACAACAAACGGGTCTTACTGGCCATCGGCCCGGAAGGGGGCTGGGTGGATTTTGAAATCGAAAAGTTTCACCAGCAGGGCCTCATCCCCTTCACCATGGGACCGCGCATCCTTCGCATGGATACTGCCGTTCCGGCCCTCCTGGCCCAGATCGATCTCCTGGCCAAGCTCCCTGCGCAACCATAACCCATTCCGCCTTACCGCGCTATCTTGGCACCTAACCGCTCAACCAGCATATTCAACTCCTTGAGCCGTAACCAATAAAGAGCCACTCCATACACCGCCACCGCACTGGCGATCAACAACAAGAGAACGGTCAGCTGGGTAACCATCCCCCCAGGTAACGCCACGCCCTTTAACCAAGCTTGCGCAAATAAAAGCCATCCCCCCATCAACATGGCCGCCGCCAACACCTTGACCAATCCAGCGGCCAGATAAGAAAGGGAATAGCCATGTAGTTTTTTATACAAAACCACACTGAGAAAAAGAAAATTGCAGGCCATGGCGCTTGAGGTGGCCAAGGCGATGGCCCGATGCTGCAAGGAATCGATACAGAAAAGAATAATCAGAATATTGCCACCCACAGCGAGAAAACTCCCGATCACCGGATAACGGGTGTCATCAAGGGCATAAAAAACCGGCACCATGATTTTCACCGACGAATAGGCAAAGAGACCAAGAGCATAACAGGAAAGGGCTTCGGCGGTTTTAATGGTATCAAAGGCGGTAAAATTTCCATGCTGGAAGATGACCGCCACGATGGGTTCCGCCAAGAGATAGAGACCCACCGTGGCCGGGATGGTCAGACAAAAGGCGATGGTCAACGATGAAACATAGGTCTCCCGCAACCCGGCAAAGTCCTTGACCGCAGCATAGCGAGCAATAACCGGCAGAGTGGCGATGGAGATGGCCACTCCAAACACCCCGATGGGAAACTGCACCAAGCGAAAGGCATAGTTAAGCCAGGAAACACTACCTTGAGCCAGAGACGAGGCGAAATTGGTATTAACAAAGATATTAATCTGGGTGGCAGAAAGCCCGATCACCGCCGGCACCATCAAACGTAAGATCCGTCGCAAACCAGGGTCAGCCAAATCCAACCGGGGCATGAAGACAAAACCACTTTTCCGCAAGGTTGGCAACTGCCCCACCAGTTGCAGAAAACCACCCACGAGGGTGCCGATAGCCATCCCGACAATGGCTGGTTGCCCAAATCGGGGCAACAAAATTGCCAGACCGACACCGCCGACAATGGAACCCAGGTTAAAAAAGCTTGAGGACATGGCCGGGATAAAGAAACGCCCCTTGGTGTTAAGAATCCCCATTACCACTGCCGACAAAGAAACCATAATCAGAAAAGGAAACATGATCACGGTCAACTGTTGGGTCAACTCAACCTTATTGGCAACCTGGTCAAAATGGGGGGCCAAGAGCAAAACCAGAGGATTTGCGAAAATAATGCCGAGGAGAGTAAGCAGGCTCAACATAATGGCAAAAAAGACCAGCACATTACCAGCCAAACGCATGGTTTCTTCCTTGCCACGATTGGCATCATAATCGGAAAAAACCGCCACAAAAGCGGCGCTCAGAGCACCCTCGCCAAAAAGATCCCGCAACAGGTTGGGAATTCGAAAGGCAACCACAAAAGAATCATAAGCAAAACCGGCCCCAAATAAGGCGGCAAAGGCCTGCTCGCGCACCAATCCTAAAACCCGGCTACACATCACCGCTATACTGACGGTGCCTGCGGAACGGGCAATGGTGCCGGTATCTGCTGCCGGTTTCTTCATTATATGGATATATCTCCCAAGAAAAAGAGGACTGGACGGAAAGTATTCTTAACTTTAAAGGTAACGACTCACCGGGTAACGATCTTATTTCCTCGATACCCCCGTAACTGTTTACAGGATGCCGGAGACGCAAGACATCGTCCTATGAGCAGTTACCATTTAATTCATCCTGCCGGAGCACAATAGCAGGTTGCCGACAAGATGACAATCTCCAAGGATGACACCCACCCCGCTCCAAGACAAGGAAGTCGTGCAGACAAATGCGACAATGATGAGCAGAATACCTAACAACAGAAGCCCCCGCACCCTACCAACTGTTACCCTTTGCCACCCCCCACCACCATTAGTCCCTTGACTTTGCCGTAAACTTCCGAATATTATCCGCATATCAATAGGTACCTTGAAAAATGTACTTTTTCCAAAGTACCCACTGGAGCTTACCATTAGCAATAAACCCGAGAGTGGTTAGAAATGACTATCAACCCCCATCTCGATCAACTATCAAGCAGTAAACGAGAAGACGACTCGCCCCCATGGGCGCCGTCGTCTTTTTCTTTTACTGCCGACCACTGACAGCGGAGGTGGACATGCTGGACACGAAACAGATTAGGAATGTAGCATTACTTGGGCATGGCAAATGCGGAAAAACATCCCTGGCCGAAGCGCTGCTTTTTACCGCTGGCAAAACCAATCGGTTGGGCAAGGTTGACGACGGCTCATCATGCATGGACTTCGATCCCGAGGAGATCAAGCATAAAGCCACCATCAACTCATCATTCAATACCTATAACTGGAACAAACACGAGATTTACCTCATCGACACCCCTGGTGACGACAACTTCATCAACGAATCAGTATTCGCCTCCCAGGTCGCAGATAGCGCCATCTTCACCATCGGCGCAGTCCTTGGCGTAAAGAACCAGACCGAAAAATTCTCGTCCCTCATTGAAGAACGAAACCTGCCAACCCTTATCTTCATCAATAAAATGGATCGGGAACGAGCCAACTTCGAGGCTACCATCGCTGGCATCAAAGATAAGCTAGCCTTGAAACCGGCCATTGTTCATCTACCCATCGGCGCAGAGAACAACTTTAAAGGCGTAGTGGATATCGTCCGCAACAAAGCCTTTCTCTTCGACAGCGACACCGGTAAGGTCAAAGAAAGTGAAATCCCCAACGAGATGGCTGCCACCGTTGCCAACCACCGCGAAGAGTTAATGGAAACGGTGGCCGAAACCAATGACGAACTCATCGAAAAATTCCTGGAAGACGGTATCCTCAGTGACGATGACCTCCGCCAGGGACTACGTAACGCGGTCAGAAGAGGCACCCTCTGCCCGGTGGCCGCAGGCGTTGCCACCGCCAACCTAGGCACCGAACTTCTCCTGGAAATGATTAACGACTACCTCCCATCCCCCCAGGATCGCCCGTCCCAGGTAGGTACCGACCCCAAGAACGAAGAGGTCATCGAACGCCAACCAACAACCGATGCCCCCTTCTCGGCCCTGGTTTTAAAAACAATGGCCGACCCATACGCCGGTCGCCTCACCATCTTCAGGGTATACTCCGGCACCATTACCGCTGAGTCTTTCCAGAACTCCAGCAAGGAATGCAGCGAGAAGATCAGCCAACTGCTGGTTCTTGAAGGCAAGGAACAACGTCCCATTGACAGTGCAGGCCCTGGCATGATCGTGGCAGTCACCAAACTCAAAGAAACTGTTACCGGCGACACCATTTGTACGGCTAGCGCCCCGGTTATTTACGATCGCCTTGTGGCTGTGGCCCCGTCCATCTCCTATGCGGTTACTCCAGCCGAGAAAGGCGACGAAGACAAACTCTTCTCCTCGCTGAACAAGATTCTCGAAGAAGATCCAACCTTGCTACTGAGCCGCGAACCCCAAACCAACGAAATTATTCTCTCTGGGGTCGGCCAGATCCACCTGGAGGTAATCGGCGAGAAGATCAAACGTAAATTCGGGGTTGGTCTAGCTCTGAAACTTCCAAAGGTTCCTTATAAGGAAACAATCAAAGGAAAGACCAGGGTTCAAGGCAAGCACAAGAAACAAACCGGTGGCCATGGTCAGTTCGCCGAGTCATGGATCGAAATCGAGCCATTGCCACGCGGCACCGGTTTTCAATTTGAAGATCGTATCGTCGGCGGTGCCATCCCCAAGACATACATCCCGGCGGTTGAAAAAGGGGTCTTAGAAGCCATGGAAGGTGGGATTCTTGCCGGCGCGCCACTCATAGACATCAAGGTTGCCCTGGTGGATGGGTCTTTCCATGCCGTAGACTCCTCGGAAATGGCCTTCAAGATTTCCGGGGCCATGGCCTTCAGGACTGGCGCCAAGGATTGCCTCCCCATCCTCCTTGAACCGATCATGGTGATGAAGATCAAGATGCCCAAGGAATGCGTGGGCGACGTCATCGGCGATCTCAATGGTCGCCGCGGCAGGGTTCTCGGCATGGACTCGGAACCCAAATGCGAGATTATCAATGCCCAGGTGCCCATGGCTGAGATACAACGCTACACCATGGATCTAACCTCCATAACCGGTGGGCGCGGCCAATTCAGCACCGACTTCTCCCACTACGAGGAAGTCCCTGCTCAATTAGCCGATAAGGTCATTGCCGCCGCCCAGGCAAAAGAGTAGGTATCTTCATGACCTCGGAACCGCCATACAGCTGCGCCATCCTCACCGTCAGCGACAAGGGGTCGCGCGGCGAAAGGCAGGACACCAGCGGCCCTGGTCTGAAAAAAATTCTTATTGAGCAAGGATTTGAGGTAAGGGCCTACCAAATCGTTCCAGACCAAATGGAGATGATTCAGGAGGCAATGCGTCGCTGGGTGGACGATGAGGGCATCGACCTCATCGTTTCCACCGGCGGCACCGGGGTCAGCCCCTCCGATGTAACCCCGGAAGCGACCCGCCCCCTGCTAGACCGAGAAATACCGGGGATTGGCGAAGCAATGCGGCAAGCAAGTATGCTTAAAACAGCTAACGCTATGTTATCTAGGGGGATTGCTGGAACTAGAAAGGCAAGTTTGATCATCAACTTGCCCGGTAGTGAAAAGGCGGCGCGGGAAAACATCGCAGCCGTGCTGCCAACGCTTGCCCACGCCATCTATAAAATCAAGGGGGGAATGAAAGATTGCGGGGCTACTCAAGGGTAGCGCAGCAATTAATCTCCACCGAACGATCATTTTTCTTTTTCTTCTTGGCAACTTCGCCAATGATAAAAGGCTTCTCGCCCAAGGCGGTGAGTTGCTGGACGGCGTCATCTGCAATCTTGGCGTCAACCACTACCGCCATACCGATACCACAGTTGAAGGTCCGGCACATCTCTTCCGGCGTCACATTACCTTTCTCGCGCAGAAAATCAAAAATCGGCAGAACATCCCAGCTCTGGTTCTCGATAACCGCCTTACATCCCTGGGGTAAAATCCGGGGAATATTATCAAAGAATCCACCACCGGTGATATGAACCATGCCGTTAACCTTGAAGTTACGGATCAGGTTAAGCAACGATTCGGTGTAAATCCTGGTGGGGCGCAGTAATTCTTCGCCCAAGGTGCAACCCAACTCGTCAACATGATCGGTCACCGCAAGGCCCAATTCCTCAAAACAGATCTTCCGCACCAGTGAATAGCCGTTGCTGTGTATGCCGCTGGAAGCAAGGCCGATGATCTTGTTACCCACCCGAATATCGGAACCATCAATAATTTTATCCCGCTCGGCAATACCAACCACAAAACCAGCCACATCATAATCTCCCGGGGCGTAATGACCCGGCATCTCGGCAGTTTCGCCACCGATCAGGGAGCACTTGGAGATCTCACACCCTTTGGCGATCCCCTTCACCACATCGGTGGCCATCTCCACATCAAGATCAGCCATGGAGAAATAATCCAGAAAGAACAAGGGCCGAGCACCGGAGACCACCACATCATTAACGCACATCGCCACCAAATCGATGCCAATGGTGTCATGCTTGTTGCACATGGTGGCAATCCTCAGCTTGGTGCCAACACCGTCGGTACCAGAAACCAGCACCGGATCCTTATAGCGGTCACCGCCAAGGGCAAACAAACCACCAAAACCACCGATATCGGTCAACACTCCCCGCTGGAAGGTATTGGAAACAATGGGCTTGATCCGATCAATAAAGTCATTTCCCTTGTCAATATCGACCCCGGATTCAGCATACCTGGACTTCGTACTCTTGCTCATGATTTCGCCACTAAAAGGATTTCAAATCAAAAAATAATGAGGAGGAGAAATAACGCTCCGCCCCATGGCTTATATAATTGTAAACCGCCAACAAATATCGGACGGGGTCACTGGAAAAAAGTGAAAAAAAACTTGCAAATCCACACTAACCGGCCAGCTTGCGACCAAGAACAAAGGAGATGCCAAAGAGGCTAATACCTAATGTTCCTGAGGGGAAAAGTCAATCTCTTTTTGATAAACGAAATGGTCGGCAAAACCACCCCAGAAGCGCACAACGCCTCACCGCAAAGCGCTGTTTTCAAGGTCAGAGCCTACTATAAATGACCAACAATGCTACCCTCTCCCACCGCGCTAACAAGGGATGATGAAGCCATTGCCATTGACCTGCCAACTCATTTAAAGTATCCTCGCACATTGCCTGATTGATGCACAAGGACATTCTTAGCATTCTGTCAGCTCGGCAACGGCGACCGCCTCTTCATCCGTAATAACTCTCATGATAGATTCTGCCGCCTCAATTACAAAAAAAACACCTTCCGACCTGGAAAAATGGCGGGAGATGATTATAAGTTGAATTTAACATTTTTTTCTGGAGGATTTACCCATGCTGGACTATGACGCCTGTCGAAAATACATTCAGGAGGAGCATTACTGCCCGCACTGCAATACGCGTCTTTCCTGCTGCGAAACCCCGCCCTTTCATGTGGGCGACGGTCTTGGCTGGGGTAGCGATGTACTATTCATCTGCCTGAATGACGAGTGTTCACTCTTTGCCAATAGCTGGGCACGTTTTGAAGAACAGTACGGTCATTCCTCAGCCTGCCGCTACATGCTGGTGCCGGGAGAACCAAAAGGCTCGGCAATGATGGTACAGGGAAAGGCCGCCTTTACCGGCTCGATCATCGATCTGGATGTGGTCAAGGCGCAAAACCAACGTCATGCCGATGAGTTGGACTATGTGGCCCAATTTGACACCTGTGTCGCCGAGAAGAACCTTGAACCACTTCTCAAGGTACTCCTTGATGATAAGGCTGACCCAAAAAGCCGGAAACGAGCCTGCGACCTTATTCCCAAGCTCAAAGACCTTTCCTGCCTTGACGCCATAAACAACCACAAATTCACTAACAAAGAACTGCAATACTGCGTTAATATCGCCATCCCCCAACTGCTCAAGGCCTGCTTCAAAAAAGAATGCCCCTACTGCAAGGAAGTCATTAAGGCCCAAGCCAAGGTCTGTATGCACTGTAATAAAGATTTAGATTAATTTGGGATGATTTGCGCTTGCCAAACCAAGGGCAATTTATTATAAGGACGTCTCAGTTGTGGCAACGATGCAACTGAGGTGACGTTTTAAATGGTGAGCGTAGCTCAGCTGGTGGTAGCACCGGGTTGTGGCCTCGGAGGTCGTGGGTTCAAGTCCCATCGCTCACCCCACCGTATTATCCGATACCATTGGTATCGTCTAGAAACCCGCTTCCTGTAAAGGAAAGCGGGTTTTTTCTTGCCCGCAGATTAGCGGAGTAATGCTTTACAACCCCTTCTACCTGTTGTGCTGGTCCATCTGGCTTGATACGAAATAGCGAGACCGGCTCTGGGCCTCCAGAACCTGGTTCAATATCACCTCAAGCAAACTTGCCAGGAATTTTGCTCTGTCATAATCCTCGACAACAGGTTGCCGGGGACGTTTATCTCATAATCGGTCATCGTGGCTCCTTCTCTGTAAGGGTTGAGTCACAACACCAATCTTACGAGGTCTTGACCACGATGGCCTCTCAAGTTTACCATACTATATGGACTCTATCGTTGTGCTGGTCTGGCGCAGAGAAAGGATTCGGCAGCTTCCTTTGCAAGATTAATCTACTAAGCGACTCTTTCTCGATTAGTCGAGACAAAAAAAGGCTCCGACGGATTCGTTTCCGCCGGGGCCTTTTTTGATGGCCATTGGCGACCGCTTTTTTGATTTTGATGGGTTAGCCCAGGTTGTTCCTGACAAGTTACACACACCACAACTAAACTGTCATAATCCCTTGACACCTTAAGGTGCTACCCTTACCATTAGGTAAGATTGTTAAATAAAGTAAGGAGTGTGATATGACATTAGCTACACTGACAACGAAAGGACAAGTTACTATCCCTAAGGAAATCAGAGAATCTCTGAAATTGCATTCCGGCGATAAAATTGAAATTATTGTCACCGAAAATGGCGAAGCCATAATCAGGCCTGTATCTAAAAAGGTAGACGATATTTTCTGCAAGTTGCACAAACCGGGAAGGAAAGCCGTGTCTGTAGAAGCTATGAATGATGCAATCAGAAACAGAATGAAGGATCAATGTATATGAAAGGGCTTGATA
>JAQYVW010000126.1 GCA_030145325.1 Desulfurivibrionaceae bacterium
TATCAAAATCAAGTGATTTCCTTGGCCTGAGAACTGCCAGACCCCATGAATATGAAGAACTTGATTGTTATTCGTCAATGGCCCCCGGGCTCATGGGCGTGGTGGGGGTTGTCTTCCAAATCTCCTCGTTGTATTGCCGGATGGTCCGGTCACTGGAAAATTTGCCGCTGTAGGCCACGTTGAGGATACTTTTCTTGGCCCATTTCTGCTGATCTTGAAACTCCTCTGCTACCTGTTTCTGTGCCTGGACAAAGGTATGAAAATCTGCAGCCACCAGCCATGGATCATGGGGGCTCAGGATTGAGTCGATAATGGTATCGAAGATCCCCGGTTCGAATTGATTGAAATGGCCCGATTGCAATAACCGCATGACCCGAGTCAGATCAGGGTTCTGTTTCACCGTGGAGCGTGGATCGTACCCGGATCGCAGTTCTGAAACCTCATGCGCGTTCAGGCCGAATAGGAAGAAGTTTTCTGCTCCCACCTCTTCGAGGATCTCGATATTGGCCCCATCCAGGGTGCCGATGGTCAGGGCGCCGTTCATCATGAATTTCATGTTGCCGGTACCCGAAGCCTCCTTGCCCGCCGTTGATATTTGTACGGACAAATCGGCCCCCGGACAGATCACCTCCATCACCGAGACCCGGTAATTTGGCAAAAAGGCGATCTTGAGCTTGTCGCCGACCTGGGGATCATTGTTGACCACCTCGGCAATATTGCAAATCAGCTTGATGATCTGCTTGGCCATTGTATAGCCCGGAGCTGCCTTGCCGCCAAAGAGGATGCAGCGCGGCTGCCAGTCTGTGGTGTCGCCTTGTTTGATTCGGTCGTAGAGATGAATGACATGGAGGGCGCTGAGCAGCTGCCGTTTGTACTCATGAATCCGTTTGACCTGGACCTCGAACAGGGCGTTTGGGTCAAAGGTGACGCCGCAATCGGCTTTGACCAGCTCTGTTAATCGTTCCTTGTTGTGGTGCTTCACAAGACGCCACTTTTCCCGAAAGGCTGGGTCCTCGGCATAGGGGACCAGTTTCTTGAGCTGCTCCAGTTCCGTGCACCAACCTTGGCCAATGGTGGTATTGAGGAGTTGCCGCAACCCTGGGTTGCAGGCAGCAAGCCATCTCCTCTGGGTAACGCCGTTGGTTTTGTTGTTGAATCGTTCAGGCCACAATTCATGAAAATCCCGAAACAGACCATTGACCAGCAATTTCGAGTGGAGGGCCGCTACGCCGTTGATGGAGTACGAGGCAATGATTGCCAGATAGGCCATTCGCACCTGGGGGTCTCCCCCTTCTTCGATCACCGACATTCGTTGCTGGCGGTCACCCTCTCCGGGCCATTTGGAGGCCACTTCGGAAAGGAAATTGGCGTTGATTTCGTAGATGATTTCCAGGAGCCGGGGTAACCACTGTTGGAACAACCGTAATGGCCATTTCTCCAAGGCCTCGGGCAGTAGGGTATGATTGGTGTAGGCCATGGATTTGGTGGTGATCTCCCAGGCCTCGTCCCATTGCAGGCCATGTTCGTCCATCAGCAGTCGCATCAGTTCCGGAACCGCAAAGGACGGGTGAGTATCGTTGAGCTGAAAGCAGTTCTTGGCTGCAAAATCGGAAAATTCATCACCATGGATATAAACCCAACGACGGAGCACATCCTTCAAGCTGGCCGAAGCGAGGAAATACTGCTGCTTCAGGCGCAATTCCTTGCCGTTTTCACTGGCATCGTTGGGATAGAGGACCATGGTGATGTGCTCTGCTGCGGTCTTGGCGGCCACAGACTCGGGGTAGAATCCGGCATTGAACTCGCCCAGATCAAAATCCTGGGTTGCCATGGCCTTCCAGAGCCGCAAGGAATTGACTGTATCGTTGCCGTAACCGGCGATGGGAATATCAAAGGGCACGGCCAGCACATCCCGGCTCTCAACCCAACGGCGGCGCAACTGACCGTTGCTGTCGGTATACTCCTCACTGCGACCGCCATATTGAATGCGTTGTTTATATTCCGGACGCTCAAGTTCCCAGGGGTTGCCGGTTTCCAGCCAATGATCCGGTTCCTCAACCTGTTTGCCTTTCTTGATGGCTTGGCGAAACATCCCATACTCATAGCGGATTCCATAACCGATCACCGGCAGTTGCAGGGTGGCGCAACTATCTAGAAAACAGGCGGCTAGGCGGCCTAGACCGCCGTTGCCCAGACCGGCATCCTGTTCGGCCGATTCCAGTTCCTCCAGATCCATACCGAGCTTGTGCAGGGCCTTGATGGTTTCCTCTTCAGTGCCCAGGTTAAGCATGGCATTACTTAAGGCCCGCCCCATCAAATATTCCATGGACAGGTAGTGGACCCGGCGACAATCCTGTTCTTTATAGGTGCACCGAGTCTTGCGCCATCGTTCCATAATCCGGTCTTTCTGGACCAGGGCTAAGGCACGGAAGGCGTAATGAAGTAAGCGGCAATTCTTGTCTCGACCCAGGTGATAGGTATAATAGCGCCGAAAATTATCGACGAAGTCATCGGCATCCATGCCCAAAGGGGGCAGGTTGGTTAGATTTTCTGGGGGGCAACTTTTCTCGAAGCTTCGCTGGTTCACGTTCTCGGTATCCTGATTTTTTAAAAGTTCTTTTGAGTTATGTTGTTATAAATATGTTCTGATACTATAGATTCTTTCAACATACACCTTTTCGTCTAACGATTTCTATTGGAAATAGGGAATAGACCAAGATTTCTTTCTATTTATGATCGTGTTTTTTGAATCCCCTCAGTTCTGAAGGAGAAAGGAGAGGGGCATGAGCAAGGAATAAGTACCCCAATGCTCCTTTTTTTGTGCGAGTTTCGACAATCCCTCCCGCATCACCTCTTGAACTAGCGCCATTCGGGTTTTTCTCTGTTTATTCGCATTGGTCAAATCAAGCAGGAAATCTCTCTTATGGCACCGATGCGTCATTGACCAGGGAGACAATGTCTTTTCGCTCTGTACATGTGTTATGTGGCTTATGGAGAGGGCTGTTTTTTATAACTATAGATCGTTATCTCAAGTGGTTATCTTGGCCTGACCTCATGAAGATTTATTCATTTGCCTACATTTTCCGCAGCCGCTGCAGCCCCGTGCCTGGGGGATTTCAGCCCTGCAACGCGAGCATCGAAAGGCATGGGGGCGATCAAGAAGATAGTGACACTCCGGGCACCTGGCCGGAGCTGCAACCGGCGCCTCTTTTTTTCGAAAAAACACCAGTAGTTCGAAAACCTGTTGCAATGTATTTGTCTGAATCATTTTCTTTCCCTAAATCATGATTTGTGAAAAAACGCCCCCCACCACGAAGGCCGCCACCCAGGAACCGCCCCAGACCAAGATGGCCTCTTTTGAGCCCCTTTCCTTAAAAAGGATCATCAATGAAGCAATACACGGCACAAAAAGAGTGATAACAATAAGCGATGTAACAATCTGTATAGGCGACATGGCAAGTTCCGTCAGACCGGCAGCTCCAAAATCTCGTCGCACCATTCCCATGACAAAGGCTGTGGCTGCCTCCTTGGGAATTTGTAGCCAGCCTTCAGTTAAAGGAGCGAGAAGACGCTGCCAGACAGCAAGTCCACCGGAAATCTGCAGTATTGCCACGATAAATGAACCGAGGAAAAACCAGGGGAAGGCCTCTTTCATGAAAAAGAAGGACCTTGTAAGTGTTTTACGAATAACGTTTTCTGCCCTTGGTAAACGCATGGGCGGCAGGTCGATCAGCAAGGCTGAAGATTTGCCTGGTATAATTCTATTAAGAATAGTCCCGGTAACCGCCAAGGATGTGAAAATGACGGTAATATAAAGCGCTATCATTTTACCACCTAACGCAGCCAGCATTCCTGCAATCACACCAATCTGGGCCGAACATGGGACTGCAAAATTCAAAAGGATGGTGGCGATGGATTTTTCCCGTTTTGTGGCCAGCAGCCGGGTGGTTATGGTCCCCAACTGTACGCAGCCAAAGCCGAGGATAATCGGGATAACCGCACGCCCATTTAAACCGATACTGGTCATCATTCGATCAACGAGAGTGGCAAGTCGCGGTAAATAACCTGAATCCTCCAGGGTGGACAGAACAAGATAGAAACCCAGAACCAGGGGCAACAATAGCCCCAGGAGATAGGTTATGGTCATTGTCAATAAGCCAAATTCGCCGATAAGTATTTGCCCTAAGGCAGAGTCTGAGGAGATAACCACTGAGACAAGGGTGCGAATCCACGGCTCATAATGGCCCTGCATAACTGTTTCCTCAGTGAAACCAACCACACCACCTGCCACCCATACGCCGATGATCTTGTACATTGCATAGAGCACCACAATCAATATGGGCACACCGGTGAGGGGATTAACCGAGGCCAAGCCTAGAGACTTTCGAAAAGAATTTTTTTGCTCGGTTTCACGCACCGTATGCTGCAAAATGTCATTCACCCGGTTGCGCCGGTCTATGTAGATTTCATCTCTTTCATCCATTGCATTGACCCCATGGCGTTCAGCCACATAGGGGTCCCCTTCAAGAATCATCAATGCTTCAGCCTGGGTAACAACTCCGTCGAGCATCATCTGGTGAAGCCTGCTGTGCAACTGGGGGCTCTGCTTCCCTGGAAGAGCGGAAAGAAGTGCATTCTCAA
>JAQYVW010000127.1 GCA_030145325.1 Desulfurivibrionaceae bacterium
GGCCGGGTAGAAAGTACATTTTGTCTGGTAATGGCAGGTGCTGAAGAACTTATCCCAGTGCTGGCATTCTTCAACACATTTGATGTTTTTATAGATATACGTTGTTTTTTCAAACAGGCATTCTTTGTTAAAATCGTCCCAGTACTGGCAGTCCTTAAGGGCCAAGGGGATATCAGCTGACGATTGACCGCAGGTAACGGTGAGATCTCCCTGACGGTATATTTCTCCTGGGTTGAGACTGATCTCTTTTGCGCCAACATTACCTGCCCAAAACAGCATCCCTACAATTAATCCCATCAACATATATCTGTTCATCATTGCATTCCTTGTTGTCTTAATTTGTGCGAAACAGAGGGCAGACCACCTTTAACGAGGATAATATTATGCCTTTTTCTCCCTTTCTTTTGCCTCTATCACGCAATAGATCCCCCCTTCCTTAAAGCCCGGCTGAAAACAGCCGTTGCAGGATATGCATTTGGCCGGGGCGTGGTCACCCTGCCCCCACCGTTGGGCCAAGTCAGGCTCCCTGATGAATGGTCGGGCCATGGAAATATAATCAATCCCTTCATCCTTCACAGTCTTTGCCGCCACTTCAAAGCTTCTAAAGCCGCCAACCACCATCACTGGGCAGGTGATCGCCTTTTTGATTTGCTTGGCCAAGGCAAGATTATAAGCCTCCTGCTCTGGCTTATCAATTTTGATGCGCACCGGGGTTTTGTCCCCCGAGGCGGAGGTGCCGCCACTCACCTCAATGGCATCGATGCCCGCACTATCCAAGAGTGTCGCCGCATAGACCGCATCTTCGATACGCAAGCCGCCTTCTACAAAATCGGCACCGTTGAGCTTAATCATCACGGGGAAATCGGCACCCACTGTTTGCCGGACGGCCTGATAAACTTCATGGAGAAACCGGCAGCGCTTGTCAATACTGCCGCCGTATTCATCCGTACGCTTGTTCGTGAGAGGCGAGAGGAACTGATTGATCAAATAGCCATGGGCGCCATGCAGCTGGATGGCATCGAAACCGAAGCTTTTCGCCCGTCTTGCCGCATCAGCAAAGGCCACTACGACCTCGGCGATATCTTTTTTTGACATTTCCTGGGGAAGTTCAGGAAATTGGTCAACTTGGACGGCTGATGGGGCAAGGGGTTGGCGGTGAGCGGTGGCGGCATCAGTCTGCCCCCCGGCATGGACCAATTGGATGCATATCTTGCCCTGCTGGTCATGGACCGCCTTGGTGAGGGCTTTCATCTCCGGGGCAAAATCGTCGGTGTGGATCCCCATCTTGCCAGGGAGCTGTTTACCTTCTGGCCTGACAAAGCTATATCCCGTGATAATCAAGCCAACGCCGCCGCGGGCGAGATCACCATACCAATTTGCCAGCTTTGCAGTGGGTCGCCCATCTACCTCGCACATCCCTTCCCAGGTAGCTGAGCGGACAAGGCGGTTTTGGATGGTCATGCCGTTTATCGTGGTTTGCTCAAATAAGGTCGCCATAGCAATTCTCCTGGTATTTTTTTATCGCATCCCAAACATTTAAGCTCCGTTGCCGCTCCCTGAAAGGGCGTGGAATGAAAAGAGCCTCTTGCTGCCACGTACAGTGCCTGGTTAAAAGCTGTTTTTACTATAGTCCTGATCCATAGATTACACCTTGTTCTCGGTGCATGGGTAACACTTTTTGATAGCCCTTGACCTCGTACCTGTCCCCTCTTTTACCTACCCTAAGATACCCTTGTCAGCAAACGCCCAGAAAGAAGCCTCCCAGGAGTTGATACGGGTAGGTTCCAACGTCAAGCTCGCAACATAACATTAAGAATGGTCAGTCTCTTGATCTCAGCCAGCCTGTCGCCCAAGATCACCACCTTCACCCATGATGAGAGAAAGTACATCTTCCAGGTCTTTGGGGCTGAGCTGCTTTAAAAATAGGTAGCGCTTGGCAGATTCCTTGACATCACCCCTTGAAAGAATGCTGAGAAAGCTCAAGCAGCGATATGCCATGCCCCCTTGATGAAATGAAAAATAAAGTTGAGAACGTTTTACAAGTTCTCTATCATAATAGAAATAACGCTGGTTCACGATCCATAAGTACTGAACAACTTTAGTTCATATCTTGTTTTTACTGATCCGGATACAACAGACAACTGTGGCAATTTGTCGCAATAGTCATAATGGCCATAGAAAGAAAATTATTAAGCAGAACTAAATATATTTTCCCCTTTATTTTTAATGGCAATGTTGAAATAATTAAAAAGGATAAATGGAAATTACATTTTTACAGTAAACTTTTTCCTAAAATTGAAATAAACATTAAGGAAAAAGGTAATTACATCTTTGCCGTAAATTTTTTCCTGATACAGATTGCTGGCCGCCCCCAGCAAGGTGAGGAGAATCATTATGAGACGAGCACTATTCTT
This sequence comes from Desulfurivibrionaceae bacterium, assembly GCA_030145325.1. Lineage (GTDB taxonomy): Bacteria > Desulfobacterota > Desulfobulbia > Desulfobulbales > UBA5123 > UBA5123. The sequence goes on from JAQYVW010000127.1 coordinate 2,415, forward strand.
TTTGGGCGGCGCACTACTGCTAGCTGCTGTCGGATCCGCCCATGGTGCTGACGGGGAACCGATCAAACATGAACTCGAAGAGATCGTGGTCACCGCCACCAGGAGTAAGCGCTCCATTCGGGAAGTACCGGCGGCGGTCACCGTGGTCAGCCAGGAGACCATTGAGGATTCGCGCCTGATCGGCGTCAAGGAAGCCTTGGAGGGCGTGGCCGGCGTCCAAGCGGAGACCCGGAGCGGTGGATATGACGCCAGGCTCATCATTCGGGGAGCCGGACTCAAGGCCCGCTATGGAATCAGGGAAATTATGGTGCTGCTCGACGGCGTGCCAATCACCGACCCGGACGGTTTCACCAGGCTCGACTTTGTCGACACCCAGCTCATCGAACAGGTTGAGGTGACCAAGGGCCCCAACTCTACCCTGTACGGGGCCAACGCCGCCGGTGGCGTCATCAATGTCATCACCAAGAGCCCCTTCGAGGAAATCAAGAGCCTGAAGATGGGATATGGCAGCGATGACACCACGTTGCTGAGCGCGGTATACGGCAGCCATGTCAAGGACGTCTATGCCACCCTTTCCGGAACGCATAAATCCTCCAACGGCTGGCGGGAGCATAATGAATTTGAATCCAACCAGGCAGGGGTGAAACTCGGCAGTGCTTTTGACGACAACTCCTCCCTGGAGTTGAATATCAATATGACCAAGGCGGAAATCGAGCTGCCCGGCACTTTGAGCCTTGAACAGTTCGACAGCGACATCAGCCAACTCACCGACGATCCCTTTCGGCACTCGGCCCGGGACAGCACCATCTACTACACCACCCTGAAATATGAAAAGCCCCTGGGGCCGGTCACCATCAAACCCCTGGTCTATTACCAGAACTGGCAACATTTTCATCCGGTCACGGGCGGCATCAACGACGGCGGCGCCGATATCTTGGGTGCCGATGTGCAGGCAAACTTCGCACACCAGCTTTTTGGGCTGGATTCTGAACTGGTATCCGGCGTCAGTGGTCAACAGGACAGCATGGACAGTGAGAAATTCACCTACCGTGACATCATTACTTCCGTTTCAGGCCGGTTGCTCTTCACCCTGTCCGATGAAAAAGGCGACCTCATGGAAAGCGGTGACGAAGTTGTGAACAAGTGGGGCCTGTATCTCCAGGAAACGCTCCGACCCGGGGATGCCTGGCTTGTTGACCTCGGCCTGCGGTACGACCGCGTCATCTTTGAGATTGATTCCGAGGTGTACCAGGAATATTCCTATGCGGCAGCCCGTTATGTTGACAATAGGCAGAGCATCAGCATTGATGAAACCTTTGAGCGGGTCAGCCCACGGCTGGGCGTGACCTATGCCGTAAACGACAGTTACAGTATCTACGGCACGCTTTCCACCGGTTTCCAAACCCCCCAGTCATCGGAACTGGAAGACAACCCAAACCTGAAGCCGGCAACCACTGTCAATTACGAAACCGGCCTGAAGGCCCGTTTCAAGGGCGGACATGCCCTGGACCTGGCCCTGTTTCATATGCAGGTGAGCGACGAGGTGATGCAGACCATTCTCCCGGGCGGCGAGAGCTCCTATAATAATGCCGGCGAGACCAGAAAAAACGGGATCGAGTTTACGGCCTCCTATCAGGCGCTGGACGGGCTGGCCATCGGCGGCACCTACACCTACAGCGATTTCACCTTTGACGAATTCAGTGAGCCGATCCGTGGTGTCCTGTACGATCGCAGCGGTAACCAGCTGCCCTATATCCCCGAGCACCAGTATTCCCTCTTTGCCCGGTATCGCCATGCTGAAGGATTTAAGTGCAGTGTCACCACCTCCACCTGGGGACGCTATTACGTCGATGCCGCCAATTCCGAGACCTATGAGGGCTATACCTTCCTGACCAATCTCATGGTCGGCTATGGGAAAGGGCCCTGGGCTGTGACCCTGGATGTGCAGAACCTCTTTGATGACACCTATGCCATGGAGGTGACCAAGGACTCCGTCGAGGCCCGGTTCAGG
>JAQYVW010000004.1 GCA_030145325.1 Desulfurivibrionaceae bacterium
TGTGAGTTTCCTTCGGCAAAGCCGTCGAGCAATTGAGGATCGCTGTTTTCTCGTCACTTGGTGGCGAAAATAAACAAACCATCTTATGATGTAGCGGATGCATTTTTATGTTCGCGCTGATAATAACAAGAAACAAAAGACGGATGACGAAATAAATGACCCACCATGACCCAGCTCGGCCAGGCTTTGACCGTCGAATGAGTAAAGATGAGATTAACAACTGTCCCATCAAACGGTGGGAGGGGCCGGTGAGTGTGATTCGAACTGGAGAAGAAATGGGCAAGGCCATGGATAAGCTTGCCGGGCATACTCTCCTTGGTTTTGATACCGAAACTCGCCCTGCCTATACTAAAGGAGAAAGCTATCTGCCCTCTCTCCTACAGTTGGCAAACGAGAAGGAGGTCTTTATCTTTCAGCTCAACCATCTGGGGCTGGTCCCGCCGTTATGTGATCTCCTTTCTGATCCGGCGGTAACCAAGGCTGGCGTGAGCCTGGACTACGACATCCGTGAGCTCAAAAAACTCTCCTCCTTCAAGGCTGGAGGTTTTGAGGATCTGGGCGATATCGCTAAACAAGCAGGAATTAAAAACCATGGTTTGCGGGGGCTTGCCGCCGTCCTCTTGGGTTTTCGTATCGGTAAGGGGGCTCAGACCTCCAACTGGGCGAAGGATGTCCTCACCCCGCAACAGATCCAGTATGCGGCCACCGACGCCTGGGTGGGTCGCAAACTTCATCTGGCTCTGGAGCAAAATCGATCATGAGCACCACTCAACCAAACAGTCCTCTGCATGGGATTACTCTGAAGATGATCGTTACCCAGTTAGTGGAACATTTCGGTTGGAAAAAATTGGGCGAGAAGATCCCCATCAACTGCTTCACCAAGGATCCCAGCATCAATTCCAGTCTCAAGCTCCTGCGTAAAACGCCATGGGCGAGAAAGAAGGTGGAGACCCTGTATATTCGCAGTCTGTTTTCCATTAACAAAAAGAAACAGGGTAAAAAAACTACGTAACCAACGGGAAAAAAGAATATCGGTCTTACCACGGTGGTTGGTCGACAATTTATGTTGAGGAAAAAAATGGCCTTAGTTCATCTTGAGCCAGAGACTAAGCCGCAGGTTTTTCTTGCCGGCTATACCAGCTTCATCGTCAAACGGGTCGGGATCATGACCTGCGCCTTTCCCAAGCACGGCATCCATCTGGAGGTTGCCAGCGATCTGGCTCCCCTTTTTCCGTATCTCAACAGCAGCATTGATGGTGCCCGGTATTTTTCGCAGCCTGAGCGTATCCAGTGCCTCTTTGCCGGGGTGCAATGCACCCTTTATTCCCATGAGATCATTGCGGCGGGCTTAAACGACCATGCCCATGCCAAAATCTTTGCCGACCATCTTTTACAATTCCTTAACCATATCCATGCCCAGCGCCAGGTAATTGTCCCCAACCACCGCAAGGCAAAACACCTCTCTGCCTTTGATATCTACAAAATCTTGCCGCAAACTAATTGCGGGCAATGCGGCCTGCCCAGTTGTCTTGCTTTTGCCGGGGCGTTATGCAAAGGAAAGGCTACCACCAGTCAGTGCCACGGTTTTGCCCAACCAATGGAGACAAAAGCTGTCTATCCAATTATAGATTGCGAAGGACAGCTTACCAGCACCATCGAGCTTGACTTGCCGGTTACGGAACTTCCCTTGCCGCCAGCAGATTCAGATTTGAAATCGCTTCTCACCCCACGGGAAATAGAGGTCTTGCAACTCATTGCCCAAGGCTTCACCAACCCTGAGGTTTCCGAACGGTTATGCATCAGTCCCCAAACCGTCAAAACCCATGTTCTCCACATCTACGAAAAGATTGGCGTTAACGACAGAGCGCAAGCCGCCGTTCTCGCCGCCCGGCATCATCTCATCTAATTTTCTGCGTTCCCTCGCCAGAAAAACATAAAATCCCCCATTCGGGCGATTGTCCGGCGTCGCGTTTTTTGCTTTACTCCCAGCAATAATTCACTTTTGCTAGGAGGGTCGTATCATGTCTAAAATCAAAAATCCTTTGGAACTCTATAAACATCTCAATAAATCAAACTGCCGTAAATGTATGCTGCCTTCCTGTATGGCTTTCGCAGTGGCGGTGATTCAAGGTCAGAAGAGCCTTGAGGATTGTCCAGCCATTGATATGAAAAGCCACCGGGATCTATCCGGGGCAATCGTCAAGAGAAACGCCTTGGCCGATGAACAGGAACAATCCTTACACCGGTTCCGGCAGGAGATTAAAAGTATAGATCTGGAAGTCGCAGCGCAGCGGATACATGCACCCATCAAGGAAGGAATGATTGTCATTAGCTGCCTTGGCAAGGATTTCCGGGTGGACGCAACAGGCAAGATGATTTCTTCCTGTCATCAAAATCCATGGGTAGAGGTGCCGCTCTTGAACTATATCCTGCACAGTAAGGGCATTGAACCATCGGGAGAATGGATACCTTTCAATGAACTACCCGGTGCGGAGCAATGGAACCGATTTTTTGCCCATCGTTGTGAGCAAGATATGCAAAAAATTGCCGATACCCATACCGATCTCTTCTTTGAGATTTTGTCACTTTTCGGTGCTCAGGCTCTAACCGGGATAACCAATGCCGATCATTCTCTGGTTATCCATCCCTTACCGCAGGTTCCATTTCTGATCAACTACTGGCGGGGGGAAGAGGTATTTCCAGCGAAGCTTAATATCCTTTTCGACCAGACGGCCACGGATAACAGCGGGATTGAACCGCTATACCTTCTGGGCAGAGGTCTGGTGGAAATGATCAGGAAATTGGTTGTTCGGCATAGCCGGGATGGAAAACTTTTCTAGGAGCTAATTCCGGGGGATGATCACATTTTCCCTGACTAAAAATACCCGTTAAGGATATTCCTTTTGCAGTCTGCTGGCGGAAAAGAGTAGAATTTTGCTAATTGCTATAGCTGTAGGCATGCCGATGCCACCTCTGGCCCAGGATGCCTATGGCTCATCAACGCCCTCTTCTTCGCAACAGGAGCAAACCCATGATTCTTCGTCCCTTGGCCCCCGATGATGTCACTGAATTTGCCGACTTGCTCTATGTCTCCTTTAATTTTTGGTACTGGAAACATGGATGGGGGCGCGATTATTTTACCTGCTCCCCCCATGAGACTGCGATCTTCTATCATATATATAATGACCTCAGTCCTGGTTGCAGCATTGCCGCTTTCGAGGCCAAAAGCGGAAGGATGATGGGTTCCTGTTTTTATCATCCCCGTGAGCATCATGTCTCATTGGGGATCATGAGTGTACATCCCAACTATCTTGGCCAAGGGGTGGGGCGAGCTCTGGTTAACCACATCACTGACTACACCGACCACAACGGCTACAATGCGTGTCGGATTGCCAGCAGTGCTATCAACATGGATTCATTCTCCCTCTACAATCGCTCAGGCTTTGTACCCAGGGTTGTGCATCAGGATATGGTGCTCACGGTGCCGGAGACGGGCCTGGCTGTTGCCACGGTTGCTGGGCAGGAGCGAGTTCGGGAGGCGACCATTGCCGATGTGACTGGGATGGGGATGCTGGAAATGGGGGTTAGTAATATCTGTCGGGAACGAGATTATCGGTATGCCATTGAGAATCCACGCCAAGTTCTGCACGCCACTGTTTATGAGAATGAACAACAGGGTATTGACGGTTTCATGGTCTCGGTGCAACATCCGGCTTTGAACATGCTCGGCCCGTGTGTGGCCCGTAGCGAAGAGATCGCTTTGGCCTTGATCCGTAAGGAGCTGGAACGGTTCCGGGGTAGCTGGGCACTCTTCGTTGTCCCCATGCAGAAAAGAACCATGGTGGAACAGCTTTACCAGTGGGGGGTGGTGAACGTGGAGACGCACCTGCTCAGTGTCCGGGGCGAGTTTAAGGAATTTAATGGTGTCAACATGCCCAGCTTTCTTCCTGAAACCGGCTGACCGGCCCCGTTGTCGTGCTGCCGCCGAACTTCTATCTCCTCTTACACCGATCTGTGATACAAATAGGTACCGGGAGGAAGCATGGAGTTAATGACAACAATACATATGCTGCCGAAGAGTCCAACCATCAACTTACTGATGGTGATGTGTATTGTTTGGAGCGCTGGGGTTCTCTTTCGTAAGATCAAGCAGCCGCCCGTGCTGGGTGAACTTCTGGCCGGGATCATCTTCGGTCCCTGTTTGCTCAATATCATCCATCCCGATCCGACCCTTGAGGTTCTCGCCGAGTTGGGTGCTTTTTTTCTGATGTTTTACGCCGGTCTTGAAACCAACCCCTTCGATCTGCAACGTATGGGCCGTCTTTCCTTCATGGTGGGTTTCGGTGGTTTTATTGTCCCCTTCATCATGGGGTATCTGGTCTGCCACTTCTTTTTTGCCACCACCGTTGTCCAGTCCATGTTCATCGGCCTCGGTTTGTCGGTGACTGCCATTGCTGTTAACGCCAGGGTTCTCAACGATCTGTGTCTGCAACGTTATCGGGTTACCCCGGTGATCATCGGCGCTTCCATTGTGGATGACGTCCTCTGTTTTGCCCTCTTCAGCGCCATCATCGAATTGGCAACGGTGGCGCATTTCAACTGGATGACCATGGGCCATAACCTGATCAAGGTGCTGGTTTTCTTCGCCTTGACCATCTGGATCGGCATTCATGTTTTCCCGAAACTGAGCAGATATTTTTCCGGCCGGGAGACCAAGGGATTCACCTTTGCCTTGATCATGGCCTTGCTATTTGGTTTGATGGCCGAGGTTTCAGGGCTGCACATCATCATCGGCGCCTATATGGCCGGGCTGTTTGTCCGTGAAGGGATTGTTGATCGGGATCTGTTGCAGAAAATAAATGACCGTTTTGTTTCCATTACCTACGGTTTTTTAGGGCCGATTTTTTTCGTTAGCCTGGCTTTCCACATGAATTTCAACATCTTCAGCGATCATGCTGGGTTCATCGCTCTGCTGCTGCTACTGGCCGTTGTCGGCAAGATGGGTGGGGCGATGATTGGCACTTATCTGGGGAAAATGAACCACAAGGAATCAATGGTGGTGGCATGCGCCATGAACGGGCGTGGGGCGGTGGAACTGGTCATCGCTTCGGTGGGAATTAAATTGGGGGTTATTGATGACGTGCTCTTTTCGATCCTGGTGGTGATCGCTTTCCTGACCACCCTGTTCCCGCCGGTATCGCTGAGTTTTCTCTTGCGCAAGGGCAAGAAAGATTTACAACTTATCGACCCGGCTGGAAAAGATTGCTAGATCCTAAGGAGCTTGATTGTAATGGTGAAATTAGAAGAAAATGAAAAAACACGTAGGGTTATCGGGGCGATCCTCCTTAGCCTTGGTGCCCTCGGTATTCTTTGGGGAGACCAGAATAATAATTTGGCCTTCCTTAAAGTTGGCAAGGTTACAGCTGCTGTTGGTATGGTGCTGTATTTCTTGGGCCGAATAGGGAAGTTGTTAAGGAAAAGCTAGTTTGTGCCTGTCCATAAATGGTCTTTTTGCCGTATCTCTGCGTCATGCTCAAAAAATAATGCTCGGAATATCATGTATATGCCTGTGCTTATTTTTTTCGCAGTCCTTAATCTACGACAAAAATCCTCATTTATGGACAGACACTACTTTGATTCTGACGGCCAAATGGATAGCTGTACCTCCTGTGGGCAAATTTCTCACCTGCCTCGGAGTTTCGTGTCATCGCCTACCTGCTCTCCAACGAAAATCCTAATTATTCAAGACACCCCGTTTAGAGAATTTAATAACCAGGTTTTGGCGTTGTTCTGTCTAGGGCTCGGCCAAGATAATGGCTGCCTTGGTGCGGCGGGTTGGTGCTGTTTTCCCCCAGCGAGCAGCAGATACCTTGGGTCACGAATAGCTGCCACGTTTTGTCTTGCCAACAGGTTATCAACACCTTGCCAAAACCATATTTACAGCTTTTAGAGATCGTTTCCACAGGTTCCCAACATGGTTGTCAACAACTTATCAACAGGTTTTACTGGCGGTTGTCAACAGTCACATGGCAGGGGTAACAGGTTGACAGGTAGTGGCGAAAAAGGCAGACGTGGTGCCGGAGGACAGTGTTGTTTAGGTGGGGCTCTGGTTCCTTACTTCCCAGATGGTCATCATTAGAGCAATGAATGGCGCGAATAAGACGGTGGTGATGAAGGTGGCTTGTCGTTGAAACCACAGGTTTGAGATGATCCTGGCCAGATTGGAGTCGGGGTTGCCAGAGGTTATGCTGCTGATGGTGACAAAGGAAATCAAGGCCAAGGTTATCAAGAGCGTCTCGGTGATTAGGATATTTTTGACAAAGATGCGCAGTCCGTCCAGCAGCAGTTTGATCCAAACCATGCGTTGGATGACCTTTTTGAGGGCCGCAAGTTCTGGTTCAATCTTGTCTAATTCCTTAATCGCAGCCTGGTATGTTTCCCCGGTGCGGCGGTTGATCAGTTTTTGTGTCAGTAGGGCCAGGTCGGAGATCTTTTCTAGGGAAGCGGTAAAGTCACCGAAGAAAGATTGGTATGGGTAACGTTTCCAAAAATGCTTGTGGCCTTGCAGCTGTGATTCTATTTTACTCAGGCGTTTGCTAACTTCCTCAAGCTTTTTGTCCCGGATTTGATGACAGGCGTAATAGATAGATTGGGAGTGTTGAACGACATCAAGTAGATCGTAATAACTTTTCCGTTCATACTGTTTTTCCAGGCTGAGTAAGGCCTGGGTGTTCTCTTGGAGTTCAGGGGTGTCTTCGGTTAACCAGTAGCGCAATTCGTCGCAGCCAGCGCGGGCCTTGTTCAAGTTGTCGATGGCGTCTTGGTTGAGTATGTGGAGCCGGGAGGAGAGCATGTCTTCCACCAGGGTTTGAACTGGCAGTAAGGTTGGATCCATGAGCATGGTTATGAAATATTCTTTATCTATTCCGGCCAGGGTTCGTAATTCCTGAAATGTCTGATCCCCCTGTCCGGTACGGATATGGAATTGCACCTTGGCGTAGCGGGCCTCCTCGCAGTCTTGTTTAAGGTTGAATGCGGCGTCAAGGGCTTGTTCTGCTTTCCATTTGTCGCCGGTAAGAATTGAGTGGCGGGCGAGGAGTAGGTTAATGTAAATTTTCTCTACTTCTTCTGAGGCGAGGTTCACAGCTCTTTGTAGATTGGTTTGGAGATCGTTGTCGCGTTTTTGCTCAAGAGCCCAAAAGGCAAGACCCACTGTGGCAAAAAAATGTTTGCCTTCCCTTTTGGTAAGTTCGTCGGAAAAGAGTTTCTCTGCTTGTTCGTATTGTCCTACCCGCAGGCAGTCGAAGCCGAGGTGCAGGTTGCGGTTGTCGAAACTTTTTGTGGTGCGATTGTGGATGTCATCCCACTTGCGATAAGAACCGAAGGCTAGTTTGTGAAGGAACCTTAGTTGATATAGTTTAAAGAGGTCGAAGTAAGTAACAAAGACCAGCAAGGCCGGTTTTTTACGAATATGGGATGGTTTGATGCCGCTGGCCAGGGCGGTGGTAATCTTGTCTTGTTTGGCAAGAACTTCTTTGTATATCTCGCCAAGTTCCACAAATGGCAGGTAGCCAACCTCACTGCTGCCCTGCATGTCCATGGTTAGTAATTTGCTGGGGCAGTTGCCAGGCAGATGAGTGGTCATTCCGCAATAAAAGCATTCTTTCTGTTTGCCGAGAATGGCAAGTTCTCGGTAGGGAAAGAGGGGGGCTTGTTTCTTGTCGGTGTTGGCAAAGGTGATTTTGTATAATCCCATTCCCTCGCTTTCCATGGTATGGGATGGCAACTCCCTGTTCTGCATGAGTTCTTGCCAGCGGAGTTTTAGAGGGCGGGTGATATAAATCGTTTCCTGACGGAGAAAGTCCCACAGGTTAGATGAGAGATCACGAAGGGTGGTGGAGTGATCATCTTTTTTATCAAAGTGGATGACTATCTGTATCGGCAGGGAGCCCAGTGAATTAGGGTCCCAGCGGAATTCTTTCTTGATGCTGGCAAGAATTTGCGGCAGAGAAATAATTGGTTCGGCGGGGTGGGTATAACTGAAAAGCATCAGATCTTCGTTACTGCCTTCCATTTCCTTGCCGAGCTTAAGGAGTTGATTGCGGAGAGCGTCGACGAAAAATAGCCATTTGCCTTCTAGTAAGCGTCGGCCCTGATGGGGCAAGGTGTGGATGGAAAGCAGGATTGGATGGATCTCCGCCATGGATGGACCTTGTTTCTAGTTTTAGTAATGGAAAAGAATAGCTAGCTTATTTCCAGGAGAAGTTCACGGGCTGCTGCATGTTCCGGGTCAACGCGAATGATGCGTGTCGCCCATTTGTCAGCGCGCATGGGCATTTTTAAGTCCATATATATGTAAGCTAATTCCATCATGATTTCAATATCGTCACCGATTTTTGCCAGTGCTTCTTCCAGTATCTTGACCGCTTCTAAGTTGTGGCCAGCCCGGCGGAGGGTCATGCCGAGATTTTTTTTAAGATAGAATCTTTCGGGATCGGCTTTCAGGATTTCCTCAAACGCTTTGGCACCCATCTCGTAGAGACCGTTCTGGCCACATGCTTCGGCTACATCCTCTTTTAGATCGATGTCATCAATGTTGTTTCGAAGCACCAGCTTGAGCACTTTTTCCGCTTCTTTGAGTCGATTTTGTTTAAGGAGCAGCTTGGAAAAATTGATTGCCCGGTCGGAATGGCGGGGACTGATCTCCATGGCCGTGGCAAAGTGCTCGCAAGCCTTGGGGATATCTCCAGCCTTGTAATAAATCTGGCCGAGATAGTGGTATGAGGTGACGTCAAGCCGATTTAGCTCAATAGCCTTGAGGAAATATCGTAAGGCTCCCTTGAAATCGCCCTTTTTTACAGATAGGCGGCCCAGTTCTCGCAAGGGGCGGGAGGAATTCGCGTTGGCGGCGGTGGCTTTTTTCGCTTCATTCATGGCTCCGTCAACATCTCCTTTCTCCTCTAGATCCCTGGCGTTTTTCATGTGCAAGGTGAGTGGGGAGGGGTTGACGGCCTGGTGGAGTAGTTCGAGTATTTTTTGCTCCAGCGAGGCGGTGACGAAAGGTTTGGTCATATAGGCATCAACATCATGCTCCGCCGCTTCCGCGACTACTTCCTGGTTGGCCTCGGCGGTAATCATCAGGAAGGGGATGTCCCGGTATTTGCGATTGCTGCGAAGACGGTGCAGCAACTCGGTGCCGGTCATGTGGGGCATCTTGTAGTCGGAGATGATGAAATCCACGGTCAGGTCATTTTTTTCAAGCATTTTTAAAGCGTCACGGCCGTTGGCGGCTTCGTAGAAATCTTTTCCGAAATGGATGAGGCGCAGCATGGCGCGGATGGAACGACGCATGTTGTCCATGTCATCGATAATTAGGAAGATCATATCTTTCGGTAATTTCATGAACCGGATCCTTGGGTTGCCGCTATTTATCTCTGGTGTCGCGTTAAGCTATAAATGGCGCAATGATTGCGAAGTAATTTGTCGGGCCAGATATGGCAGTTCCTGCTTGACGCGACATTATAGGGGCAGGGTAAAAAAGAAACGACTGCCTTCTGCCAGTGTACTCTCAATGCCGATTTTGCCTCGGTGCAATTCCACCGCCAAGCGGCAGAAATAAAGGCCTAAACCTGTGCCAACTAACGAGTCTTGATGCTGTGATACCCGGGCGTACTTTTCGAAAATAGATTCCTGTTGCGCGGCGGGAATGCCCGGCCCCTGATCCTGCACATAAAATTCCAGTTTTTTCCCACTTTTGTTCGGTTGGCAACCGATGCTGATGGTGGTGCCCGATTCTGTGTAGCCCAGGCTGTTGGTGAGCAGATTTTGCATTACCCGCAGAATCATGGTGCGGTCAAGTTGTATCCTCGGCAGCGGTTCGGTGGTTTGTTCCAGGAGCAGTTCAACGCCCTTGATTTTTGCCAATCCCTTGATACTGCTGATGGATTCTTGCAGAAGATTAACCGGAGAAATATCCTCTTTGAGTAATTTCAATTTGCCGTCTTCAATCTTATCCACCGAGACCAAATTGGAGGCCATTCGCACCGCTCGGTCGCAAGCAATTTGGGCGGATTCGAGGAATTCCCGATTATCCTCGTCTATGGAATAGGAGATAATGTCGAGATTTGCCACCACTTCGGCCAACGGACCCTTCAGATCGTGGAGGAGAGTTTTTGATAACTCGGCTCTGATTTCTTCGTGACGTCTTAGTTCTTTGTTGCGTTGGCGAAGGGTATTGCGCTGTTTTTTTAGTTCAGCATTCAAGTTCTGTTGAATTACCAACCAGAGGAGCATACTGCTAAAGTCAATCAAGCAGGTAATATCTTCTTGAAGCAGTTCTTTGGTGCCGGTTTTGTCGGTAACATTGATGACCCCGATGGCACGACCTTTGTTGAGGATGGGGGCCGAGAGGAGGGAGTTCTTGCGGTAGCTTGCGCCACCACGGCTGGGAAAACGTTTATCCTTGGCGATATCGGGAATAAACAGGGCTTTGCCGTTCTGTGCTACCCAAGATGCCACCGACTCGCCTTTCAGCGGTTGCCGCATACCGATGATTTCTGGTCGGGACGCAGCCTGAACTTCAAGATATTTTCTTTTTTCCACCAGCATGATGGAGCCTTGCTCGGCACCGAGGTAGTCCAGGATAATTTCCAGGATTTCTTTTAGCTGTCGTTTTTTGTTAGCCCGTTTGCTGTTAATGGATTTTGCGATCTTGAAGATACTGTCTTGTAAACGATCACGGGATGAGGAACGGTTGTTCTCGGGATGTTCCTGTTGGGGGGGGTGTTTTACCGTTCGTTGTTTTTTAGGTTTGCCCATATCGGTCTCAGCTTGGTTGAGGTCAGTCTTCTTTGTGCCATGGCGTTCAGTAAAGGCAACTACTTGCAGGATAGTTGCTTTGTTTCCTTGATACCAGTCGCTGTAACTGTTTGCAGGGACCGGAGATGCAAGACATCGTCCTGCGAACAGGTAAGCGATCGAAGGGAGAGTCCGATACCTTGGTATGTGAGCAGGACGTTAACGCAGCAAATTCGTAACATTTGAGCAGTTACCGAGAATGATAAGTTTTTGGCGAAATCAATTGGCGCTTTGACACTCTTCCCTTGGGGTACCAGAATATTTTGAAAATATAAATTATTCCTATTCCTGGGGGGTGAAAAGTAATCAAACGTGCCAATTTTTCAAGGCAAATTAGCTTGAATGTCAAATAATAACATAAATATGACTTCAGTGGAAAAAGTATAATTGAAAAGGAAGCTGTCTTTGGCAAGGTTGGATTTAGAAGTCGCGGCGCGGTGACTGTTCGGTGGGGAGGAGGCGAATGTCAATGGCTTCCGGGCGGTTGCCGTTCTGGGAGAAGATTTTGAATTCGAAAATCTGCATGGGGTGGTTGAAAAGTTGCGGGTCAATTTCGTTTTCTGTTTTTGAGCGGTGAAAAAAAACGGTGTCGCTGGTTAGTCCCTCGTCGGTCATGCGGTGGTAACGCATGAATCCGAACCCCTTGGTGGGGTTGTAGTTGATGGCGGTGCCGCGATGCCATTTGTCGTCGTCGGTGGCGGAAATGGGAAGCAGGCGGGGAATTAGAAAACCGGAGATATAGAGGTCGGCGGCTTCTCTCAGTTCGGTGCTGACATTGTGAAAGCCGATGACTTCCACCCGGCAACCGCGATTTTGTAAGGCTGTGATCAGCCGCACAAAGTCACCGTCGCCGGTGAGGAGGATGATTCTGTCAAGGTTTCTGGCCTGCAGGATGGCGTCGATGGCCAGATCCATGTCGGCATTGGCCTTGGTGGTGACCACTCCGTCCGCATCTTTAAACTTTTTGACGTATTTTTTGATCAGTTTGAAGCCATACTGGCGCAGTATATCGTGATAGCGATAGAGTTTGTGCCGGTATTCTGAATCTTCCTCCGTGCGCTGGCGGTCTTCCACCACGTATGAGTTTGCCCGCAGCAAGGTTGAGTTGCCGACATTGGCCATCTCGGCAAGGATTTCGTAGCGCATGCCGTAGCCGCCGCAGAGGCGGATGTTTTCAGCGTCGATGTAGATTCCAGTTTTTAGCATGGCAGGTTACGAAAATTGAGGGTTAAAGGATTTAAAATCCAGGGGTGATGGTTATGGCACAAGTTGACCGTGGTGCCAAATTTGTCATTGCGTGGATGATGCTGCAGGTGCAAGAAAGAGGCCTGCGAGCCATAGCCCCTCTATGCGAGCAGGCCGATGCCGCCGCAGATGCGGTATCATCCGCGCAATGACTGTTATTCCCATTCGATGGTGCCCGGCGGCTTGCCGGTAATATCATACACTACTCGGGAGACGCCAACCACCTCGTTGGCGATGCGACGGCAAACATGGTCGAGAAAATCGTAGGGTAGATGCGCCCAGCGGGCGGTCATGAAGTCTATGGTTTCCACGGCCCGTAAGGCTACCACATGGGCGTACTGGCGGTTGTCGCCGATGACCCCCACCGATTTTATCGGTAGGAAAACCACAAAGGCCTGGGAGGTCTTGTCGTAGAGGTCATGTTTGCGAAGTTCCTCAATGAAAATATCATCGGCAAGGCGCAAAGTGTCGGCGTACTCTTTGTGGATCTCGCCAAGGATTCTTACCCCCAGACCTGGGCCGGGAAAGGGATGGCGGTAAACCATCTCCGAAGGCAGCCCCAGTTCCACGCCGATCTTGCGGACCTCATCCTTAAATAGTTCCCGCAGCGGCTCAACCAGCCCCAGTTTCATATGTTCGGGGAGGCCGCCCACGTTGTGGTGGGATTTGATCACCTTGGCCTTGCCGGATTTGGCTCCGGCCGATTCGATGACGTCCGGGTAGATGGTGCCCTGGGCCAGCCATTTGACGTTGGTCAGTTTCTCCGATTCTTCCTCGAAGATTTCGATGAAGGTGTTGCCGATGATCTTCCGTTTTTTCTCCGGGTCGCTTTCCCCTTTAAGATTGTCCAGGAACCGTTTCTCGGCATCTACCCGGATCACCTTGACCCCCATGTGGCGGGCGAAGGTGGTCATCACCTGATCCCCTTCGTTCAGTCGCAACAGGCCGTTGTCCACAAAGACGCAGGTGAGTTGTTTGCCGATGGCCTTATGGAGGAGGGCGGCCACCACCGAGGAGTCAACCCCGCCGGAAAGACCCAGTAGAACCTCATCGTCACCAACCTGTTGGCGGACCTGAGTGATGGTGTTCTCTATGATGTTGTCCGGGGTCCAGAGGGAGTTGCAACCGCAGATCTTGTGCAGGAAGCGGTTGACAATCCGTTCTCCCTGCTTGGTGTGGGTTACTTCCGGGTGAAATTGTACCCCGTAAAAATGTCTTTTATCGTCGGCCATGCCAGCCAGCGGGGCGTTATCGGTTTCGCAGATGACATGGAAGCCGTCCGGCAACTTGTTGACCCGGTCGCCGTGGCTCATCCAGACGTCAAGCAAGCCGTAGCCCTCGGGGCTGGTCTCGTCTTCAATATCTTTGAGGAGCGGCGAGTGGGCGCGGGCGCGGACCTGGGCATAACCGTATTCACGGTGATCAGCCGATTCTACTTCTCCGCCCAGCTGCGCGGCCATGGTCTGCATGCCGTAGCAGATGCCCAGCACCGGCACTCCGAGGGTGAAAACCAGATCGGCGGCACGGGGAGTTTCTTCCACGTGTACCGATTGCGGGCCGCCGGAAAGGATGATTCCCTGGGGGGCAAATTCCCGGATTTCTTCTGGCTCCATGTCCCAAGGATGAAGTTCACAATAAACCCCGGCCTCGCGCACCCTACGGGCGATGAGCTGGGTATACTGGGAGCCGAAGTCGAGGATCAGTATGCGTTCGCTATGGATATCCATCAGATTATATTAACCCAACCGGTAGTTGGGCGCCTCCTTGGTAATGATGACGTCGTGGACATGACTTTCTTTCAGTCCGGCGGCGGTGATGTTGACAAATTTGGCCTTCTGGCGCAATTCTTCGATGGTGTGGGCGCCGACGTATCCCATCCCAGAGCGTAATCCCCCCATCAATTGATAAATCATTGCCGACAGCGGCCCCCGGTAGGGAACCTTGCCCTCAATGCCTTCCGGCACCAACTTGGAGGGATTTTCCACATCGTCTTGAAAGTAGCGGTCACTGGAGCCTTTCTTCATTGCCCCCAGCGAGCCCATGCCTCGGTATCCCTTATAGGTTCGACCTTGGTAGAGGAAGGTTTCTCCGGGAGATTCGTCGGTGCCCGCGAAGAGGCTGCCCACCATGATTACATGGGCGCCGACGCCAATGGCCTTGGTGATCTCGCCGGAGAACTTGATGCCGCCGTCAGCGATGATGGGGATGTCGTACTGCGCCGCGACCCTGGCACTGTTGGCAATGGCGCTCATCTGTGGCACGCCGACGCCAGCAACGATGCGGGTGGTGCAGATAGAACCGGGGCCAACGCCGATCTTGACGCAGTCGGCACCAGCCTTGATCAGCGCTTCGGTGCCTTCGGCAGTGGCGACATTACCGGCAATAACCGGCAGATCAGGAAAGGCATCCTTGATGGTGGTAAGGGCCGTGAGGATGTTCTTGGAATGGCCGTGGGCCGAGTCCAGTACTACCACGTCTACTCCGGCCTTGATCAGTCGCGCCACGGAATCGAGTTCGGTGCCAATGCCGATGGCGGCTCCCACCCGTAACCGGCCCATGGGATCCTTGGCGGCTTGGGGGTATCGTTTGATTTTCTCAAGATCCTTGATGGTGATCAGTCCCTTGAGATTGCCGTCATCGTCAACCACCAGCAGTTTTTCGATGCGATGTTCGTGGAGGAGAGCCTTGGATTGTTCCAGGGTGATGCCGACTTCGGCGGTGACCAGGTTTTTACTGGTCATTACGTCTTGGACGCGAAGCTCCAGATCGGAAACAAAGCGGAGATCACGGTTGGTAACGATGCCTGAAAGCTTTTGGTTTCGCAGCACTGGCACCCCGGAGATGCGGTAGCTGCGCATGATATCTTTGACCTCGCCCACGGTGGAACCTTCTTCAACGGTGACCGGGTCGATGATCATCCCTGATTCGGATTTTTTGACCTTGATCACCTCCAGAACCTGTTCGTCGATGGTCATGTTCTTGTGGACGATGCCAATGCCACCTTCCCTAGCCATGGCGATGGCGGTGCGGTGTTCGGTCACCGTATCCATGGCAGCACTGA
Organism: Desulfurivibrionaceae bacterium; assembly: GCA_030145325.1. Lineage (GTDB taxonomy): Bacteria > Desulfobacterota > Desulfobulbia > Desulfobulbales > UBA5123 > UBA5123. Next base: position 15,164 of record JAQYVW010000004.1, read on the forward strand.
TCAGGGGGATGTTGAGGTTGATGGTGTTGGTGAGGCGGGTTGCCAGGTTGACATCCGAAGGCAAAACATTGGATGCACCGGGAACCAGCAGGAGATCGTCAAAGGTATAGGCACGTTCGACCTTGTCTCGTAACATTATAGAAGTCTCCTCAAGCAGAGTGAATTAAATTTGTTAATCTCCCTTTATAAAAATAATCGGGAGTGCGGTCAATGAAGAGTTTTTTTTCGTTGGTCAGCGAAGGGTTTATAGGCGTTATTTATTGCTAGTGGTTATGGTTTATTGCGCTAAGTAATATCCCTTCCAATAAGCCGCCGTCACTGACGGTTAAGGCGGGAGCGGAAAGAACTTTCAGCAAGGTTATAAGGATTATCAGCCCGCCGATAATTATTTCGCCGCGTCCCTGGCCTAACCCTGGTAATTGATTGCGGTCAGAGCCGGATAAGTGGCTGAGTTTGGCCAGGATCCTGGTAAGTTTGGCCATGGAAAGCTGGTGATCCTGAATGCGGTGGCTGTCATAAGTGTTCAGGTTGCAGTCAAGGGCGGCAAGGGCAGTGGCGGTGCCGCCAATACCAATAACGGTTGGTGGCGGTGTCGCCATTGTGGCCACGGTGGGTATGATGATGGTTTCTACCCGCTTGCTCATGGCAAGTAGTTCGTTTTTCACCGGGATGGCAGCATGTAAATAGGTCTCGCTTAGGTTTACCGCCCCCAGTGGCAGGCTGATTGTGCTGTTGATCTTAAGGCCGTCGATGGTGGTTGCGGTGGCGGTGATCAGTTCGCTGCTGCCGCCACCGATATCAGCCAGTAGCATTGTTCCTGTGCTCTGTTTGTGCATGGCTGTGAAAGCGCCAGCACTACTCAAAAATGCTTCTTGCTCGCCGTCTATCACCTCGGCCTTGATGCCAAGGATGGTCGCGGCTTCGTTCAGGAATTGTTGCCGGTTGGTGGCGGTTCGTAAGGCAGCAGTGCCGCAGACCCGTACTGCATGGGGCTGATGGAGATCAAGAAGTTCTCTGAATTCAGTAAGGGCCGCAACTGCTCTCTTGCCGGCTTGCTTGCTGATCTCGCCGGTGCGGTGGAGGTCTGCGCCCAACCTGACGGTGTGCATCTTCTTCAGCAGTGGGATGATCTGGCCGTTTTCAATCCTCCCGATGAGAAGCCGGAAGGTGTTGGAGCCTAAGTCTACTGCCCCGTAAAGGTGGTTTGCCGTTGCCTCCCGCTGGGGAATCCGGTAGAGTTCACCTTGTTTACAGGTCATTATTAATATTACCGGGCAAGGAAATCGCCGTGTTGCTAACTATCAATCCCGAAAACCCCCAGCCGCGTTTGATTGCTCAGGTTGTTGAGGTTATCCGCCAGGGTGGCCTTATCTGTTATCCTACCGATACCGTTTACGGTATTGGTTGCGACATCTTCAATCAAAAGGCAGTAAAGCGGGTCCACCAAATAAAAAGAAGACCACCGCACAAGCCTTGCAGCTTTATGTGCCATAGTCTTAAGGAAGTGAGTGATTACTGTCACATCTCAAACACTGCTTATCGGTTGATGCGGCAGAATCTGCCCGGAGCCTTTACCTTTGTTCTACCGGCGATGAAGATTGTTCCGAAGATTATGCTCGCCAAAAGAAAAACCGCTGGTATCCGCGTGCCGGATAACCATATTTGCTTAGCCTTGATCGAGGCGTTGGGCAACCCCATCCTCAATACCAGTGCCATCCTTGACGATGATGAAGAGCCGCTTTCTCAAGCCTATGAAATTGAGCAACGGCTGGGCAATCTTGTTGATCTGGTTATTGACGGCGGCCCGGTCTATCCTTCGCCTTCGAGTTTGCTGTCATTGGTCGGCGACACGGTGGAAGTGTTGCGCGAAGGCAAGGGCGACGTTAGTCGTTTTTTTTAACCAGCGGTTCTTTAAGTGATTTGCTCATGGTGAAGTGCAGGGTTTTACGCGGCGGAATATCCATGATTTTTCCGGTCTTGGGGTTCTTGGTGGAGCGTGCCTTCCGTTGCCGGACGCAAAAGCTGCCAAAGCCCCTGATTTCCACCCTGCGTCCTTCGGTGAGGGCATCGGTTATGGAGTCAAGTATGATGTCGATGGATTGTCCTACATCCTTTTTCAGGTAGCCGTCCATCTGTTCTGTTACCGCTGCAATCAAATCCTTTTTCAACATTGTTGTTTCTTTCCTTATAATACAGCCTTACCGGGGCGTGGCCCATTGATAGGCAAGAACCGGGTAGTTATTCAATATGGTGTTGAAAAGCGAGCCCGCCGCGTTCCCTTGCGAGAAAAAGTGCAGCAGGTTGAAGTCTTCTTTTTTCGGGTAAATGAGGTTGGGTTGGTCGGGTTCTAGCCCGGCCAGGGTTGCGGCTTTGTCGATGGCGTTGGTAAAGTTGCCCAACGTGTCAACGAGGCCGTATTCTTGTGCCTGCGCACCTGAAAAGATGCGACCATCGGCAAGCCCACGCACCGTATCTTCGGTAAGATTGCGCTGCTGAACCACGGCCTGGATGAATTGGCTGTGGACATTGTCGATCAGGGCCTGCAAGAAGGCTCGTTCCTCTGTGCTCAGCGGTCGGTCTGAAGCGCCAATGTCTTTTAATGCCCCGCTTTTCACCACCTCGCTTTTGTAACCGATCTTATCGAACAGTTCTTTGAGGTTAGCAAATTTGAGGATAACCCCAATGCTGCCGGTGATGGTGCCTGGGTTGGCGAAGATTTCCCTGGTGCCTAGGGCGGCGTAGTAGCCTCCCGAAGCCGCCACCGAGCCCATGGAAGCAATTACCGGTTTGACCTTGTCGGTGCGTTTGATCTCCTCGAATAATTCCTGAGAAGCTCCCACCGCGCCACCGGGACTGTCGATCCTGACGATGATGGCCTTTACTTTATTGTCGTTGCGGAAGGCGGTGAGGTCTTTCATCTGCTCTTCAGCAGAGACGATGACCCCCTTGATCTCAAGGATGCCGATGCCAGCTTCTTGACTGAATAAATTGCCATGGTCGGGGGTTATAATCCGGGCAAGAAAAAAGGTTATTCCACCCCAGAACATCAGAAAGATCCCCCCCAGGATAAAGAATCCGAAGAGGACGGGATGATCTTGGCGGAATAACCTTTTTGTCATGACCGTGCCGTAATAGTGGGTTCAGGAGAAGCCTTGCGGCTTATTCTCCGTCACCGACTTTGTTTCCCATCTCTTCCTTGAGCAGATCTCCCAGCGTCGACGGGCCACTGGCGGCCTGTTTTTGCTTGTAGTCGGCGTAGTTGCCGGCATCGGAATCATTGGTCAAGGCCTTGATGGAAAGGCCGATCTTGCGATCTTTGGCAGAGACATTGATAACCTTGGTTTCAAGGGTATCGCCGACATTGTACATGCCCACTGGGGTTTCAATCTTCTCTTTGCTGATCTCAGAGACATGCACCAAGCCTTCGATGCCTTCCTCAACCTCAACAAAGATGCCGAAGTCGGTGACGTTGGTGATTTTGCCCTGGACAGTGGAGCCCAAGGGGTATTTCTCAACGGTCTCTTGCCATGGATCGGGCTCGAGTTGTTTAATGCCCAGGGAGAAGCGTTCGTTTTCTTGATCGATTTTTAAGACCACAGCCTGGATGGTCTGGCCCTTGGTGAACTTCTCGGAGGGATGCTTGATCCGCTCGGTCCAAGAAAGGTCGGAGACATGGATAAGACCGTCGATGCCTTCCTCGATACCGATGAAGATACCGAAATCGGTGATGTTCTTGACCTTGCCTTCAATGATGGAACCCACCGGATAGTGCTCGGCCACCACATCCCAAGGGTTGGGTTGCAGTTGTTTCATGCCCAAGGAGATACGCTTGGCGTCCTTGTCGATGTTGAGAATCTGGATCTCAACTTCGTCGCTCACCGCCACCAATTTGGAGGGGTGACGGGTTTTCTTGGACCAAGCCATCTCGGAGATATGGATCAAACCCTCGACGCCTTCTTCCAGCTCGGCGAAGACACCGTAATCGGTGATGCTGACAACCTTACCGGTGGTCTTGGCGCCAACCGGGTAGCGATCTTCAACAGTGGACCAAGGATCGGCTTTAAGTTGTTTGACGCCCAGAGAAACCTTGTCAGTCTCCTTGTCGTATTTCAGGACCTTGACTTGGATGTCCTCGCCAACCTTGAAGAGCTTGGAAGGATGAGAGACGCGACCCCAAGAGAGATCGGTGATATGACAGAGACCGTCCATGCCGCCCAGGTCGATGAAAACACCGTAATCGGTGATATTGGTGATGGTGCCGTCGATGATTGCCCCTTCCTGCAGGGAGGAACGCATCTCTTCGCGCTTGGCCTTGCGTGCTTCTTCGAGGATGGCACGGCGAGAGATAACGACGTTGTTACGTTTACGATTATATTTGAGAACCTTAAAGTCGAAAGACTCGCCAATGAGGGCGTCCAGGTCTTTGACCGGGCGCAGATCGATTTGCGAGTAGGGGAGGAAGGCGGGAACGCCGATGTCGACGGACAAGCCACCTTTGACTCGGTTGTCGATACGTCCCTGGATGGTGCCGTCTTCTTCCTGGATTTTAGCGATATCTTCCCAGACCTTGATGCCGATCGCTTTTTCGCGGGACAGACGCAAGCCGCCGTCCGCTTCGCGTTTTTCCACAAACACGTCAAAGATGTCGCCAACCTTGACTTCGATTTGGCCCTCTTCGCTCTTAAATTCGGATAGTGAGACTTCACTCTCCGATTTATCGCCGATATCGACGATGGCAAAGTTGTCGGTTACTTCGATAACGGTACCTTCGGCGACATCGCCTTCGTTAACGACAGTGATGCTTTCTTCAAATAATTGAGCAAAGCTCATGCTTTCGGTTTGTGGTTCGATTGCGTCGGTCATGGTTTTAGATTCTTGTTTTGAAGTTGGTTAACTAGTTAATAAAACGTCCTCTGCCAATGCTACAAGAAGATCTATATAGCAGATAGACGGGACAAACACAATACTTTTGCAATACTTTCTTTGTGGTAGTTAAGTTGTTGCTGCGGTGGGCTTAATCGGCGTTGACGATGCGGTTGCGGCCGCTGTCTTTGGCGCGGTAAAGGGCCTTGTCGGCCCGACTGACCAGTTCCTTGAGGTCTTTTTGCCATGGTTGGTCGTCATTGCGGGTGAAGTGGGCCAAGCCGATGCTGAGGGTGAGGGCTCCGTAAGGGCAGAGGACGCCGAAGTTCTCATGGATGCGATTAGTGATCTGTTGTGCTTCGTCAGGTTCAGTCTGCGGGAGAATGATCGCGAACTCATCGCCGCCGAAGCGAAAGGCGGAGTCAACGTTTTCGCGCAAGTTCTGGCGGAGGAGGTTGCCCATGCAACGGAGGGCGTCGTCTCCGGCCTGGTGACCATAGCTGTCATTGTAGTCCTTGAAACGATCAACGTCGAGTAGGGCAAGAAATAGAGGGTAGCCTTGCCGATGGGCGCGGTACGCTTCTTCCCGCATTTTGTCGTCAAAGGTACGGCGGTTGTAAAGATTGGTGAGCGGGTCACGGGTGGAAAGATATTCCAGCTCGCGGATGATTTTTTGCTCACGGAAGATACGGTTTATTTTGGCTTCCAGTTCATCGGAGTTGAACGGCTTTGAAATAAAGTCGCTGGCTCCGGCGTTGATCACATCGGTGTAAGAGAAGGTGCCGGTATGTCCGGTTACGACGATAACGCCGACATAGGCGTGTTTTTCTTTGATCTGTTGGAGGAGTTGCATGCCATCCATTCGCGGCATGATCATGTCGGTGATGACGATGGCGAAATAGTCTTCTTCAATTTTTTTGAGGGCCTCAAGGCCATCATTAGCTGAGTCGAACTCGTAGCCAAAGGAGGAGATGAAGAGGCCCAGCAGCTCAAGGATGAGCGGGTCGTCATCAACGATCAGCAGTCGCTGGTGCTTAGATTCTTCGCCGGGTTTATGGATTGTGGGAGAGGTAGTCATCTACTATCCTTGCGTGGTCAAAGACCAGAGGGGGGAATTCCCCATCCTTGAATATCTGGGCGCAACAGGCATCGTCGCCGCCCTGCGGGCTACCTTCAGCCTTGGCAATAAAAACGGTGCTTATCGTATGTTGGCGGGCGTCTCGTTTAGGATCCGAATAGGTATGCAGTTGTTTCAGGAGCTCGACCTTAAGGCCGGTCTCCTCCAGCGCTTCGCGCCGTGCGGCATCTTCAAGGGATTCGCCGTAATCAACGAAGCCACCCGGCAGAGCCCAGCCGTGGGGCGGGTTCTTGCGTTGGATGAAGACGATGCCGCCAGCAATTTCAATGATGATGTCCACGGTGGGAGCAGGGTTGCGTGGTAATAGTTTTGTTTGGCAGTGGGGGCATTGCATGTCGTTTGTGTCTCACCTGTTAAGGGGGATTTTATGCTGCCATGGCGCAGAGTTCACGGATCGCCAACCAATCATCCACTGCCGGCAGGAGGTGGCGACCTCTGTTCCATGGTTGATTAAAAACGTATGGGGAGAGTCCTTCCTCGGCCAGGCGGATGCAGGTCTCGGCCCGATCATCAATGAAGTATTGCAAGCCCATCATCCTTATATGTTCGCCCTTGCCGTCATGCTCGCCCATGGCTACCAGCCGCATGGTGCTGGCGGCGGCGGGGCTCAGGTGGGTTGTGAGCCATTTTTCGATGGGCGATTTTTGTGGTCGAGCGGTGATGAAGGTGAGCGGGGCGGTGGTTGCCAGTTCGTTAAGAACCGTGATCGCATTGGGCATCGGTTCCAGGCCGTGTTCGATTGGATTGGTGAGCAGGTGGGCGAATATCTGCTCCACCTTGGTATTATCGATGTTCAGACAGTCCTCTACCTGAAAGGCGGTTATCTCGGAGGGTTTGATGTCGCCCAGCCCATATTTGTCGCGGGCTAGACGGATGAAGGCGCCGGCGGTATCGGCAACGACACCGTCGATGTCAAAGCCGATGTGGCGCGGGTGGATCTTGTCCGTCATTGCCGTTGTTCTCCTGGTATTATATGGTCGTTGACAACTGTCTAGGTTGAATGTTTCCTTATCCATATTATACGGGTGTGGCTGCCAATGGCAATTTGAAAGTTTCTTTGCGGTTTATTTGCAGCTTTTGGTCATGGAGAGATGATCAGGCTTTCCTTGACAAATTTTAGCAAGCCGGGCATATTCGCAGGTACTTTTTTTATCTATATACAATGGAGTCCACAATAACAATGAAACTACCTCCTCTGAAGATAGGTCCATTTACTGCCGATATCCCTCTTGTTCAGGGTGGCATGTCCATCCGTGTTTCCACCTCGGCACTTTCCGCGCCGGTTGCCGAGTGCGGTGGTATCGGCACCATCGGCGGTTCAGCCCTTCCCGTTGAGGAGTTGCAGGCTGATATTCGCAAAGCAAAAAGCATGACCAAGGGCGTGGTGGCAGTGAATATCATGTACGCCATGAAGAATTTTCATAATTTGGTCATGGGTTCCATTGAGGCCGGGGTTGATATGATCGTCACCGGCGCTGGCTTTTCTCGGGACATTTTCAAGATCGGCAAGGAGACCAACACCCCCATCGTTTCCATCGTCTCCTCGCCCTCTTTCGCCAAGCTTGCCGAGAAGTTGGGCGCGGCGGCCATTGTGGTCGAGGCCAAGGAGGCGGGTGGTCATCTGGGCACAGATATCCCCTTGCGTGAACTCTTTCCAGAGGTTCGTAAGGTGGTTACCAAGGTACCGTTGATTGCGGCTGGTGGTGTCACCGATGGTTACGAGATGGCGGAAATGATGGACAAGTATGGCGCTGATGGCGTGCAGATTGCCACCCGGTTTGTAATGACTGAGGAATGTTCGGTTGGTTACGGATTCAAACAGGCGATGCTTGAGGCGACTAAGGATGACATTACCCTGATTAAATCGCCGGTTGGTCTGCCGGGGCGCGCGCTGAAGACGCCTTTTGTGAAGCGGATGTTGCGCAATGAAGACATGAAGACCAAGACCTGCGAGTATAAGTGTCTGAAAAAATGTGATCACTTCTATTGTATCAGTGAGCGGCTGATGAAGGCCAGCGAAGGCGATTTAGAAGAAGGGCTGTTCTTTTCTGGCGAGAATGTTGATAAATTGCACGATATTCTCACCGTCAAGCAGGTTTTTGACCAGTTTGTTACCCAGGCGGAATCGGTGTATAAGGAGCCGTCCGCGCCCTATCGTTCTTAGATTATATGTGGCTTGCGGCATGAAGCCGCCCCTGTATCCTGTTATTTCCCTATGGCTAAAAACGAACGTACCGCGACAGACAAGCAGCACCCTGACCCTTTGGTTATTCCTCCAGCCGAGCACTCTATTTCCCTAAATAACATCGATAGGGAGGCTCTCAAGGTTCTTTATCGATTACGTGACGCCGGTCATGCCGCCTTTCTTGTCGGCGGCGGCGTTCGTGATCTCTACCTCGGTAAAACCCCCAAAGATTTCGATATCAGCACTGACGCCCATCCCGGCCAGTTGCGGAAGATCTTTAAGAATAGCCGGATCATTGGCCGCCGTTTTCGTTTGGTGCAGGTCTTTTTTCGGGGTGACAAGATTGTTGAGGTGGCCACCTTCCGTTGTAGCAGCGAGTTTGACCTTGAAGGTGAGGAAGAAGTGCTTGCCGCCAACAATACCTTTGGTTCGCCGGTGGAGGATGCCTTTCGTCGTGATTTGACCATCAACGCCCTTTTCTTTGAGGTGGATAATTCCACCATCATTGATTATGTGGGTGGCGTTGCGGATCTCAATAGCAAGATTGTTCGCATTGTCGGTGACCCGGAGCGACGGATTATCCGTGATCCGGTGCGGATGTTGCGCGCCATTCGCCATGCTGCGCGTAGTAATTTCACCATCGAACCGGCAACCTGGGATGCCATTCTCCTGCATCGAGACAAGCTCAGTCTCTGCCCTGATTCCCGCATCCGTGATGAGTTTTTTAAGGATTTGCGCGGCGGCGCCAGCCGAGCCTGGGCAGAATTTGCCCTGGATAGTGGGATCTTTTTTGTTTTGTTGCCTTTTTACCAGGATTGTCTCACGGGGCCTGAAAACGTGGCCAATCGTGAGCGGTTGTTGGCTCTCTTGGCGGTTATTGACCGTGTTCATGGCGAGGGGAATTTGTTGCCGGAGGAGATGCTCTTTGCCCTCTTGCTCTTGGTCTGGGCGGAGGCGGAAATGGGCTTGGGAGGTGAACCCTTAAAAGGGCCGCAAGCCTTCGCTTTCTCCCGGAAGATCCGAGGGGCTTTGGATGCTAATCTTGCTGATCTGAATATCAAACGGGCCACTCGTGAAATCGTTACCGGCTTGCTGGTCAACCTGCCCATCTGTGAACAGTGTGGGGCCAGTGGAAAATGGCCCAAGTGGTTACAGAAAAAAAGTTATTTCCGCGATGTGTCCCAGTTCCATGCCCTCTGCCAGGAAGCTGAAAGTGGCAAGAAGGCCCAAGTGGTCTTTGCTGAAAAGGAAAAGAGACGTGACTCGCCGCAGCGCCGACCGGTTCGGAAAAAATCGTCAGGGCGTCGTTCCAGCCGCCAACCGGCCTTTGCCAAGGGCGGGATCTTCGGATTAAAAAAATGAAAATGATTTCTCCGGTCGAACTTGCTGCTTTGCGTAAGCTGCCCCTGGCTGAGTTGATGGGGCGTGCTCTGCAGACCAAAGTCGCGCAGAGGGGGGATGCTTTTTCTCTTTGCAGTATCATCAACGCGAAGTCCGGCAAGTGCAGTGAGGATTGCCGCTTTTGCGTGCAGTCCGGTCATTACGAGACCGATGCGCCGGTGTACCCGTTGCAGGACGAAACGGCGGTTCTTGACGCGGCGGTGGAAGCAAAACGCATTGGCGCCAAGCATTTCTCCATTGTTACCAGTGGTCGGGGGCTGGCGGGAAAGGATCTTGAGCGGGTGATCACCTTGGTTGCTCTGATCCGGGAAAAGGTGGGGATCAAGGTTTGTGCTTCCCTTGGTATTCTCTCCCGTGGTGATCTTGAGCGCTTGCGGGAAGCAGGGATGTGCCGTTATCACCATAACCTTGAGACCTCCAAAGAGTTTTTCCCCCAGGTGGTTTCCACCCATACCTTTGCGGAGCGGGTTGCAACCATTGTTGCCGCCCAAGATGCAGGGTTAGAGGTTTGCGCTGGCGGGATCTTTGGTCTTGGTGAAAGCGAGGATGACCGTATCTCCATGGGCATGACCTTACGGGATCTGCAGGTTGATTCGGTGCCGATTAATGTCTTGATTCCTCTCCCTGGCACCCCCATGGCCGCAACTGAATCGTTGCCGGTGTTGGAGATCCTTCGCAGCATCGCCCTCTATCGTCTAATCTTTCCTGATCTTCCCATTCGTTTGGCGGCAGGCCGTGAAACCGCCTTGAGTGATTTTTTGAGCAGCGCACTCTTGGCCGGTGCCGATGGGATGATGATCGGCGGCTATCTTACCCAGCGTGGCCGTTCCCCTGAGGATGATCACCGTCTGGTGGCGGAGATGAAGCGGATATGGCGCAGCTGAGCCATTGGCTTGATCAGCGCCGCCGCACTGGTGGTCTGCGTGAATTGCGACCGGTGGTGCGGCTTGGCAATGGCCGCATCCGTCTTGCCGATCTTCCCGATTCACTCCCCTTACTGGATTTTTCCTCCAACGATTATCTCGCCCTCTCCGCCCATCCGGCCCTCATGGAAAGCGGGCAGCGAGCCTTGGCTGAGCTTGGCGCGGGTTCCGGGGCGGCCCGGTTGATGAGCGGCGATCTCCTCATCCATCATCAGTTGGAAGAAGCGGTGACCAGCCTCAAGGGTAAGGAGGCAGCGCTGTTGTTCGGTTCCGGCTTTATGGCCAACGCCGGGGTGATCCCGGCCTTGGTAGGGCGGGGCGACACCATCTATATCGACCGTCTGGATCACGCTAGCATCTACGACGGCTGCCAGTTATCCGGGGCTAAGCTGCACCGGTTCCGTCATAACGATCTCGCCCATCTCGAAGAACTCCTGCAAAAAAATCCCGCCGACGGCCAATCCCTGGTGGTGGTGGAATCCATCTACAGCATGGACGGTGACCGTTGCCCATTGCCAGAACTGGTTCGGTTACGCAAGCGTTACGGTTTTCTCCTCTTGGTGGATGAGGCGCACGGAACCGGTCTCTTTGGGCCTAACGGCGGCGGGGTGGTGGAAGCGGATGGGGTGGGTGACGAGGTTGATCTGGTCATGGGCACCTTCGGCAAGGCGCTGGGCAGTTACGGTGCGTATCTCGCCGGCAGCCAAGAGATGATCGATTATCTGCTTAACCGGGCGCGGAGTTTTATCTATTCCACCGCGTTACCTCCGGCGGTGGTGGCTTCCTCGCTTGCCGCAGTAGAGTTGGTCCGGCAGTCTTCCGAGCTGCGGGATGATCTCTGGCAAAGGGTAACGTTCTTCAAGAAATGTCTGTGTGACGGCGGCCTGAAGGTTGATCTCGGCCCAACCCAGATTATCCCGATCACCGTGGGAGCCAGCGACCGCGCCCTGCAAATGGCCAAAGGGTTGCAGAAGCGAGGGGTTTTTGCCACCGCTGTCCGCCCGCCCACCGTCCCGGAAAACTCTGCCCGCCTCAGGTTCTCCGTTACCCGTCATCTCGGAGTGGAGCAGCTCGCAGAAGGAGCCCAAGCGCTGCTGGCGGTGGTCAAAGACTTTGCTCCAGAACTGCTGGTCTGATCCTTTCTTTATTTCTCTTTTCATGGCAATCTGAGTAGTTAGTATAAATTTTTAAATACCAGTAGGATCTGCCGCCGCCCCAAGCGCGACGATTTGACTATCGGTGATCGTGCCATCCCAAAACAAGACCTTTCTCCATGCAAAAACAAGTGTTGATCCCACTACTACTTTCCGTCTTCATCGCCCTCTTGGGGATTGGGATTATTGTGCCGGTGATGCCGGTGTTTGCCGAAAGCCTGGGGGCGGGAGGACTGGCCTTAGGTTTTATCATTGCCGTCTTTTCCATTACCCGGGGATTCTGTCAGCCGGTGGTGGGGAATCTTTCTGACCGTTGGGGGAGGAAGGGTTTTCTCCTGGGTGGACTGGCCGTCTTCGGGGTGGTCGGTCTGCTGATCCCCGAGGCCAAATCAATTGGCACCCTGCTCTTGATCCGCGCTCTGCATGGCGTAGGCTCGGCGATGATCGTGCCGGTTGCCATGGCCTATGTTAGCGATTTGGCCCCGGTGGGCAATGAAGGCCGTTATATGGGGATGCTGAACATTGCCATCTTTGCCGGGATCGGCAGTGGCCCGTTGCTTGGCGGAATTTTCACCGATCGCTGGGGCATGGCCTCGGCCTTCTACTTCATGGCCGGTTTCAGTTTCCTGGCTCTGTTGCTGATCATGCTGCAGTTGCCGGCCACCCCGGCCACCTTACGAAATGTTAAGCAGCAAGATGGAACAATCAAATCGTTACGGATATTGCTGAGCACCCGCCGCACCACCGGAATATTACTGGCGCGCATGGGGACCATGATCATCATGGTCCCCACCATGGCCTTTCTCCCTTTACTGATGCACCAAGCCTTCCAGGCCACCGGCAAGCAGGTCGGGATGGTCATTGCCGCTCGTACCTTGGTCAACGCTCTGTTGCAGACCCCATGCGGTCGATTGGCTGACAAGCTGGACAAGGTCCGTTTGCTCTTCCTCGGTAGCCTGGTAATCAGCCTTGTGATGTGCGTCATCCCCTTGGCCGACAACTTCTGGAGCCTGATGGTCTTGTTCGTCGTTATGGGCTGCGGTGAGGCGATCATCTGGCCAACCTTGGGGGCGTTGGCCACTGAAGAGGGTCGGCGATATGGTCACGGCACCATGATGGGGGCATTCAACCTCGCCATGAGCTGCGGCGTTTTTGTCGGTGCCATCGGGGCGGGTTACACCACCGACCGGTTCGGACTCCACTGGTCTTTCCCGATAATTGGCCTCTTGGTCCTCGGTCTAACCATGGTTGCCACCCGGATCATCAAGTGCGATCCGGTGGCGGTATGACTAGGTGGTATGTGTTCTACTTAAGGGGGCGTATCTTTATTCTTGACCGTCTCCAAAAATCCCTGGTGCTTTATTGCGCGAACCAACGAACAAGATTCCGGGCCAAGTGAAGATTGCCCTCCGAGAGAAATCGATTCTGAAAAATTGCGTCATCGCCAAAAACAACAAAGGTTCCCTCACCGACTTGGCCAGTGAGGACCATGGTAAATGACTGCACCGGTTCTTTATTGTTGACCGCACCGTCTCGATTTAGATCCAACCAAGCCTGGGGGCTGGTTTGGGCAATGATCTGCCCGTCTTTTTTTACATCCAACAAAGCCCAACCGCCATAGATGTTGAAACTTGTCACGCCTCGGGTTAACGGATGTGGGGTGAGGTTCTTCACCCGAAAATCGCTCCCCTTAACACCGATGGCATTGGTCTGATCCCTAACCACTGCCTTTGACACGGCAATACTAAGCTTGGGCAGCAGATGATAAAATGGCTGGCCAATATGCAGCATGAGCGCAAGTTTGCCGCCCCGACCAAGGAACGCCATGATTACCGCCACTTCCTGCGGAGAAATCGGGACAAAGGGGCCGGAAATCACCAGAACCTGGACATCCTTGAGCAGGGCAGCGGTGAGCATGGTGGTGCTTGTCCGAACCAGGGCGCCCTCTTCAGTAAAAAGCCCGGCAAAACCGGAAAGATCAAGGGGGCGGTTGCTCTTTGGCAAGAAGCGCTGCCCATGGTACTGGTCAAAAAGTACCACTGGCGCGGCGCGAAGGGATGGCACGATAACAAGAAAAACCAGAAAACAATAAAGCGATATTTGCCCGAGCACGGATCTTTTCATTTTCCCCCCATTCAAAAAGGGTTTGTGAGTTTGCTTCTGAAGCTGTTTGTTCGGGTTGAAAGGTAAGTGGGAACTCAAGTGCTTAGGGAGAATTTGAAGGTTTATAAATCTTCATGTGGCACCTTTCCTTGGTGAAAGGATATTTTTGCTGATTTTTTGTAGGTAGGGTGGTGCTTGCACTTCTTTCGACAGTAACCAAATTTGACATGGAACAAAAAGAGGCAGTCATCACAGAGCTTGGGATACGGAAGTTTATACCACTTCCTGTTGTCCACGATTCGGCACCACAAGATAAAAAGGAGTAAGGCCAAGATAATCATCCCGTTGGTAAAGAAAATCAACGGAGCCCCTGGCCCGCCAGAACTTAAAGCAGCGTCCGAAATAGCTTTTAGATAAATATCAGTATTCATATCGCCTGTTTTTTTTAGGGAACTAATCACCGGGTATCGAGGAAATATCAATACTTTTTTAATTATTGAAAGCCCTCTTTCTTTTTCCCCTCCTTACTTCATGACCTAGAATAGATCTTCTCTTAAATTACTGTCCATTGTTTTTCTTTCCTGCCAGCCAATACGCAGCAATTCCTGCCAGCCCCAGAATGTAGCCGATGCCTCCCAGGATGTCGTGGAGCCTCACCTTCTCTTCGTAGGACTCGATCTGCTCGCGGAGCGGACGGATATTGCGGGCCACCGTTACGTCGATGAGGGCCGCCAGGGCATCTTGAGAGCTGGTTGCGGCAACGGGTTGCCTTGGTGGCGGGGAGAGTGGTTGAGCGGCAACGGTGTTGTCTGCGGGCAGAGAGGCGGGCAGCTCTGCGGCTTGGATCATGAAGGAGGTGCGGTGACCGTCGCCGGTGTCCATTTCGAAGTGAAGATCGCTTCGTTTTTGTGGACTGAAGCTGAAAGCGCCGTTGCCATCCGTTTCCACCTCCGCCAGTTTTTGCTTATTGCCGTCAAAGATTTCCACCTTGTCATGGGGTAGGCGAACCCCGCCCGGTGCATAGGCATAGCCGTTCACCACCGTTCCTTCAGCCATGGCGAAGATTTTGATCTTATGGGCCTGCACTGGGTTGGCCAGGAGCAGGATAGCCGTGACAAGTAGGATGGTGCTTTTAATGGCTGGCTGGATGGTGGGCATGGCTTGGTCTCCGCAGGATTGAGATTATTCTTTGGTGGTCAGGAGGAAAACGGGGTGCACCCGTTTCAGGAAAACCACCGCCGAGCCGGTCAATATCCCTTCCACTGCTATTACCGGCAGGTGGGCAAAGAGGATGGCGGTGGCGACGCCGGTGAATTCTCGACTGGAAAAAAAGAGGGTGGCGGCAAGAAGTACCCCACTTGCCGCCACGGCACTGGCCCCTGCTCCGAAGGCGATCAGGAAGGTTGCGCGTCGGGAAAGTTCCTTGCGGAGGAAGGGGGTAAAGAGGTAATGGCAGCAGATGGCGGGAAGCGCCATGTTGACCGTGTTGACCCCCAGAACCGTGATCCCCCCGTAGCCAAAGAGCAGCGCCTGTAAAAAGAGGGCCACCAGCAGAGCTGGGAATGCCGCCCAGCCCAGGATGATGCCGGTGAGGCCGTTCATCAACAGGTGGACCTGCCCCGGCCCCACCGGGAGATGGATCAGGCTAGCAATGAAAAAGCCGGCGGTGAGTACCGCCACCTGGGGGATCTGACGGTAATCCATTTTTTTGAGTCCGATCCCCACCCCTCCTGCGGCAATGGTGGTGCTGGCCACAAGGACTGGCAGGGAGACAATGCCGTCTGCGATATGCATATTCTTTTCCTTCGTGATTATTGCATGTCCTGAACGCGAACCCAGATCAGGCCACCCAGTTCCACCGCCACCGATTTGCCGTCAGGTCCGGGCAGGGGTTTGTCGCCGTCGAGGAGGGCGGCAAACGCCCACCAGCCGCTCTTGGGCATGGCATAGGCAAAAACACCATTGCTGTCTGCTTTCAGTACCTGGGTGATGAAGGGGTCGGCGGGGATTTTTATTTTCCGATCCTGATTATAGTATTCCACCTCAACCTCGGCATAGGGCACTGGCTTGCCGTGGTGGGTGACGATACCCCGGAAGAGATTGCCGGTCCAGAGGCCGTAGGGTCGCACCAGGGGCATTATCTCCACCGGTTGGCCCGTTGGCACATCCCATCCATCCTCGGCCCCGTAGGCGTCCACCACCACCTTGGTGTAGTGGATGATCATCTTCTGCTCGGCCGGTTCCCAGTACGGGGCCGGATCGATGAAAAAGAGATAGTCGGCAGGCTCTTTGACTGTGAAGTGGCTGCTGTAGGCCGTGGCCCCTTCGAGTTTACGGGAAATAAGGGTTTGGCGGAGGTCGCTTACCCGACCATTGGCAATGACTCCGAAGCGGGTGGGTTTTTTCATCTCCATCACCGGCCCCATTTCCATGGGATGGGTGAAACGGATATCAAGGTCGATGGTGCGGCCAGTTTTCGGGGTGATTATATCGCAGCTGGGCAGCAGGGTTTGGAAGTGGGCGCTGGCAGTGGCGGCGGTGAGCAGGACAATGAGGGTGGTGAGCAGGCTGCTACAGCGGGTCATAATTGGGATCTCCTTCTGTTTATATAGTGTTACCAACTCGTAGTTAGTGTTACTGGTTGAGCAAAAAAAGGTGGTACGGGTCAGCGCAGGTGGTCGCCGGTGCTGCTCATGCTCAGGTGGCCGTCTTTGACCCCGCGCAAGGCAATAAGCTGTTCGGCAAGTTTTTGTACCTTGCGAGCCTTGCCCCGAACCACAATCACTTCCAGGCAGTTGTCGTGATCCATGTGGACATGCATGCTGGAGATAATGTGGTGGTGCAGTTCGTGTTGCAGTTCGGTGATTTTTTCCTGGAGCTGGTAGCGGTGGTGGTCGTAGACCAGGGTGATCACCCCGGCGACCTCCTTGTCTGCCTCCCACGCTTCCTGTACAAAACCCTTACGGATAAGGTCGCGAATGGCTTCCGAGCGGTTGGAATATGTTCGCAGGGCAATAAAGCGATCAAATTCGGCCAGCAGCTTTTCTTCAAGTGAGATGGAAAATCTCTTCAGCATCAGTAATACCTTTTCCGTAAAAGTGTTATGGGGTTTTTAGGATATTGACCGGAAAAGTCAAGTGTAAATTGGAATTTCCGTTAATCCTAAAAGGTACTTTTCCTGACAATAAAAAAAGGTTTCAAAAAAGTTCGTAGTCGTAGGGTGTTAACGGCTGAATGTTGTCTAAGTTCCCGTAAATACGATGGAAAAAATTATGTTCGAAAAAACGGTGGTTTGGCGTGGGGGTGAGTTTTTAGGAGTAAAATGGAGGAAATGAGAGGTAATGTCTGTTTTAGGAAAATCTTAATTAGCTAGGTGCTTGTGCATATTTTGCGATAACTTTTGAAAATCATGCGCTTTTTGCCGGTCAAGACAAAATGTCCGCAAGAAGGGGGATTGGCGGGGGGAGAGTGAGCAAACCCCCGCCAGAGCGCGGTTGTTTTTTTGTAAAGGTTAGGGTTGGGCGACTGGGTAAAATTGATCCAGATCGGCTTTGACAGGGGAGGGGCTTTTGCATAAAAAACATGTGCCGCCACAAAAAAGCGGAACCCCTTTTCTTACATACATTTTAAATATATTTCCAATAAGGACTAGTTGTCTATATGCCTTGGCAGAAAGTTAAAACTATTCTGAAGAAGTCTCTGTCTGCAAGCGTGTATGCGTTGTGGCTTGAACCCATTCGTGGAGTTCAGGCAGATGATACTCTGCTCGAGCTCATCTGCCCGGATCAGTTCTTCGCTTCATGGGTTAGCGAGCATTACCTGCCCTTGATTCAAGAAAGTCTGGCTCTTGCTGGTCACAGCGGGATTACCGCTCGCTGCGCGTTGCGCCCCAATAATAATCAGGCAATTATTGCCAATGATAGTGGCGCGCAGTTGCGTCTGCCTTGTGTTCCCGAGCAGCAGCGCTCCACCATCCGGACCTTGCATCCTCGTTATACCTTCGACGAATTCATGGTTGGTGACAGCAACGCCATGGCTCATTCCGCCTGTAGCAGCCTGGCTGGTGGTGATACCTCCTTGGGGCGTTGTCTCTATATAGATGCGGGCACCGGCCTGGGCAAAAGCCATCTCACCCACGCCGTGGCGCACCATGTCACCACCCATACGCCCTCTCTTCGTCTCCAGTATCTCACGGCTCAGCAACTGACCAGTGAAATGGTACGGGCCATTAAGGGCAATACCATGGAGCAGTTTAAGGACAAATTTCAAAAACATTGCGATATGTTGTTGATTGAGGATGTGCAGGCTCTCTCCGGTCGGGTCAAGACCCAGAACGAGCTTGCTGACGCCTTTGATATCCTGATGGAGAGTGGTAAAACCATCGTCCTAACCGGTGGGGTGGCGCCACGGGATATCCCCAATATTGATGAGGGGATTCGATCCCGGTTTTCTTCCGGGTTGGTGACCTCCATAAACTCACCGGATCTGCATACCCGGGTGATTATCCTCAAACGCAAGGCGCAAAATAAGGATCTTGCCCTGGACGACGAATTGATCATCTACCTGGCAGAAAGTATCCGTGGTGATGTCCGGCAGTTGGAGAGTGCGGTGATTGGCCTCAAGGCTAAATCATGCTTGATGAAGACCCCTCCCGATATGACCATGGCCAAGGAGGTGGTTCGTAATCTCATTGGTCATCAGGTAGAGTTGTCAGCCGAGTCGGTGCGGGATTTTGTGGCCCGGCAGTTCAAGGTGGCGGTTAGTGACCTGCGCTCCAAGTCTCGTAAAAAGTCCATCACCTTTCCTCGCCAGGTGGCGATGTACCTCGCTCGCAAGCATACTGAGCAGGCCTTGAGTGATATCGGTGGTGCTTTTAACCGTGATCACTCCACTGTGGTTCATTCGGTGCGGGTGATCAGCGAGGGGGTTACCCGCAACGGCAGTATTCGCGGGCAGCTGGAGCATCTTTCCGATAAGTTGAAAAAAGAGTTGTTGTAGCCGCCAAAGGGTTGACCTTACGCATAAAAAAGGCCGTTACCGGGCATTGCCTCGGTGAACGGCCTTTTTCTGTGGGGGGCAGATGGCTCAGAAATAAACCGGTTTTACCGGGGCTTCTTCTTGTTGTCCTTTGTTGCCGGCGAGAATGGTGGTTGCCGTTTTTTTCGCGGCCTTGATCATGTCGTTCATGCCGATGCCGTCCCAGCCGAAGCCGTTAAGGTGCAGGCCTGGATGCTCCTGTTCACAAAGGTGTCGCCAGTCTAAGAGCTGCAGATGCCCCCCGACCTCCATCTGCGGAATGCCCCCGCTGGGGCGCAGTACCTTGCTAAAACATGGTGGTTCGTTAAGGGGGAGGAGTTCTCCTAAGTCGGCGAGAATCTTGGCGATGAGTTCGTCGTCGTTAAGTTCCAGCCGCTCGGGGTGACGGCGACCGCCCACCAGGACTTCAATGAGCACCTTGCCCTCAGGGGCGCGCCCTGGGAACATGTGGGTTGAGAACATTGCTCCCAGGGCGAAGCGGTTTTCTCGTTCCGGGGCAAGATAGCCGAAGCCATAGGGGATTTTTACCTGCTTGGAAAAGCCCAGCAGAACGTTGACGATTTTCGCTTCCGGAACCTTAGTTGCCGGTGGTGGGATGAGTGGGGTCAGGAGGGGTAAGGCGCCGTTGATGGGCAGGGCCACGATGAGGGTCGGGGTGGTGAAGACCTTGTCGTTGCTCTCCAGTCGCCATTGTCCGTGCTGGTGACTGATCCCGCGGACCTTACTCTCGGTCTGCAGCGGCATCTCTTTGACCAGGGTGTGGATTAAGTGTTCCATCCCTTGGGGGAAACTAAGCATGGAGGGTAAGTGGCCGGTTTTTTTGTTCCCTGGCGCCTTTTTTTTGCGGCGGAGGCCGCGCAGTAGTGAGCCAGCCTCTTTTTCAAGATTTCGTACCCCCGGCATCACCGCGTCCATACTGAGCCGTTGGTAATCACCGGCAAAGGTGCCGGTGACCGCAGCATCCACCAGCGGTAGCACCTCGCGGCCAAACCGATGTGCGGCCCATTGGCCGATATTCTGTTCGCTAAGCACCGGTTTTTTCCACAGGTCAGCCAGCAAGCGCAATTTGCCCAGTGGCGAGAGGAGAGGGGTGGAGATAAGTTGTTGTGGGCTCTGTGGCAGGGCTACCAGTTGCCCCCGGTGGCAGACATAGCGAAGGAATTTTCCCAGAGGGGCACGTTGCGCTTGTTTGTCCAGGCCCAGGTCATGGAGAAGTTCCCGGCTTTCGGGATTGTTATCCAAGAAGCCATGTGGCCCCCATTCGCCAAGAAATCCTTCATTCTTAAAGGAACGCACTGCCCCGCCTGGTCGTTTGCCGCCTTCCAGGATGAGCAGGTCGAGATTCGGTTCTTGTTTGCGAAGAAAATGGGCGGTGGCTAGGCCGGAGAGGCCGCCGCCGATAATGATCACCTGATGGTTTTCTGCCATTGTTGATGTCCTTAGGGGTTGCTTAAGTTCTGTTTTTAAGCTGGGCGGTGAGGGTGTCACCGTCGAATTCGATCTCGATCCAGCCGCCCTGGCTGATCATGCCGGGGTTGATGATGGTGGTGCCACCGATGCGGTCAATACTCTTGGCCTCGTGGATGTGGCCGGTGAGGCAGAGGGCCGGTTGCTGTTCTTCAATAAAGGCGCGGATGGCTTGGCTGCCCACATGGCTGTGGTTAGGCAAGCGGTCGCAGTTGGTGCCATATGGCGGAGCGTGGCTGACCAAGATATGGTGGTCGGCGGCGGCGACTTTACTAAACCCTTGCTTGAGAAGGATTGTTATCTCTGGCTCGGAAAACTCATTGGGGGTTTTAAACGGGGTCGGGTTGGAGCCGCCTACTCCGAAAATGCCGAGATTGTTGAGCGTGGTGCCGGTGCCGTGCAGGCTGATCCCTTGGTTGTGAAGATACTTGTTCACTTCCGGTCGGTCAAGGTTGCCGGCCAGGGCGAGAATATTGCTATTGAGCGTGCCGACACTTTGCAACACCTGGGCGGCATCATCGTCGCCGCCAAAGTTGGTAAGGTCGCCGCTAAGCAGAATAAGGTCTGCGCTCTTGATCCCGGGCACTGTGGTCAAGTTTCCCGGATTCATATGGATGTCGCCGAAGGCAATTATTCGCATCATTTCGCAGGGGGCTCGTGTTTGTGAGATTCTTTGCCAATTATTTCCGCGAGTTTATCAGAATTTTGGTGGTGACGACAGAGAAAAGATATTGCGTTGTTCGGTACTATTTGCCATAAAGATACGGAGTCGGGTAACTGCCTCCCGTTTAGTTTTTGTTGTTTGTCGGTGAAGTTTCGCCGGGAAGTTTTAAGGATGAGTTATGACCACCGTGTTGCCAGAGAAACCGCGAGTATTGGTGCTGTACTATTCTTTCAGCGGTCAGACCATTGGTCTTTTGCACCGATTGACAGATGGTTTGCGCTTCCGTGGCGCCGAGGTGGTCATGGAAAGGTTGCGGCCATCCGATTCCCGCCGTTTTCCGGTGGGAACCTATGTGGCCACCATGCGGATGATGGTGACCACCTGCTTTCGGCCCCGGGTTGCCATTGAGGAGTTGTCGCCAGCTACCCATGGTCATTTTGATTTGGTTATCCTGGCCGGCCCTACCTGGTCATATAATCCAAGCGGGCCAGTGCTTTCCTTCCTTGATCGCGATGGCGAGACCATGCTGGCTCAACGTAAGGTCTTGCCGATTATCTCCTGCCGGGGCTACTGGCGTTGGCATTGGTTCGGTCTGCGCAAGATGCTGCGCGCGTGCCATGCCGAGATTGTCAATCTGATGGTGTTCACCCATCCGCAACCTGAGCCGTGGCGAACCCTGGGGGTTTTTCTGAAGATCGCCGGGAAGGCTCCGGAGCGGTCGCCGTTTCTAAAGAGATGGTACAGTCGTTTCGGCCATGGTCGTGATCAGCAGGAAGAAGCGTGGCGTTTTGGCCTTGATCTCGGCCAAGCCCTCAAGCGGGGCGAAGATCTCGCCGAGCTTGATTTTCGCACCCCCACCGCCATGCCCTAAAGGGTGTTTCTTTTCTAGAACTCAACCCCTTTCTGAGCCTTGATGCCGTTTTCATACGGATGTTTGATGGCCCGCATCTCGGTGGCCAGATCTGCCGCCTGGATGATCCCGGTACTGGCTCCCCGGCCTGTGATCACCACATGCTGGTGGGCGGGTCGTTTTTGCAGGAGGTCGATCACCTCTAACTCCTCCACGATCCCATAGTTGACCAGATAGGTAAGTTCGTCCAACACCACCAGGTCGAAGCCATCGCTTAAGATGGTTTCCCGCGCAAACTCCCACGCCCTGCGGCCCGCCTCCCGTACCGATGACTCTTCTTCCTTCCAGGTGAAGCCGGTGCCCAGGGTATGAAACTCTACCATTTCGGTGAGATGATTCTGCGCTGCCAGTGCCTCGCCGGTTTCCCACTTCCCCTTGATAAACTGAATGATGCAGATCTTAAGCCCGTGACCAGCGGCGCGCACCGCCTGGCCCAAAGCAGCGGTGGTTTTGCCCTTGCCGTCGCCGGTATAGAGGATAACGAGACCTTGGTTGCTCATGGGGGATGTCCTTAAACGAGAGTGAGATTGCCCTGGAAAATTGCGAAAAGTTCCTGGCAAAGGGTAGCCGTTGTCGATTGAAAACGGTAGAGTAACACGCGTCGGGTAATATTTGCAGCAGGTTTTCGATGAGGGAAAGCACTTGCCTTGACCACCCTCACCCCGGCCCTCTCCCTGGGGGCGAAGGCCGGGGTGAGGGTGGTCTTTTGGGGGTTGGTGGAGTTTGGGAAGTCTGCCCGAAGCGGGAAAGTGTTGCGCTCTGGAGTCCCCTCTCCATCAGGGAGAGGGCCAGGGTGAGGGTGGTGTCGGTGTTGGGTTGAGCTTTACGCTGTGCATCAATATAAGGAGATATGTCGATGGTAGGTGAATTTGCAATTTTTTGGAGTACTCTGCCGCCGGATTTTCGGAATCTGGTTGTTTCTACAGCGGCAAGTCTGGCGGCTGGGTTTCTTGGTAATAAACAGCCTGAGCTGCTTAAGCCGATGGGGGTGGCCTTCGAAAAGGGTCTACAGGCTTTCCTAGCTTCGTTGGGACAACCCTTCGTCGGTTCCTTTGGTGAACGCATAGTCCGAGATGTCGAAATAGTCACTTTACTGCGGGAGACCATGAAGGCACCATCCATGGCTGATCATGGGCAAAGGATTAAACAGCGGCTGGGTGCTTTGGGGGTTGATGGGGCCGTTCTTGCAAGCCTTGATGTTGATCAAGCTGTACGGGAGTTTGTTGAACGGGTCATGGATGAGGTGCGGTATGTTCCGGAGTTGTTGCCCCTCCTGCAACTTGAGCGAATGGAGGAATTGATTTGCCTTACGAAAGGCATGCCGCCTGACTTGAGCCGTCTTCAAGAAGAGTATTTTGGTTGGCTGCGCAACACTTATGGTCGGATCAGGTTCAAGGGATTGAGTAAAAATCCCTTCACTCTGCCCCTGTCCGGGATGTATACCGCACTTAATTTGACCGAGGAACGCCATGGCAAAGAAAAAGATGGTGCGGTTGACGATGAGGAAAGTGCTCAGCTTGCTGGGCGCGAAGGGGCAACGAGTTCTATCTCTTTGGGGGATCTTATTGCGGCGCGCTTTGTTGCCATAACCGGTGGCCCCGGAGCTGGGAAAAGTACGATCTTACGTTACATCGCCCTTGCCTTTGCCGAGAATGATGCTCAAGAACGGTTGGGTGTTGCCGAGGATCTCTTTCCTGTTCTCTTGCCCGTGTCCGCCTACGCAGAATTTCTTCGAAATGGTGATTCCGTCGGGGCGGCTCGTTGTTCGTTGCGTGACTTCTTTTCTCTCTATTTTCGTCGCCGGGGACTGCCGGATTTGGAGCCGCTTATCTGCCATGTCGCTCAGCAGGGTCGGGCGCTTTTTTTGCTTGATGGTCTTGACGAGGTTATTGACGACGGAGAGCGGGCGCGGATCGTGGATGCGGTGCGCGACTGCATGATTGCTGACCACGAGGTAGAAAATAGGTATATCATCACCTGTCGAACCGCAAGTTATAACGGTACCAGCCGTTTTGAGCCCTTTGCCGGTCAAGAGTTCCGCCATTGTTTGGTGCAGCCTTTCGAATTGGCGCAGATCAGCCGTTTTCTCTGGACTTGGTATCATTGGTATGAAACGGAGGTTAATCGAAAGAGGGATGGTGTTGATGAGAATGCTGAGCGGTACCGGCAGCGGATGGTTGAGGTCATTGAGCTTGATCGCAATATCTTCGCCATTGCCAGAACCCCGCTCCTTCTTACAATCTTGGTCTTGATCGAACAGGAGGGCAACACCCTGCCGAGGAACAGGGCTGAACTGTATGGCAAATGCCTTACCTTACTGGCAGGAGCTTGGGAAGGTATTCGTAGCGAACATGCCCGTGCGGCGGATCGGGAGTATCGGTTGGGGGATTTGCGTATTGACGATGACATGATCGTTGAGATGCTTGGCCCGGTGGCCTTGTCCATGCACCGCCGTTCTGCCCCTAATATCGGCCATGGTGAGTTGAAGCGGCAGTTTGCCGGGATTTTGGATGAAACCAACCGGAATATGCGCCTATCGCGGCAACAGGCAGATGATTTTTTGGCCATCTTGGGTCGTCGGAGCGGTATTTTGCAGGAGGTTGCGCCGGGAGTCTATGATTTCATGCATCAAACCTTTCGTGAATATTTGATCGCTCGTTATCTGGCCGATGTGGCCGAGGATTATCTAGAGCTGTTGGAGGAGGTACTCCTTAAGGCGGAGTGGCGGGAGGTGGTATTTCTGTTTGTCTCTTCCCTGAATAAGCGTGACGCTTCAAAATTTGTTGAGCAAATCATGCAACGTCTCGATGCTGGGGTCGCAAATTTAGTTTTGGCTGGTGATATTGTCGTTGATGTGGGGCCAGAGAAAATAGCACCAAAGGTAGTGGCAGAGTTGATTGTCCGGCTGCGAGATGCACAGGGGGGTGATTGCTCGATGAAGGAGAAGGTGAGTGTGGCCGAGAGTTTGGGTTGGCTTGGCGTTCATCAAGGGGTTGCCAATATCCGGGAATGTTTTGTTGCCATTGACGGTGGGGAGTACGATCTTAAGGAGGTGGGTACCGTAACCCTGGATTCTTTTGAGGTTTGCCGTTATCCGGTGATTAACTTGTGGTTTGAAGATTTTGTCCGTGGCAACGACTACGGTCATGAGGGGTATTGGTCTGCAGAAGGTCGGAAGTGGTTGGCGTATACCAAGGTTGTGGCGCCGCGATTCTGGAATGAGCGGAGATATCGTTGTCCTACCTCGCCGGTGGTCGGGGTTTGCTGGTATGAAGCCGATGCCTTTTGTCGGTGGTTGACTGCTACTGATAAGGAGGGGTATCTCTATCGATTGTTGACCGAGGAGGAATGGCAGGCTGTTGCTGCCGGGAGAACGCAGCGGCTCTATCCTTGGGGGGGAGGAGAAGGGGAGGTGTCGAGTAATACAAGTGAAGCGAAGGTTGGTCGGATCTCGCCGGTGGGTGTTTTTTCTTTGGGGAATACCCCGGAATTTGCAATCAGTGATCTTGGCGGTAATGTTTGGGAGTGGACAAGCTCTGATTATCATCGAAGGGAGCAGCAAGGTGATTTTTTATTCGATGAGAAGTTGCAGAGGTTTTATGAAGAAGGGGATTGGGGGAGATATGTAAAAGAAATGGAAAACAAAGAAAGGGGGGTGCCTGTTTTGCGCGGCGGCTCGTGGTTCAATGATCGTGGTTTTGCCCGCTGCGCCGCCCGCCTCAGGGGCCTCCCGAACGACCGGTTCCACAGACTGGGTTTTCGTTGCGCCAGGACTTTATTAAGATAGCCCTTTATTCTTTTACCCTTTTACTCTTTGTCCGCCGCAGGCGGGCGCGAATTTTTTTTGAGAATGTGAGTATGGCAAGCGAAGTCGACGCGGTTACCAAGCTCTATGACTACCTGCTCTGGCTGGTGCCCAAGCTGGAGAAATTTCCCCGCCAACAGAAATTTCTCATTGGTGACCGTTTGGAGACCCTACTCCTCGACATCCTTGATCTGCTGGTGGAGGCGGCATATACCCGCAATAAGGCAGCCTTGCTGCAACGGGCCAACATCAAGCTTGAGCAGCTTCGCTATCTGATCCGGCTGGCCAAGGATCTCAAACTACTGTCGTTGAACAGTTACGAATTTTCCGCCCGGGCCATTGATGGGATTGGCACCTCGGTTGGCGGCTGGCTCAGGTATGCACGACATGAAAAGTTATAATCATCTCTTTGGGCAAATTACCTCTTTTGACAACCTGCTGCTGGCTGCCCGTAAGGCCCAGAAGGGTAAGCGTTTCAAGGCGGGATGCGCTCGTTTCAATTTCAACCTGGAGGGACAATTACTCAAGCTCCAGCGGGAGTTGCTGGCGGGCAGTTATCGTCATGGCCGCTATCGCGATTTTTTTATCAACGATCCCAAGCGGCGGTTGATCAGTGCCGCGTCCTATCGGAATCGGGTGGTGCACCATGCTCTTTGTAATGTTATCGAACCCCTCTTTGACCGCTCCTTTATTCATGACTCCTATGCTTGTCGAACCGGCAAGGGCACCCACGCGGCCGTGGATCGTTACACCCATTATGCCCGTAAGTACCGTTACGTGCTCAAGTGTGACATCCGTAAATACTTTCCCTCTGTGGATCAACAGATCCTGTTGGCAATGATCGTTAAAAAGATCCGTTGCCAACCAACCATGGCGCTGATTACCGAGATCGTCTCCTCCCGCCGCGACCATGGCTGCGGGTTCCATTTCTCGGGCGATAATCTTTTCACCCCCCTTGAGCGGCAGCGGGGGCTTCCCATTGGCAACTTGACCAGCCAGTTCTTCGCCAACCTTTATCTGGACGGCTTTGATCATTGGGTTAAGGAAGAGCTGCGTTTGCCTTATCTCCGTTATGTGGATGACTGGGTTGTCTTTGCCAATGATAAGGTGTTGCTGGGCGAGACCCTGGTTCAGATGAAGGAATATCTGGCCGGGTTGCGCTTGCGTCTGCATGCCAATAAATGCCGCGTCTACCGGGTGGATGAGGGCGTCCGTTTCCTGGGTTACCGTATTTTTCCAGATCATCGTCTACTGGACAAGGGCAATGTGTTACGGGCCAGGCGACGATTCAAGAAGTTGTGTTGTCGGTACCGAGATCGCGAGATATCGTTTGCCGCTGTGCATCAAAGCATTCAGAGCTGGGTGGGCCATGCTTCCCATGCCGATACCTATCGGTTGCGGGGCAGGCTGCTCGGTGAGGTGCGCTTGCAAAGGGGGCCGGGTCTATAAACGGGTGCGGCGGCTCGTGGAACAATGATCGTGGTTTTGCCCGCTGCGCCGCCCGCAACAGGAACCACCCGAACAACCGGAACCACAAACTGGGTTTTCGTTGCGCCAGGACTATAAAAGCGTTTTTTCGTCGGAGCCTTAACTTTCATGGAGGTTAGGGGAGTGCGATTCTTGAAGTCCAGGCCCTGCTCCTGTGTCGGCTGCAATTGGTCGACCGAAACAATAACCACCTCCTGTCGGGCTGGTAGTCCCGTGGGCGAACGTCCGGCAGGGGGATTTTTTACTCTTTTAAAAACATCCGTTCCGACCATAACGAGGAGCAAGAATGGTACACCGTCTTAATTTTGTTTCCGATATCCATTGTAGCGAGGATCAGCTCGGTTTTGCCAGATACGTCAACACCCTGGCCGCCATGATCGGGGAGGAGGGGTTTACCACCCCGTTTTGTATCGGCATCTATGGCGATTGGGGCAGCGGCAAGACCAGTTTCATGCATCAGTTGCAGAAGCGGGTGAAGGAGGATGGCGGCGAAACCCATATGGTGCCGGTCTGGTTCAACCCCTGGCGGTATGAGAAGGAAGAGCATCTCATCATCCCCTTTTTGAAGACCATCGAGAAGAGTCTGGCGGCAGCGCCTAAAGGATTGGCTCCCGAGGTGGCGGCAAAACTCAAGGATGCAGCCGCGGCAGTGGGCCGGGTGGCCGCCGCCTTTGCCTATGGCTTGAATGTGGAATGGAAGCTGGGTGGTCTGAAGGCGGTCTTTGATGCCTCCAAGGCCGTGGGTCGTGAGGAAGAGCTTGCCGAGCGGCGGCGCAAGGAGGCTACGGCTCTTGCTGAGACCTTGTCGTCGCTCTACTACGACGCCATCAATGAACTTCAGCTTGATGAGCATGAAGAGGCGTTTCGCATCGTGGTCTTCATCGACGATCTTGATCGTTGCCTGCCGGAAAAGGCGGTGGAGTTGCTGGAGGCGATCAAGCTTTTCCTAGACCTCAAAGGCTACCTCTTTATCATCGGGGTGGCCAAAGAGGTGGTGGAGAAAGGGATTCGGCATCGCTATCGGTTTCTTGACGACGGTAAGGGCGGGCAAGAGGTGGTCAAGCCCGAGGCCTATCTGGACAAGATGATCCAGATGCCCTTGCAGTTGCCGCGTGTGGAAGCGGGCCGCAAGCGGGATTACCTCAATACGCTCTTTAAAGGTGCGGAGTTCGAGCCGGAGGTGCGGGAGGTAATTTTTAAACTGGTCGAAACCGCCATCGGTGACAACCCCAGGGCATTAAAGCGGTATGTCAACCTCTTGGCCTTCACGGCCCGGCTTGCCCAGGCGGTGAAGGATGAGCTTCTGCAAAAGGAAGAGGAGTCGCCGGAGCATAAAGAGTTGCTGGAGGCGCATTTTGTGCCGGTGCAGTACGCCAAATGGACCACCATTGTTTTTAAGTTTTCCCGCGATTATCAGGATATCAGGGGCAACTGGCAGCGATTGCTGCGTTTGCAGGAAGCTGCCTTGGACAAGGGGGAGGAGCAGGCAGGGGGTGTCGGCAGTGAGGGTGAGAAGAAGAATCTCACCATTTCATCGACGTTACGGAAGATTCTCGCCGTGAAGCCGCATTTTCCTGAGGATAAATGGTTGATCGATTGTTTCATTAATCTCAATGAATCAACCTTGGCCAGTGGCGAGGCCAAGGAGACTTCCGGTGCCAGCCGACATTATCGGCCTGGGGATATGGTTCGCATCCCGGCGGGTGAGTTTCTCTATGGTGAGGCCAAGGAGCCGACAACCATTGACCACGATTATCTGATTGATGTCTTTCCGGTGACCAACAGTATCTATAAGGAGTTCCTGGATGCCAATTTGGGACATGATGTTCCCTTTGTGGATCAGTCGTGGGCGCAGCCGTATAATTGGGACAAGGAAAAACGGCTTTTTCCGGTTGGTAAGGATGATCATCCGGTGGTGCTGGTGTCGTATGAGGATGCGCTGGCGTTCTGCCGGTGGCGGAGCGAAAAAGAGGGTGGGGAATTTCGGTTGCCCAGCGAGGAGGAGTGGGAAAAGGCGGCCCGGGGCACTGATGGTCGCCAATACCCTTGGGGCGAGGAGTTTGCTCAGGAGCGTTGTAATACCGAGGAAGCCGGAATTGGCGAAACCACCCCGGTGGATCGGTACCCGGAAGGGCGGGGGGTGTTTGACTGCATGGATATGGTCGGCAACGTTTGGGAGTGGACTGGTAGTTGGTTTGATGATGATAAGGATTTGAAGGTGCTGCGCGGCGGCTCGTGGAACTTTGATCGTGGTTTTGCCCGCTGCGCCGCCCGCCTCAGGTACCCTCCGAACAACCGGGACCACATTCTGGGTTTTCGTTGCGCCAGGACCATAAAATAGCCCTTTGCTCTTTTACCCTTTTACTCTCTGCTCTGGTCGGAGCTGGGCGGTTTTCGGTTGGTGGGAACGGTTTTGACCACCCTCACCCCGGCCCTCTCCCTGAGGGCGAGGGAGTGGCTTCGAGCGGTTTATGGGGGGAGGGCTTTTAGTTCGGTGGAGTTTGGGGGCGCGGGAAAGGCGAGTGCTGGAGCCGATGCCCGCAAGGCCTGGCCCGGTAATTTGTTGTCATCCCATCCAGATGCCACCTGGGATGCAGAAACGGTACAACCTATCTCGGCAACGTCCCCTCGCCCCAAGCGGGGAGAGGGCCAGGGTGAGGGGAGAATGAATAAGAACACCACCATTGCCAGAAAACTCCGTCGCCAACAAACCGATGCCGAACAAATACTCTGGCAACGGCTCCGTAGCCGCCAACTTGCCGGCTGCAAGTTTCGCCGCCAGCATCCGGTGGGGCCATATGTGGTTGATTTCGTCTGTCTCAAACAAGGACTGGTGGTGGAACTTGACGGCAGTCAGCATGCCTTGCCTGAGGAAGTGGTTAAGGATGCGAAACGAACCGCCTATCTCGAAGCGGAGGGCTTTCGGGTGCTGCGCTTCTGGAATAACGAGGTGTTTGGCGAGATCGAGGCGTTGTTGACGCGGATTTTGGCGGCGCTGGTGGAGGGACGATGACCACCCTCACCCCGGCCCTCTCCCTGAGGGCGAGGGAGTGGCTTCGAGCAGTTATGGGGGGAGGGCTTTTAGTTTGGGGGAGTTGGAAAGGCAAGTGCTGGAGCAGGTGCCTAGGCGGCCAGCTCGGTAATGTGTCATCATTCCAGCCAACTGCCACCTGGGATGCAGAAACGGTATAACCTATCTCGGCAACGTCCCCTCGCCCCAGTGGGGAGAGGGCCAGGGTGAGGGGGGAATAAAAAAAGGCCGCAGCGGTAATCCGCCAAGGCCTTTTTCTTATATCAAGATATGGTGGGCGATACGGGATTCGAACCTGTGACTTCCACCGTGTGAAGGTGGCACTCTAACCACTGAGTTAATCGCCCCTGTTGCAGTGGGGATATTTACCGCATCGGCTGGGGAATATCAACCCTTTTGGCGGGCTATGGTTCTGGCGGGGAGGTGGATTTGTATAAATCTAGTTGCTTGCGGTAGTAATCTTCATTGTCCGGGGCCATGGCCAGAGCCTGTTCTTCGCGGGCAACAGCTTGCTGCCGGTTGCCGGTGAGCCAGTAAGCGCGGGCCAGGGTGTCGAGGATGTGGCTGGCCGGGGTTAAGGCTGCGGCCTTTTTGGCTATCCGCAAGGCTTGTTTAGGGTTGCGGAGGGCTGTCTCCTCGGCGGTGAGGAGAAGCCAGGCGAAATTATTCAGGGTTTCGGCGTCAGCGGGGTTTAAGCGCAAGGCTTCTTCATAGGCGTTGATTGCTTGCGGGTACTGTTTGCGTTCATGTTGCAGGTCGCCCAAGAGGTGGTGCCAGAGCGGGTCGTTGGGGGTTTGACTGATCTTTTGCTCAATCACCGCCTGGGCGAATTTTGCTCGTGGGGCGCCGTCCAGCAGGTTGGAGGGCGTCTGCCAGATGAGTAAACCGGCGGTTGCTGCCGCCAGCAGGTAGCAGGCAAGGCTCAAGGCCACCTTGCGGTCATGGCGTTTAACCAGGCTGCGGTCTCTTTCACAGCGGAGCAGGAAGTCAACCCGCTCACCGATGCCGAAATGGTGCCAGCTGGGCAGGTCACGGATATTGCCGGAGAGGTAGGCGATTTTTTCCAGGACAAAGATCATGGGGCGGCTGTCGGCCATGGTCGAGAAGGCGTGGAGGTCGGCCTGGCGCTCAAAGTTGCGCATGAAGTAGCCGAAGAGGTAGCGAAAATAGACCAGCATCAAGATCAGCATCGGCGCCATGGAGGCAAAGGTCAGAGCGTCGCTGGGTGATTGGCCGCTGATGCTGATGAGTTTATAAAAAATATTTGAACTGAGCAGCAGGTAAAGGCTGGGGTAGGTAATCAGTTGGGCAAAGATGAGAAAACCGGCAAAGAAGAGGATGTACAGTTGCAGGTGATGCCTTTTGACATGGCCGATCTCATGGGCCAGCACCGCATCGATTTCATCTTCAGTCATGGCTTTAAGCAGACCGGGGGTGATGAGCAGATAACGAAAGCGACGGGTGAGGCCCATGACCCCGGCGGTGAGCATCCTCCCTTCGAATAGCGGCCAGCTCAAGATATCGGCATAGGCAAGGTTCTGGCTTTGGCAGAAGGCTTCGATTCTTTCGCGTTCTTTTCCTGGCGGCAGCGGCGTGCAGCCCCAGAGGCGGATAATGATGGCTGGGAAGATCAGGGCCATGAGGAGGAAGAGCAGCAGGAACAGGGTCGGTTCACCCCATGGCGAGGCGAGGAAATTTTTTACTGCCGGTAAGGGCGAGATGGTGAGCAGGTCGGAAAGCAGAGAGAGGATCAGCCACGGCAGGATGATGGGCAGGTTGGCCTTGAGGTTTGAGGAGATGAAAGACCAGGCGCCATAGCTGCGGCCAAAGACCAGGCCATAGCTTTTTCTGGCCTCAGTCCAGATGATGGCCAGGTAACCGAAAAAGAGCATAATCCCGCCAAGCTGGGGCAGGGTTGGCAGGCTGTTAAGCCATGGTAGGTTGGTGAAATAATACTGGCAATCGAGCAGATAGACGTCAATGCCCAAAGCCGCGATGGCCAGGATTGACAGCCGTTGTTCCATGGCGAAATAGCGTGGCGATTGCTGGATGCGGCCACCCCTATGGATGCGACGAGCAACCAGGGAAAAAACCACGCCTTTGAGCAGGAAGAGGAGCAGGGCGGTGTGGGCGGCAAGGGCAGGTGTTGCCGGGATGGTTTTGGTGGTCAGGATGAAGATGACGACCAATAGATAGATGAGGTTATTGTAAAACAAAATGTCTATGGCTAGGTAGCGTTGGTGACGGAATAATTAGAGGGAGTCTTGAAAAAGTGCCTTGCGATTCTCGGCAAGCGATCCATCTCGCCCGATTTCGGTGTTACGTTCAATATTTTATCCTCGGAGGTAAGCGAAACAAAATTGAGACTCCGGTAGCAAGTATATGCACCCCAAGGGCACTTCCGGTGATGAAATCTTTCGCCTGCCTCGTAGTCTCGTGGCCTCGCTTCCCCGATCTGGAACAAAATCTTAACTAGTGTCTGTCCATAAGTGAGGATTTTTGTCGTAGATTAAGGACTGCGAAAAAAATAAGCACAGGCATATACATGATATTCCGAGCATTATTTTTTGAGCATGACACAGAGATACGGCAAAAAGACCATTTATGGACAGGCACTAACTATTCAAAACACCCTAGAAGCGAGGCGTCGAAAACCGGTTGTTGGCAAGATTGATCTTGGCGTTGTGCTGTAGGTGTTGGCGGATCATGGCCAGGAGCTCTTCGGCCACCAGGATCTCTTCTTCGATGAAGAATGCGCCAATTTTCTTTTGCAGGCTTTTTTGTCGCCAGACTAGGGACTGGAGTTGTTTTTCGGTGAGCAGGCCGAGATCCATGGCGGCTTTGCCGAAGGGGGCGGCGTTGGTGCGGGAGCGAAGGACGGTAAGGATGTCTTCGTTCTTGAGCCAGCCAAAGCGTAAACCTAGTTCGCCCAAGCGGGGACGGTTGGTGCGTTGCCAAACCAGTGCCTGGATGATCTGTCGCCAGGAGATGATTCCAGAATAATAAAGAAAATGGCCGAAGCGCAGTTCCCGCTCTGGCAGCTTACCCTTGAAACGGTTGTCAATATTCCAGTCTGCAGAGCCGGTGGTATTACTAGTGGTTTTGCTTTGCCAGTTGTTGGGTTTTGCCTGCCATTTTTTGCTAAAATCAGCGTTGTTGGGCCGAGCTTGTGGGCGGGCGGAAGCACCGGAATGGTGACTGTTTCTGTTGGTGCTGTTGTACTGCCATTGCCCGGTGGTGGCACGGGTGGGCTTGATGATCACCCCTTTTTTGCGGGCGTCCAAGTAGGAGGTGAGATCTTCGTAAGCCGTTTGCACCTGCCGGAAAAGGCTGGTGTCGTGCAGCTGCTCGCTGATGCCCATGGCGGCGATGCGATCCGGGTGTGTTTCCAGGGCGCGTTTACGATAGGCGGTTTTGAGACCGGAAGCTTGCAGGTACTCCAAAAAATCACGGGTGATGTTAAGGTCGGATCCAAACAGAATCCGGCAAGCATCAAACAGTTCATGCTCGGCGAGCATCAAGGCCATGTCGTGATCTTCCTGGTTGCGGTTGGCTTGGCGAGAGGGGTGATGATGTTCATCTCTACTCTCTTATTAGTCCTGAATTTATAGCGAATCATATAATTTATAGCGTCCAAGGTGGCTGTGGTCAAGTGGAAAGCGCGGTGTCGCGGCCATTCTTGATCGGTGATCATCGTTGCGGGTGGGTGGCATGTTTGTCAATTGTTAATGGGGAAGGTGTTTTTTGGGGCTGGTTGAGGCTGTTTTTCTGTTCTCGTAACTATCTGTTTTGGCGTAAAAAAAGCGCTAAGGAGCGGAGGGGTGAGTTTTGATTCCTGCCCCCCCTATTCCTTTTTTCCCACCATGACCACAAAACCAGCTTGCGGGTGAATTCCCGGTTGTGAATTCTCGGCGGTGATGGCTGTTCCTGGGGCTTGCTGGAGGGTGGAGCGAAGTTCCGTCACCGTTAGCTTGCACTGGCTTAGCCAGTGTTCCACCGTGGCCGGGGTGTGGAAGGTGGCCTCTTTATAGTAGGGGGTGCCCGCCTTTTTCTTGGCGGTGAGGTATTGCCCCCATGGGCTGAGGGCGGGAACGAGACCGATGACCAGGTGTCCACCCGGCTGGAGGATGCGGCTGCATTCTTGTAAGGTTTTTTGCGGGTTGGCTAGGAAGCAGAGGGTGAAGAGGAGGAAGACGGTGCCGATGCAGTTAGCTGCCACCGGTAATTCTTCGCCAAGACCTCCACAGCTGCTGATGCCTCGTTGCTTGGCGAGTTTAAGGGCCGCCAGGGCTGGATCGATTCCGAAGGCAACCCCCAGGGCGGCGGCAAAACGGCCAGGCCCCACCCCCACTTCCAGCTTGGGTGGGGCTAACGGGGTGGTCAAACTGAGGATGGCGTCGCGCTCGATGCCGAAAAGTTCTCCCTGGTCAAACCAGCGGTCGTATTCTTCGGCTCGTTGTTCAAAAACCTCGCTGTTGCGTCGCCAAACTTGTTCTTTTTTATCTCTCATGGTTGAACTTAGCCCTGCTTTGCGTGCGTTTCTTGCTGGCGGAGGGTGGCAATCCGAGTGAGCAAGGCCGGGTGGCTGTAATGAAAGGCGGCGTACCAGGGATGGGGGTGGAGGTTGCTCAGGTTGTCCTTGCTCATCTTGACCAAGGCTGCGGCCAAGGGGGCGCTGGAGCCGGTAAGCTCCACCGCATAACGGTCGGCTTCTCGTTCGTGGGCGCGGGAGAGGAGGTTAAGGAGTGGGGTTAGCGGCCAGGTCGCCAGTCCACCAAGGAAACTGACCAGAAGAAGTTGCCCGTAGAGGGTTGGCTGTTCAAGGGCGAAGAGAGTGGCCGGAAGTTCACTCTTGATCAACTGGTGGGCAATAAAGAGGCCCAAGAGGGTCATGGTCTGGATGAGAAGAAGGCGTTTCGTAATGTGTTTCTTCTTCCAGTGTCCTGCTTCGTGGGCGAGGATGGCGACGATCTCGTCTGGGGTGTGGTTGGCGGTCATGGTGTCGAAGAGGACAATCCTTTTGACCCTGCCAATGCCGCTGAAGTAAGCGTTACTGTGCTTGCTCCGTTTAGAGGCGTCCATGCTGAAGACCCGTGAAATTTGTAATCCTGCCTTTTTTAGCACCTCTTGGAGTTTTTGTTCCAAGGCTGGGTTGTCAATGGGGGTGAAGGTGTTGAAAAGCGGTTCGATCAACGAAGGACTGAGGTAGAGGATGGTGATGGTGAAACAGAGGATGAATAGCCAGCTGGTCAGCCACCAGAAATTAGGGGTGGCAGTCATCAGCCAGAAGATCGCGCCGAGCAGGAGACTGATCAGAATGGTGGAGAGTAACAGACCCTTAATGGTGTCGGCGAACCAGAGGGCAAGGGTCTGGGTGTTAAAGCCGTATCTTTGTTCGATGCGGAAGGTGCGGTAAAGATCAAAGGGAATTTGGATAATTGCTTCAATGTGGACCAGCATTAGGAAAAAAAGCACGGCGGTGACCAGGAAGGGCAGGCCGAGGTTGGTGAGCCAGTTATTATACCAGTTGAGCAGAGGGGTGAAAAGAAAGAGGACGGTGGTGGTGATCTTGCAAAATGTTGCACAAAGGGAGACGATGTTGTTCTCCACCGTGTAGTTGCGGGTTTGGTTTAGTTTCTCGCTGGTGATGGTCTCTGCCAGGGCGGCAGGCACTTCACTGCCATGGCGCCGAAGGTGGCTGAGATTGATTATGGACAGGAAGGCTTCCAGGGCTTGGCAAGAAAGATAAACGGCGAGGATGATGAGTAAGGTGGGCATGGTAGAAGGGGGCCTGTTTAAAAATTGTCTGAAGGTGGTGCCGGATCGGGTAAGGTAGCCTGTAAGCAGCGAGGGTTTCTTTTGTTACTGGATACTCGAAAATGTCGGCGCTTGGCAAGGAGCTTATACCATCGTCATTGTTCCACAGGTTGGATGTCTTATTATGGATATGGAAAAACAATCGCGGTTTCGCCGCTCGTTGCATGATCCCGATGAATTCTCTCTCACCTTTGAGTTGGTGCCGGGGCGTAGCGGGCGGGGCAAGGCGTATGATCGCATTCTCACCCTGGCCCGGCAGTTTGCCGAAGACGGGCGCTTGCAGGCGGTGAGCATCACCGAGAATGCCGGCGGGCATCCTGCTCTCTCTCCCGAGGTATTGGGGGGGGAGATCCAGAACATGGGGTTGGATGTAATTATCCACCTCTCCTGCAAGGACAAGAACCGGAATCAGATGGAGAGTCTGCTTTATGCCTGGGATCGGGCGGATTTGAACGACTTGCTGGTCATCAGCGGAGATTATCCCCAAGAAGGGTATCGGGGTGACCCCAAGCCGGTTTTTGATCTTGGTTCGGTGCAAGTTCTTGATCTTTTGGGTGGGATGAATCAGCCGCTGGTGGGCAATGGAGCCATCCCTCTCCCTCCCACCTCCTTTCTTAAGGGGGTGGCGGTGTCGCCTTTTAAGCGTCTCGAAGCCGAGCAGATGATGCAGTATTACAAGCTGGCCCGCAAGGCGGCGGCAGGGGCGGATTATGTAATCACCCAGGTTGGGTATGATGCGCGTAAGTTCCACGAACTATTGTTATTCATGCGCCAGCAAGGGATAAACTTGCCGGTGTTGGGCAATGTCTTTATCCCCAATCTGCCGGTGGTTGAGATCATGCACCGGGGGGGGATTCCCGGTTGTGTACTCCCCGATCATCTTTATGCCGAGATGAAGCGGGAAAGCGAAAGCGAAGATCGGGGGAAACGGGCGCGGTTGCGACGCGGGGCAAAATTGCTGGCGGTGCTGAAGGGGTTGGGCTATGCCGGGGCACATCTCGGCGGCCCTGGTATCACCCATGGGGATTTTGATTTTTTGGTCAACGAGTCCGGTCGGATGGAGGCAGATTGGCGAGAGTTTTTGCCGGAGCTTGATTACTGGTTCGCGGACGGTTTCCATTATTACGAAAAAGATGAGATCTCCGGCCTTAATCTTAGTGAGCCGATGTCTCGGACCCAGGGGAAGGCACCGTCCGTGGCCTATCGAGTGGCGAATATTGTCCATGAGGCGGCCTTTGTGCCCACCGGCCCTCTGTACGAGCCGATGCGCAAAGGGTGCCTGGCCCTTGCTGATAGTGCTTTGCGGCCTGCTTTGACCAATATCGAACACCTGCTCAAGTTTATTGCTTTCCGGTGCCGGAACTGTGGCGACTGCGCCTTGGCGGAGCTGGCCTTTCTCTGTCCGCAGTCAGGTTGTGCCAAGAATTTGCTTAATGGCCCCTGCGGCGGCAGCCGTGATGGCTGGTGCGAGGTTTATCCCGGTAAACGGCGTTGTCTGTATGTGCGAGTCTATGAGCGGCTGAAAAGGGTGGGGCGTGATCAGGAGATGGGGTGCGGCTTTGTGCCGCCGCGGAACTGGGCGCTGAATGAGACCTCCTCTTGGCTTAATTTTTTTCTCGGTCGTGACCATACCGGTTTTCGCCGATAAGTGGGGGCAGGGTTTGGCAAAAAAATATTTCCTAATCCAGTAAAAAACGGTAAGCTGCTTCCTTTTTTGGTTCGGTAATCGCTGGCAATAACTTAAGGTGCGGAGCGGTTTTCCATAGGTAATTTTTTTATAAAAAGAAGTATTGTCCGCTGTTGTCCGCCCTTGCGCGGTGACGGCGGCCTCATAACGAGGAAGGGTTATGAACCATGATCAGGCCGCTCTGCGGCCGCGTGAAGAGTGTGGTGTTTGTGGTATTTTCGGGCATCCGGATGCCACCAAACTGACATATTTTGGGCTCTATGCCCTTCAGCATCGCGGTCAGGAGAGCGCTGGGATTGTCACCTCTGACGGCGACCAGATGCGCGAGCACAAGGGCATGGGGTTGGTGTCAGAGGTCTTTTCCGAGGAGAGCTTGCATGGGCTGCCCGGGCATTTGGCGGTGGGGCATGTGCGTTATTCCACCACCGGCTCTTCCAACAT
This sequence comes from Desulfurivibrionaceae bacterium, assembly GCA_030145325.1. Taxonomy (GTDB): domain Bacteria; phylum Desulfobacterota; class Desulfobulbia; order Desulfobulbales; family UBA5123; genus UBA5123. The sequence continues at coordinate 53,278 of JAQYVW010000004.1, forward strand.
CATTAATGCTCAGCCGTTTACCGCCACCCACCAGGGGCGCACGGTGTCGGTGGCCCATAACGGCAATCTGGTTAATATTCGGGCCCTGCGTGATGAACTTGAGAAACAAGGCTCTATCTTCCAGTCCACCATGGATAGTGAGGTGGTGGTTCATCTCCTGGCCAGATCCCATGCCATGGGGCTTGAAAAGGCCATAGCCGATACCTTCGAAAAGGTTAAGGGTGCTTATTCCATTTTGTTGCTGACCAAGGACAAGATGGTGGCGGTTCGTGATCCCCAAGGCTTTCGCCCGCTTTGTCTCGGTAAACTTAATAACGGCGGCTACATCGTCGCTTCTGAGACCTGTGCCCTTGATCTGGTTGAGGCGCAGTATATTCGTGATGTTGCTCCTGGCGAGATCCTAATCATCGATAAAAAGGGTTTGAAATCGATCATGCCGGAAAAGAAGACTCAGGAGAGTTTCTGTATCTTCGAACAGGTCTATTTTGCCCGCCCGGACAGCGATATTTTCGGCACCAATGTCTATATGGCCCGCAAGCGGATGGGTGAGATCCTCGCCCGTGAGTGCAAGATTGACGCTGATTTCGTGATGCCCTTTCCCGATTCCGGTAATTACGCCGCCATCGGCTATGCGCAAGAGTCGGGGATTCCCATGGAGATGGGGGTGATTCGTAACCACTACGTTGGCAGGACCTTTATTCAGCCCACCCAGTCCATGCGTGATTTTTCGGTGAAGGTGAAATTGAATCCCATCCGCTCCTTTTTGAAGGATAAGCGAGTGATCATCATTGAGGATTCCATCATTCGTGGCACCACCGGTAAAAGTCGGGTGAAGTCCTTGCGCGACGTTGGGGTTAAGGAGGTGCATATGGTAATCAGCTGCCCTCCCACTGCTTTCCCCTGTTATTACGGGATTGATTTCCCCTCGGGCGGTGATTTGATCGCCTCGGCCAAGACCGTTGAAGAGATCCGTGATCACCTTGGCCTTGACGGCCTCTACTACCTGAGCCTTGAAGGGTTGATTGAGGCCACCGGCGGCAATGGCTCTTCTTTCTGCACCGCTTGTTATACTGGCAAGTATCCGGTGGAGCCTGATCGGATGTTCACCAAATTGGCTCTGGGGTAATCCTGTGGGATGTCTTGCGCGTTTAACGGTAGAAAAATATGTGTGTTGAACAGGCAAAAGAGGTTTTAAGAATCGAGGCGGAAGGGATTCTGGCCGTGGTTGAACATGTCGGCGCGGATTTTGCCAAGGCGGTTGATTTGCTCATGGCTTGTCCCAGCCGGGTGATCGTTACCGGTATTGGCAAGTCCGGCCTGGTGGGCCAGAAGATCGCCGCCACCATGAACAGCACCGGCACCGCCTCCTTTTTCCTGCATCCGGTGGAAGCGATGCATGGCGATCTTGGTTTGGTTGATCCCAGTGATGTGGTGTTAGCCATCTCGTACAGCGGCAACACTGCGGAACTTACCTTGTTGCTGGAAAGCCTCAAGACTCGGGGCAACAAGATCATCGCCATGACTGGTGGCCTCGACTCGCCGCTGGCCTTGGCCGGGGATGCGGTTTTGGATGTTGGCGTGCCCCGCGAGGCGTGCCCCTTGGGGCTTGCGCCCACCGCCAGTACCACTGCCACTCTGGCCATGGGTGATGCTTTGGCCGTGGTTCTGCTGGAACTGAAACAGTTTAAGGAAAGCGATTTTCGTCGTAACCATCCTGGGGGCAGCTTGGGCGAGCGGCTCAAGGTTAAGGTCTCCGAGGTGATGCTCACCGGCGAGGCAATTCCTCGGGTTGCCATGGCGACCCCTTTAGTGGAAGCTATTTCCGTACTCAATGAAAAAAATCTCGGTGCGGTTCTGATCATGGATAACCATGAAACCATGGCCGGTATTATTACTGATGGCGATGTCCGGCGACTGGTTAGTAAGCATCATGATGTGGCCGCCCTATCTTCGGCTGAGGTGATGACTAAGGCTCCAAAAACCATTGGTCCTGATCTGTTGGCCGCCGATGCGGTAAGTATTATGCAGCGCCATGAAATAACGGTTCTGGCGGTGGCAGATAAAGAAGGGCGGTTGGTGGGATTGCTGCATTTACAGTACCTGCTGGGTAAGGGCGAATTTCGCTTTTTGGTTTGATTGTCAGCGGTGGTTTGTGATTGGCAACTCGGCAATGGGTTGCTTGAGAGTTATTGCCATGTAACTCTTTGATATTTTGTGGTGCGGGATCTCTGTGGAGGAGATTTTGGCGTCGATCTGTATTGACAAACCTGGTTAGTTTGGGGTAGCATCGCACTTCTGCGATAAATGCTTCATTCGCTACGGAAAGTCCTTACAAAGGCGGTTCGGGCGGTTAATTTTAGTTAAATATAGCTTGAGAATGGTGTTTGTCGGCACCGTCGGCATCCATCCAATAGTTTGCAAAGAGGAATGATATGGCCGTTACCAGTAAAGAGATCAACGCGGATTTTGCCGCGCAGGTGGTCACAACCCGTGGTGGTGAACATCTCAACAGTTGTTTTTCCTGCGGCGCTTGTAGTGGCGCTTGCCCGGTGAGTCAGGCGATTCCTGATTTTGATCCCCGAAAGCTGATTCATATGATTCGGATGGGGTTGAAAGACCGGTTGCTGAAGTCAGATTTGCTCTGGCATTGTTCAAAGTGTCAAAGCTGCGTGTTTGTTTGCCCGCAAGACGTGCGGTTTGCCGATATCATGACCGCTTTGCGGAAGTTGGCTCAGGATGAGGGGTATGTCACCGAGGATGATTTGCGCGACAAGGGCAAGATTGCCTGGGTTGAGCGTGATCTCTGCGTTGCCTGTCTCACCTGTGTGCGGGTTTGCCCGTGGCGGATTCCTAAGATCGATGAGAAGGGTGTCGCTGCTATTGATTCCAGCGAGTGTAAGGCCTGCGGCATCTGTGTTACCGAGTGCCCGGCCAAGGCCATCGTGTTAAATGAGTCCGAGGATGAGCGCTTGATCGCAGCCTCCGGCGAGAACAAGTAGGACGGAGAAGTGATGAGCGATTTTACGCCAAATATCCAAGTATTCTGTTGTCATTACACCTCCCAGCAGGCCTTGGCGGTAAGCCCGGAAGGTTTGCAGGCCGATGGCTTTCCTGCTGGCGCCAACATTAACCGTGTGGTCTGCGGTGGTAAGCTCAAGGTCAGCAGTCTGCTCAAGGCCTTTGAGGATGGTGCCGACGGGGTCTGTGTGGTGGCCTGCCCGGAAGATAAATGTCATAACCTGATGGGTAGCCAGCGGGCCGCGAAAAGGGCCGGAGCGGTAAAAAAAGCCCTGGCTGAATTGGATCTGGAGCCCGAACGGATCTCCATGCACCATCTGGAGCGTGGTTTTCACCAGGAATTCGTCACCGTTGCCCAGGAAATGGAGCAGCGGGTCAAGGCCATGGGGCCCAGCCCGATCAAGGGGGAAGAATAATGATTGTAGCCGAGCGTAAACCGGTTGGTGAAATATTGAAGATGATTAGCGACGCCAAGCGTGTCCTGATCCTTGGTTGTCGTGGCTGTGTTTCCGTCTGCTCCGCCGGTGGCGAGCGCGAGGTGGAAATCCTTGCCTCCATGCTGAAGGTAGGCCGCAAGAAGGAAGGCAAGCCCATTGAGATTATCGAAGCCTCGTTGGTGCGCCAGTGTGATAAAGAGTACATCGATTCCATTGACCAATGGGACGGCCAGTTTGACGCCATCCTTTCCATGGCCTGTGGAGTTGGCGTCAACTTTATCGCCAACCTGCGTCCCATGGTTAATGTTCTTCCGGCGGTTAACACCTCCTTCTTCGGTGGTTCCTCCGAACAAGGGGTTTGGACTGAGCAGTGCGCCGGTTGCGGTGACTGCGTGCTCCATCTCACCGGTGGCCTCTGCCCCGTGGCCCGTTGCGCCAAGAGCTTGATGAATGGCCCCTGTGGCGGTTCCCAGGATGGTGTCTGTGAGATTCATAAAGACGTGCCCTGTATCTGGCAGTCGGTGTACGAGAAGATGAATGGCTTGGGTCGCCAGCAGGAGATGCTGGAGTTGGCTCCCATCCGCGATTGGCGTTCCGCCGGTCACGGCGGCCCCCGTACCGCAGTTAGGGACGATCTGACCGTTTAAGTTCTATGATATCAGCCGCTTTATGGCCGATGCTTGCCTTCACTGGTGAGCATCGGTTTTTTTTTGTCTACCAGGGCAAGTGCTAAATGCCGGGCGGGAAGTCCTCTTGATTTCTGCAGGGGGGCATGATACAAATCTCTTTCTGCTTGCGGCAGGATAGCCGCTAAATAAACTATTTAGCTGATAAGGAAACACCATGCTTGAGCTTCGTTTCATTCGTGAAAATATAGAATTGGTTAAGGAAAAAACCCGTTTGCGCGGGGTTGAGAACTCCAAACTGGAAGAGTTTGAAGAGATAGATCTTAGTCGCCGTGAATTGTTGAGCGAAGTAGAAGGGTTGCGGAATAAAAGGAAAACTGCCTCCCAAGAGATCGGCAAGCGTAAAAAAGCTGGCGAGGATGCTGAAGAATTGATGGCTGAGATGCGGGGGGTTGGTGACCGAATCAAGGAGTTGGAAGAAAAACTCACCGATATTGAAGGGGCCTTGCAGGATATCGTCATGGGGGTTCCTAATCTGTGCCACGATGATTTGCCGGAGGGGAACAGCGACGCTGATAATGTTGAGTTTAAGAGTTGGGGGCAGGTGCCGCAGTTTACTTTTACGCCAAAACCACACTGGGAGGTGGGTGAGGATCTAGGGATTCTTGATTTTGAGCGGGCCGCCAAGCTTTCCGGGGCGCGATTTGCGGTGCTGAAAGGGCTTGCCTCCCGACTTGAGCGAGCGTTGATCAACTTCATGCTCGATCTTCATACCCAGAAGCATGGTTATGAAGAGGTTTTGCCGCCTTTTTTGGTCAATACCGAAACCATGACTGCCACCGGCCAGTTGCCCAAGTTTGCCGATGATCTGTTCCGAGCCGAGGGTTGGGATCTGTGGTTGATCCCCACCGCCGAGGTTCCGATCACCAACCTGCATCGCAAAGAGACCCTGGCTGAGAAGGAATTGCCGATCAAATATTGTGCCTACACCCCCTGTTTTCGTTCCGAGGCCGGTTCCTATGGCAAGGACACCAGGGGGCTGATCCGGCAGCACCAGTTTGACAAGGTGGAGTTGGTTAAGTTTACCCGCCCTGAGGAGTCCGACGCCGAATTGGAAGCTCTTCTCGCCGACGCTGAGGAGGTCTTGCAACTTCTGGAGTTGCCTTACCGGGTGGTTACCCTCTGTACTGGTGATGTTGGCTTTTCGGCCCGCAAAACCTATGATATCGAGGTATGGATGCCAGCCCAGAACACCTATCGGGAAATATCCTCCTGCAGCAACTTTGGCGACTTTCAGGCCCGGCGCGGCGGTATACGTTATCGCCCCAAGGGCGAGAAGAAGAGCGCTCTGGTGCATACCCTGAACGGCAGCGGCCTTGCCGTTGGTCGCACCCTGGCGGCGATTTTGGAAAATTGCCAGCAGGAAGACGGCTCAATTAAGATCCCTGAGATCCTTAAACCCTATTTTGAGAAAAGGTTCTAGTTGGCATTTATTATAGTAACTGTTGTGCATCTGTAAGGGCCTATGCATCTCGTCCGGGCGGTATAGGCTCTTGCTGTCTTTCTCTTCCATTCGCAATATTTATTTTTTCTCGTGCTGCTCTTCATGGTTACGGTTGTTGCTAAGCCAGGCGCTTTTGCTGTTAATTGCGGGTGTGTGTGTGGGGTGTTTTCTGGTTCTCCGGCTAGCAGTTCTTGCATTCCCGTTGCCTTCCCTTTACTCTGGATGTAGTCGCCTATCATGTAGAGGTCGTTAAGGTGAGAGTTTCCCATTAGGTAATCGTAAACGCGGGGCATTTGTGAAACGAACATTTGTTGTCAGCGGATTTTTTATTTTGTTTTCTGTCGCCATTTTTTTTCTTTTGCGGCAGCAAGGAAATCCGGCTCCCATCAAGGTTGGTATCCTCCATTCACAAACCGGGACCATGGCCACCAGTGAACAGCCGGTTATCGAGGCCACCCTTTTTGCGGTTGAGGAATTAAATCGTCGCGGCGGTGTTCTCGGTCGGCTGGTGGAGCCGGTGCTTGCCGATGGCGGTTCCGATCCGGCCCAATTTGCCCATGAAGCAGAGCGTCTGATTGAGGTCGAGAAGGTGGCGGTGATCTTTGGTTGCTGGACCTCAGCCAGCCGCAAAGAGGTTAAAGCGGTGGTGGAAAAGGCTAACCATCTCCTTGTCTATCCCCTGCAATACGAAGGGCTGGAGGAGTCTCCGGCCATTGTCTATACCGGTGCGGTTCCCAACCAACAGATCAGGCCAGCGGTGAAGTGGGCCATGGATAACTTCGGCAAGCGAATTTATCTGATCGGTTCCGATTATATCTTTCCCCGGATTGCCAATCATCTGATTGGTGATCTGGCTGAACTCCTTGGTGGGATCGTGGTTGCAGAACGCTATCGACCTCTGGGGAGCCATGACTTTGCGGTCATCGCCGAGGAGATTGCCACCTTGCGCCCGGCTGTGGTCTTCAATACCCTGAATGGCGACGGCAACCTGGCCTTCTTTGCTGCCCTCCACAAACAAGGAGTTAACGGGACCGAGATCCCTGTTTTTTCTTTCAGTGTCAGTGAAAGTGATTTCTACGCCATGGCCAAGAAACTGCCGGCAGGTTCCCTGGTCGGGAACTATGCTTCGTGGAGCTATTTTGAATCCTTGCCGGGGAAAGAGAATCAGTCGTTTCGGCGGCGCTACAGCAAGCGATACGGACCGGGTCATTCCCTGAATGATCCCATGGTGTCAGCTTATACCAGCGTGCAGCTTTGGGCGCAGGCGGTTACGGAAGCGGCAAGCTCCGCCCCCCTTTTTGTTCGGCGCGCCTTTTCCCGGCAGAGCATGAATGGGCCTGGGGGTATCGTTTATATCGATGATAAGAACCATCACGCCTGGAAGCCGGATCGAATCGCTAAAATGAACGATGCTGGTCGTTTTGAAATCGTTTGGGATTCGCAAAAACCGATCCGGCCCCTACCATACCCCCCTTACCTTCAGAAGAGCCATTGGCAGGATGTTGAGGATCTTCTCTACCGGCGATGGAATAATCGTTGGGCGGTCGATGGTGAGGCGGCCCCATGAAGAAGCGTTTTTTCGGCACAATCGGGGTCAAGGTGGGGGCGTGGTTTCTGCTCATCGCCGTCCTCCCTCTTGCCAGCCTCACGCTCCTTATTCAGAACAATACCCGTGATGCGATCATGGCCGAGATAACCGCGCATCTCAACGATTTATTGCATGAGAAGATCGAGCGCATCGAACTCTATGTCGGCGAGCAACGGCAAGGAATCCTTGCCCTCGCTTCATCGCCGACGGTCATTCGGGCGGCGGAGCAATTGGACTGCGCCCGTGTCGGCCACGAACCACGTGAATCCAGGGCTGTAATACCGATCAATGCCGATGCTGAGCAGTTTTTGCTGAGAAATCTGCAGCGGGCCGGATACCATGACATCTTTCTCGTCTCACTGGATGGCGATATTGTCTACTCCGTCGCCAAGGAAGATGATCTTGGTACTAATCTCTATCATGGACCTTATGCTGACACCGGCTTGGCCAGGGTTTTTGATAAGGTCAACACACTGCTCGATTCCGAGATCTCTTCTTTCTCCTATTACCCTCCCTCGCGCAAAGTTGCAGCCTTTGTCGCCACCCCGATCTATGGCGATAAAAAGTTTCTGGGAGTGCTCGTAGCCCAGCTCAACGAGGAGCGATTGTTCTACATCTTCAGCGACTATCTCGGCCTTGGCGAAAGCGGCGAATTGGTGGCTGGGCGGGTTAAGGGTGACAACATAGTTGCCGCCGCTCCTTTTCGGCATATGCCCGATGCTCTGGAGACGGAATTGGTGTTGCGGGGTGAAACTGTTCTGCCGATTCAGCTTGCCGTCGCTGGCGGGAAAGGGGCGGGGGCTACCATGGATTATCGTGGCCACCATATTCTTGCCGCCTGGGATTATGTCCCGTCCATGGATTGGGGGCTGGTGGTCAAGGTTGACCTTGATGAGGCTCTTGCCCCGGTGGATCAGCAAGGGCAGATCATTACCGGGGTGGGTCTTGCTACCCTGGCGCTGGTGCTGTGCGGGATCATTTTTGCCACCGGTCGCATCGTCAGGCCGGTGCGGCTGTTGGCGCTGGTCATGCAGAAATTTGCCAATGGGGACTTCAAGGCGCGAGCGCAAAAGGTGCAAGACGATGAGGTGGGCCATCTGGCTGACCATTTTAACGATATGGCCGATACCATTGAGCAGTATACCTTTACCATGGAGGAAGAGGTTGCGCATCGCACCCTGGAGCTGCAACAGGCCATTTCTTCCCTGGATAAGGCGCAGGGGATTGCTCATCTCGGCAGCTGGGAATGGAACATCCGTACCGGTAAACTGGCTTGGTCCGATGAAATCTACCGGATCTTCGGCCTTGCCCCGCAGCAGTTTGCCGCCACCTATGAGGCGTTTTTGGAAGCGATTCACCCCGCTGATCGGGATTTGGTGGCCGGGGCGGTTAATGACTCTCTGAGCAAGGATGTTCCCTACGCAGTCACGCATCGGGTGCTGCGTCCGGGTGGCGAGGTCCGCATCGTTGAGGAGCGGGGCGATATTCAGCGGGATGAACAAGGGCAACCGGTTTACATGTTGGGAACGGTGCAGGATGTCACTGAAATCCGTGTCGTGCAGAAGCGATTGAACGAGTATATCGATATCATTGATGAGAATGTTCTCACCTCAGCCACTAATATTGAGGGCAACATTACCTATATCAGCGATGCCTTCTGTAGGACCAGCGGCTATGGTCGTGATGAGCTGCTGGGGCAGAATCACCGAATCTTTCGTCATCCCGACATGCCCAAGGAAGTTTATGAACAGTTGTGGAAGACGATTATTGGCGGTTCGGTCTGGAATGGGATTTTTAAAAACAAAACCAAGGGTGGTGGCAGCTATTGGGTGGAAACCACCATCTCCCCCACTTTTGATGAATCCGGTAAAATCACAGGATTTACCGCCATCCATAACGACATCACCGATAAGCGACGCATTGAACAGATATCCATCACCGATGAGTTGACCGGTCTCTTTAACCGCCGTCATTTTAACGAACTGTTCCCTGAGGAATTGAATCGAGCTCGGCGTGACGGGAAAAATTTTGCCTTCATTATGCTCGATGTGGATAACTTCAAGAAATATAACGACACCTATGGGCATCAGGAAGGGGACGAGGTTCTCCGCCAGGTTGGGGCAACGCTCAAGGGAATCCTAAAAAGATCTGGAGATTTTGCTTTCAGGCTGGGTGGCGAAGAGTTTGGGGCCTTAATTACTGTTCAAAAGGAAGAAGATGCCTTTCTGGTTGCTGAAAGCTTACGTGCCGCCATTGCGGGGTTGCGTATTCTTCACGAAAAAAACAGTCCTCGTCAATATGTCACCATTTCTTGCGGGGTGAAGACCGTCCATACTAATCGTGACCGGGTAGATGAAGTGGACGCCATCTATCGGATGGCTGATGATGCTCTTTACCAAGCCAAGGCCGAGGGGCGGAACCGGGTTAAGGTTTACATGTAAGGTCTTTAGGGGATTTGTTTAGCTGTTCCTAGGCAAAAGTAATGAGAGGTATCACTTGCAACCCTGACAAACAATAGTGTATGCTTGTTGCGGGGTGTGATGATGAGTCATGTTTTATGACCTCTTGGGGTATCTTTAATCATGCTTGCAGGTAATCGGCGCTAGGTAAATTAAAGCCAGCATCTAGCAATCATGTGCCCCGTGGCGCCACTGTTTACCCTTCGCAACGCAATTTCGGGTCGCAATATCGATCCAGACATCTTGTAATAAAATACATTGGTTTTTTGTGTGTATCCTTTGTTGGGGAGCGCCTCTTCCGTATTTACGGTGAGCAGAGCGTGCTAATGCCATCGGTTGCAAATGATACCGATTTCGCTGGGAAAATGGTTGTGTTTGGCATGGTAAGACTTTTTGAGTAGGCACGGGCATTGTCTAGACGTTTAGGGGTGGGATGTCTGTGGTGCAACTTGAAACATAGAGTATCCATGCTCCTGTTTAGTTCCATCTGTTCAGCGGAAAAGAAGATGATATTTTTTTAGAAGGTGTTCAATGGGGGAGGGGATGTATTTTTTTCTTTAATAGAAAAAAACATGTTGGGAGAGGATTAATTTATTCTGAAAACTGAGTGGCAGTGCCATGTGTTATGTAAAGTACTGTAAAGCCGGGTAGTTGTGTGCGGTGAGGGGTGGGGCTGGGCACGGTTGAATTGGGGTGGGGAATATATATTTTGGAAAATAGGAACCTTTTGAATAGGAAGATGTCCTTAATCTGTAAGGGCGTTATCTCAAAGTAAAGATTATGGGTTTCATATTATGTTTGGTGGCGGTTAGCTTGTGCTGGGAGGTGGGGGCAATGGCTATACTAGTGGTTAGTTTAGGTTCTGCCGGTAAAAGCATGAGCGCATGTAAACTTTTTTCTAAATTATACTTGTAATAAATAAACGTCTGAGGTATTAATAATCACTACGATGGTTGTAGTTGAATTTATATACTAATATTAACTTCAGATATGGAGGTTTTGAAATGGACACCCCGGTTAACTTGCGAATGACGAAGCAGCGGCAGGTCATCCTTGATGAGTTGCGCAAGATGCACACCCATCCCACAGCAGATGAGATGTATCGGTTGTTGCGGAAGCGTTTGCCAAAAATCAGCTTAGGCACTGTTTACAGGAATCTTGAGGTGCTCTCCGACTGTGGTTTGATTCAGAAGATTGAAGTGGCAGGTACTCAGAAACGTTTTGATGGTAATGCCTCCCATCATCATCATGTCCGTTGCACCCATTGCGCGCGTCTTGAGGATGTATATGTAGATGTTGATGCAGGAATGGATCAAAAAGTTAGTCGCTTGACTGAGTTTGATGTTTCCATGCATCGTATGGAGTTTGTTGGCGTTTGTCCTACCTGTAAGGTTGCAAATGCCTGATATTGGCTCTGTTTGAGCTGGTTGGATGATGACGGGCGTTTCGTGTCGGTAACGGCGATTCGCCCGTTTTTTTACGTGCGGTGCTTTTTTTTATGGTTGCGCTCCGACCCCTTAACCATGCTATGCTAGCAACAAGATTGAGTCGTGCTTTTGGCGACAATTAACTTTGAATTTTGAAGGAGGAAGGCCAATGGGCTCCTTGTCGGGAACCGAAACTGAGAAAAATATATTGAAAGCATTTGCGGGTGAGTCGCAGGCCCGTAATCGTTACAGCTATTTCGCTTCCAAGGCTAAGAATGAAGGATTCGTGCAGATTGCCGCAGTCTTTGAGGAGACCGCCAATCAGGAAAAAGAGCACGCCAAACGTCTTTTTAAGCTGCTGGAGGGGGGCGAGTTGGAGATTACAGCGGCCTTTCCGGCTGGGGTGGTAGGCTCAACCCTTGATAATCTTAAGGAGTCAGCAGCCGGGGAAAATCACGAGCACGCAAATATGTATCCTGATTTTGCTAAGGTGGCTCGATCTGAAGGATTTGAGAATATCGCCGATATCTTTATGTCCATCGCCGTGGCGGAAATGCGCCATGAAAAGCGTTATCTGGCCCTGGCTTTAAATATTGAAAAAGGTCTGGTTTTTAAGCGAGAAGCCAAGGTCACTTGGTGTTGTCGTAACTGTGGCTATACCCACGAGGGTGAGGGAGCCCCTGACGTCTGTCCTGCCTGTGCTCACAAGCAGGCCCATTTCGAGTTGTTGAGCGAAAATTACTAAACCGTTTAGTGTTCGGCGTGACCATTTTGCTTATGACGCCGCAGGTCGCCAGTCCTTTGCTGCTTTCTGGCAAGCAGAGGTTTGGGCGGATACTCGGGCATCTGGATGATTTTTTGGGTGGGTGCTTATTCATTTATAATCAAGTTTGTAGGAGGCGGAGATGACAGAAAGATCTCAAGTTTATAAGTGTTCCATGTGCGGTAATATGGTGGAAGTTCTACATGCCGGGGGCGGTGAACTGGTTTGTTGCGGTCAGCCCATGGTGCTGTTCTCCGCGAATACCGTTGATGCGGCCCAAGAGAAACATGTGCCGGTGGTTGAGAAAACCGCTGACGGGTTCAAGGTCTCGGTGGGTTCGGTAGCGCATCCCATGGATGAAAAACATTATATCGAGTGGATAGAGCTGGTGGTTGGCGATAAACTTTATCGGCAGTACCTAAACCCCGGCGATGTACCCGAGGCGGTCTTTTGTGTAGCAGCAGACAAGGCAGCGGCACGTGCTTATTGCAACCTTCATGGTTTGTGGGAGGCATAAGGGATGCTGAGTTCCGGGATGGAAAAGGCGATTAATGCCCAGATCAATGCTGAGTTCTATTCCTCTTACCTGTATCTAAGTATGTCCGCTCATTTTGAATCCATGAGTTTGGCCGGGATGGCAAGCTGGATGAAGATGCAGGCTCAGGAGGAGATGTTCCACGGGATGAAGATGTATGACTTTGTTCATGAGCGTGGCAGCAAGGTGACCCTGGCTACCATCTCTAAACCGCCTGGCAAGTGGAAAAATCCCTTGGCGGTATTCACTGAGGTGCTCAAGCATGAGCAGAAGGTCACCGCCTTGATTAATGAGTTGGTGAACCATGCCCTTGATGAGCGAGATCATGCCACCAACATTTTTCTGCAATGGTTTGTCACCGAACAGGTGGAAGAAGAAGCTTCTGTTTCCGCCATTGTGGATAAGTTGAAGATGATCGGCAACGACGCCAACGGCCTTTTTGTGCTTGATCAGGAGTTGGGGCAGCGTGTGTTTACGATGCCCTTGGCTTAGAGTTTAAGTGTAGCATGTTCACGGGATGTTCTCACGCCGTGTCGATCACTCGGTCGGCGCGGCGTTTTTATGCAGGGAGAGAAGGCAATGACGGCAGTAGAGATAAAAAAAGATATTCACTGGGTGGGCGCGGTTGACTGGAACGTCCGGGATTTTCATGGCTATTCCACCGAGCGGGGCACCACCTACAACGCTTATCTGATCAAGGATGAGAAGGTTGCTCTGGTGGATACCGTGAAGCACGATTTCAAGAGCGACCTGTTGCACAATATTCATCAGGTGATGGAGCCGAGCAAGATTGATTACATCATCGTTAACCATGTGGAGCTTGATCATTCAGGATCGTTGCCGGAGATGATTGAACTGATCCAGCCAGAAAAGATTTTCTGTACTGCCAACGGCAAGCGGGCGATGATCAGCCATTTTCATCGCGAGGACTGGCCGTTTGAGGTGGTGAAAACAGGCGATGAGATCAGCCTCGGCAACCGTACTGTCCGCTTCATCGAAACCAAGATGCTGCACTGGCCGGACAGTATGTTTTCCTATCTGTTAGAGGATAAGATTCTTTTCTCCAGCGATGCTTTTGGTCAGCACCTAGCTTCGTCGCAGCGCTTTGACGATCAACTGCCCATGGATGAATTGATAACCAATGCTGGCAAGTATTTTGCCAATATCTTGTTGGTTTTTTCGCCACTGGTGCAAAAACTGCTCGCCCAGGTGGGGGAGATGGATCTGGGTATCGAGATGATTGCCCCGGATCATGGGCCCATCTGGCGCGGCCAGCCGGGAAAAATTATTGAGGCTTATGATCGGTGGAGTGGGCAAGAGACCAAGAACAAGGCCTTGGTGGTTTATGACACCATGTGGAAGAGCACCGAAAAGATGGCGAAAAGTGTTTGCACTGGTCTTGAGCGAGAGGGGGTTGAGGTGCGGCTGATGAGCGCCCGACTCTGTCATCGCAGTGATATCATGGCCGAGATGCTTGATGCCAAGGCGATTATTGTCGGTTCCGCCACCCTCAATAACAATATTATGCCGCGACTTGCCGATATTCTTACCTATGTGAAGGGGTTGCGCCCCAAGGGGAGAATCGGCGCCTCTTTCGGTTCCTACGGGTGGAGTGGTGAGGCGGTAAAGCAGTTGAACGGGTTTCTTGACGAGATGGGTATCGAGGTTGTTGGTGACGGGGTGCGGATCAAGAATGTCCCTGAGCATGAAGGGTATCAGAAATGCGTGGAACTCGGGGCGGCGGTGGGCCGGGCCGTGAGAGGAAGTGAACAGCTAACGGCGGAGGAAGCATAATGAAGATAGAGATAGTGGGTAGCCTGGTGGAGTTTACCCCTGAATCTGAGACCGAGGCCAAGGAGCTTGCCGCAGTGTGGGCAACGGTGGTTGATTGTGTGGGGTTCAATAAGAAACTGGTGCCGGTGGGAGAGTATCAGCCACCCAAGACTGAAGTGGCCAGGTTTGCCATTGAAAAGTAGGTTTATTGAATGGCGCGACGATCAGGTTAATGGTTTCGCGCCTTTTTTAGCCCTTGTCCATGGAGAATGAAAGGCATGAGTCAACGTGGTTTAAAGCTGAAAATTACGGATCTTTTGCAAACCTCATCCTTAGCTGAAGTTCATGCCGAGCTGCGTCAGTACGATGAGCAGCAATTGTTAAATGCCCTTTTTTCCGGGATCTGTCGTAGTGATGAGCAGGTGAAATGGCATGCGGTGGCAGCCATGGGGCCGGTGGTGGCCCGTCTTGCCGATCGGGAGATGGAAGCGGCGCGGGTGGTGATGCGGCGCTTTATGTGGAGCCTTAATGATGAGTCCGGTGGCATTGGCTGGGGAGCCCCAGAGGCTATGGCTGAGGTTTTGGTTTCTCACTCTGGCCTTGCCGAAGAGTATGGCCATGTGTTGGTTTCTTTTATGCGTGAGGATGGTTTTTTTATAGAATACGAGCCGCTCCAGGCGGGCTTGATGTGGGGCTTGGGGCGATTGGCCGAGGCGCGCCCGGAACTGCTCCTTGCCAATGGCGCAGTTGGTTATCTGCTGCCGTATCTTGACTCGGAAAGTGGTACGGTGCGAGGTCTTGCTGCCCGCGCCCTTGGGCTGCTGAAGGCGGATGAGGCGGTGGTGCCGTTGGCAAAACTCGCTGCTGATCAGTTTCTGGTTCGATACTGGCAAGATGAAGCGATGGTGGGGAAGCAGATTGGTGAATTGGTTGGCCAGGCCCTTGCCGTAATTTCTTAATCTCCCAGGGGTAAAAATTTTATTGACAGGATTGCTGAGGAGTTGATATAAGACTAAGTATATCTTAATTATCCTGTTGTTTGGACTGGGGGTGTCTGTGCGACTGACAAGAGCTGGTGAATATGCGGTTCGATGCGTTTTATGTCTGGCTCGACGTGGTCGGGGAGAGTTGGTTAGCCGTAAAGAGGTGGCCAACGAGGCGGATATCCCTGGTCAGTTTTTGGCCAAGATTGCTCAACAATTGGCGCGGCAGGGGGTTATTGAGATCTTGCAGGGCGCAGGTGGCGGCTACCGCTTGCTGGCTGAGCCGAACCATATCACCATGCTGGAGGTAATTGAGACTATCATCGGGGAAATATCCCTCAACGATTGTGTGGTTCGTCCTGCTTCCTGCGAAAATAGTGGTCTGTGCGCCGTGCATCAGGTTTGGTGTCAGGCCCAGGAGCAGTTGCGTGATCATCTGCGCGGGGTAACCTTTGCCGATCTCCTTGCTGAGGAAGATAAACTCTTGCATAGTTGACGGGTCAAGAAAGTATTTGTCAGGTGTGGCGTGGATGCGCTATAAATTGGTGATGTTCTCTGCTCGGCAGCTTTCGCGGGCAGGATTTCTCTGGAGGTATTATGACCCCTTTGCTGAGAGTTGTTCATTTTTATCGGGATGGCTTCCGCTCTATGGTTCTGGGTCGGACCTTGTGGAAAATCATCATCATCAAGCTGGTGGTCATGTTCGGCGTTCTCAAGTTGTTCTTCTTTCCAAATTATCTGCAAACCAATTTTAATAATGATCGTGATCGCGCTGATCACGTGCTTGATGTTATTTCTCGGCCCGCAATGGTCGAGAATGAATCTCTGAACAAGGTCGGGGCGGGGGTGACTGTTGCGCCGCCCGCTTTTTACAAAGCCAAATAACAAGGAGGTAGCAAGGTGCTGGAACAAATTGATCTGACCATGGTGAATTGGGCGCGGGCGCAGTTCGCGCTCACTGCCATGTATCATTGGATCTTCGTGCCGTTGACCCTGGGGCTTTCCTTTTTGCTCGCCTTTTACGAGACCCTTTATTACAGAACCGGCAATGAGGAGTGGAAGCGGATTACTAAATTCTGGATGGGTCTTTTCGCCATCAACTTTGCCATCGGCGTGGCCACCGGCATCATTCTTGAGTTTCAGTTTGGCACCAACTGGTCTAACTATTCATGGATGGTGGGGGATATCTTTGGAGCGCCCCTGGCCATTGAGGGTATTTTTGCCTTTTTCCTTGAGGCAACCTTCTTTGCCGTGATGTTATTTGGCTGGGATCGAGTTTCGAAAAAATTTCATCTGGTCGCCACCTGGATGGTGGCCATTGGCTCCAATCTATCCGCCCTGTGGATTCTGGTTGCCAACGGCTGGATGCAGCACCCGGTGGGAATGCAATTTAATCCAGATTTGGCCCGTTTTGAGATGAAGGATATCGGCGCCTTGATTCTTTCGCCGGTAGCCGTCGGCAAGTTTACCCATGTGACCAGTTCAAGTTTTCTCCTGGCGTCTCTGTTTGTGATCGGGATTTCTTCCTGGTACCTATTAAAAGGACGTCATGTGGAAATGGCCAAGAAGAGTATCATCGTCGCTGCCGTATTCGGGTTGGTTGCCTCGGCTCTGGTGGGGTTCACCGGCGATGAGTCCGCTTACAGCAACGCTCGTTTTCAGCCCATGAAACTGGCTGCCTTCGAGGGTTTATACGATGGTGAGACCTCGGCCGGGTTGGTGGCCATGGGGGTGATGAACCACGATAAACAGCCCGGTGACGACCAGGATGCATTCCTGTTTGAGGTCAAGGTGCCGGGGGTGTTGTCCTTGCTTGCCAATCGAGAGGCTGGTTCTTTTGTCCCCGGTATCAATGATCTGCTCTACGGCAATGCCGAGCAAGGGGTAATGGGGGTTAAAGAGAAGATGGTGCAGGGCCGGATCGCGGTTAATCAACTTGCCGCCTACAAGGATGCGAAAAAGGCGGGAGATGAGGTTGCGGCAAAGGCTGCCCTTGCCGCCTTTGTTCCGCATCAGGATTTTATCGGCTTTGGTTATCTGAATACCCCTGAGGAAGCGGTGCCGCCGGTGCCGTTGGTTTTCTACAGTTTTCATATCATGGTGATCTTGGGCACCATGTTGCCGATGATCTGTCTGCTTTTTCTTTTCTATACCTATAAAGACACCATTGCCAAACAGAAATGGCTTTTGGGGTTGGGGATGATTTCCATGTTTCTTGCCCATCTTGCCAGTCAGGCGGGCTGGGTGGTGGCGGAGGTTGGGCGGCAGCCGTGGGCGATTCAGAACCTGTTGCCGGTTTCTGTTGCTCGCAGCAACCTCACCACCGGCACGGTGCAGACCACCTTTTTCATGTTTTTAGTCCTCTTTACCATCCTGCTGATTGCGGAAGTGGGGATCATGCTCAAGCAAATCAACATCGGCCCGGAGGAGAATTGATATGTTTGGAAGTCTGGAATTATCACAACTGCAGGAACTATGGTGGCTGATCGCTTCCGTGGTCGGCTCGCTGTTTCTCTTCCTCACTTTTGTTCAGGGCGGCCAGACCTTGCTGGGGACGGTGGCCAAAACTGGTCCTGAAAAAATGCTGGTGGTTAACTCCCTGGGCCGGAAGTGGGAACTCACCTTCACTACCCTGGTCTTGTTCGGCGGGGCGCTTTTTGCCGCTTTCCCGAAGTTTTATGCCACCAGTTTCGGCGGCGCTTACTGGGTGTGGATGGCGATCCTCTTTACCTTTATCGTCCAGGCGGTGAGTTACGAGTTTCGGCGGAAGCCCGGCAATTTTCTCGGCAGTTCTGTTTATGAGTTCTTTTTGTTCGTGAACGGTAGCTTGGGCATCTTGTTGATCGGCGCGGCGGTGGGTACCTTTTTTACTGGCTCGAATTTTTCATTGAACGACTATAATCAGGTGTCCTGGCAGCATTCATTGCGCGGTCTTGAGGCGGCGTTTAATCCCTTTAATGTCTGCTTCGGTTTGATGCTGGTTTTCCTCTCCAGGATCCTTGGGGCCATGTATCTCACCAATCATATTGATCATGAGCTGTTGGCTGTTCGTACCCGCAAGGCCACGCTGGTGAATCTGCTCTGCCTGTTGCCATTCCTGCTCTACGTTTTGTACGGATTTGCCACCATGGACGGTTTTGCGGTTGATCCGGCCACCGGTGTGATTGTGATGGAGAAGGCCAAATATCTCCATAACCTGCTGGCCATGCCGGTAACGGCAGGGATGCTGCTGCTAGGGGTGGTGTTGGTGGTGGCGGGTGTTGTCGCCAACGTTTTTATGGGTAAACGCAATGGCATCTGGTTCGGTGGTCTCGGCACGGTGCTGGTGGGGCTTGCCATCTTTTCCATTGCTGGCTATCACAACACTGCTTTCTATCCCTCTAAGTTTGCTCTTCAGAGCAGTCTTACCATCTATAATGCCTCCAGCAGCCATTATACCCTCACGGCCATGAGTTATGTGGCCTTGGCGGTGCCGCTGGTGCTGGCTTATATTGCCTATGTCTGGAGGGCCATGGATGCCAGGAAGTTTTCCGAGGCGGATCTTGTTGATGCTGATTTGAAGAAGCTCTATTAATGTATAAGGAGTAAGGAAATGGCCGCATTGATGTTTGTAGTCTGGGTTTTAACCCTGGTGGTGTCTTACAAGGGCGCGGAGATGGTGCTCAGGAAGGCAAACAAGTTGTAAAGTAAATAAAACAAGCAATATCTTCTCTGTAAAAGGGGGAAGTCGCTTTTTCTGCGGCTTCCCCCTTTTTTTGTCTCGGTCAGGAAGAAGCCATGTAGCGGCGCATGCGAATGTTCATCAGGATGCCGATGCCGATCATGGTGGTCATCAGGGAAGAGCCCCCGTAACTGAACAGAGGCAGGGGCATGCCCACCACCGGCAGTAAGCCCATAACCATGGCCAGATTGATGAAGGCCTGCCAGAAGATTAGCGAGACAATGCCAAAGGCGAGCAAAACCCCGAATTTATCTCGCGACGAAACGGCGATATTGAGTCCCCAAAGGATCATGAAGAAGTAGCAGCCCAACAGGATCAATGACCCGACAAATCCCCACTCTTCAGCCCAGACCGAGAAGGCGAAGTCGGTGTGCCGTTCTGGTAAAAAGTCCAGTTGTCCCTGGGTGCCATGCATGAATCCCTTGCCAAATTTCAGGCCGCTGCCCACCGCTATTTTTGACTGCATGATGTGGTAACCGGTGTTAAGGGGATCGCCCTCCGGATTCATAAATGTTTCGATTCGTTGCCGTTGGTATGGCTTGAGGAAAAATTTCCAGCCAATGGGGATGGCGGAAAGGCAAGTTCCGCTAAGAATTGCCAGGGTTTGCCATCTTAGTTTTACAAACAGGGTCATGGAGACAAAAATAAACAGTAGCATCAGAGCGGTGCCCAAATCCGGCTGTTTAAGAATTAAGAGAAAGGGGAGAGCGGTGAGTAGCATGGGCACCGTAAGCTCTTTCAGCGAAAAACCCTTGCCGGTGTCCTTGCGATAGTAGTAGCTGGCCAGGGTAATCACCAGGGTGAGTTTGGCCGGTTCTGAGGGTTGTAGGTAGAAAAAGCCGAAGTTGATCCAGCGCTGGGTGTTGGCAACTGATTTGCCGAAGAGCAGTGAAAAGAGCAGCAGTAGGCAGGCAATGACATAGAGCGAATAGTTCCAGCTCAGCAGCACCTTGTAGTCAACACTGACGATGGCGAGGATTAGTCCAAAGCCGATTATGAAGAAGTAGAGTTGTTTCATGTAAACCGGGGTGCCCAGCATTCGCCCGGAGTGGCTGGCGCTATACAGATTGGTCAGACCCATGATGCCAATCAAGACCAAGATGAGGAGTAGAACCCAATCGAAGTTGAGAACAAGACGACGATCAAAACGGAGCATATGGTGTCCTTATGGCTGCAATTTTTGGGCGACGGCAGTTTTTTTGGCAAAATAGCGTTGAAGAATCTGTTTTGCCACCGGCCCGGCTGCGGATCCGCCGTGACCTCCGTGTTCGATGAGAACGGTGACGGCTATTTCTGGATTCTCGGAGGGAGCAAAGCAGGTGAACCAGGCATGGTCACGGTATTTGTAGGGGATTTCTTCCGGTTTGGCATCTCTGTATTTGGAAAGATGAATAACCTGAGCGGTGCCGGTTTTGCCACCCACGGAGATCTCTTTAAGGCGTGATGCTTGGCCGGTGCCGTGCGGTTCGTTAACCACCGCTGTTAATGCTTCGCGGATGATGTCAAGGTCTTCCTGGGTGCCAAGGGCGTGGCCTTCGATGATGGGCTCGAATTGTTTAATTTTTTTGCCGTCCGGATCGGTGATTGATTCTACGATTTGTGGCTGGAAGAGGATGCCGCCGTTGACAGTGGCAGCGGTCATCCGGCAAACCTGTAGTGGGGTAGTTAGGTTGAAGCCTTGGCCAATGGCCACCGACAGGGTTTCGCCATCTTGCCAGGATTCATTGTATCTTTTTCGTTTCCAGGCCTCGGTGGGGGTGAGGCCTGATTTCTCATTTTCCATTTCAAGGCCGGTTTTGCTGCCCAGGCCAAGGCTATGCGCATAGCGGGCCAAGGTGTCTACACCAAGTTTTTGACCCATTTGGTAGAAGTAGACATCGCAGGATTCCTTCAGGGCGCGCCGCAGGTTCACCGGTCCATGACCGGTTTTTTTCCAGCAGCCGTATTTGCGATTACCGAAGGAGTAATAGCCGGGGCAGTAGACAATGGTTTCCGGAGTAGTTGCTCCTTCGCTTAATGCCGCTAAGGCGGTGACGATCTTGTAGGTGGAACCGGGTGGGTATTGGCCCTGAATAGTTTTATCAATCAACGGGTGCAGCGGGTTGTTGAGCATTCCTTTCCAGGCCACGGTGGAGATTCCACCGATGAATTCTTCGAGATGCATGGCCGGAGTACTGGCCATCGCCAGCAGCTTGCCGGTTTTTACATCCATGGCTATCACCGCCCCGGCTTTGTCGGCCATGGCTTTTTCTGCCGTTTCCTGGAGGTCGATGTCGATGGTCAGTTGCAGGTCGTCACCGGGCAACGGTTTTCTGACCTTGATCTGTTTCTGTTCCAGGCCGTGGACATCCACCTCTAGATATTTGCGGCCTTTTTCGCCATGGAGATATTTCTCGTAAATTTTTTCGATGCCCATCTTGCCAATCTGGTCGCCCAGATCGTAATCGCCATCGGCGTGCTTTTTCATCTCTTTTTCGTTGATTTCACCAAGGTAGCCGATCAAATGTGAGGCGAGATCGCCGTGCAGGTAGTCGCGAGTAGGAAGAACCTCAATGCGGACCCCAGGCAGATCAAGACGGTGGTTTTCGATATAAACCAGGGTTCGCCAGTCGATGTCTTCCTGGAGGCGGAAGGGCATATACCGAGGGTGATCGGCGTAGGAGCGAATGCGTTTTAAGAGGACAGAGATGTCTTCGTGGAGGATGCGAGAAAGTTTTTTGAGAACAACATCCGGGTTGGGGGCGTCCTCTCGAACCCAGACGATGTTAAAGCAAGGGCGGTTAGTGATGATGATTCTTCCCTGGCGATCGAGAATATTGCCGCGCGGGGCGTTGAGATCCTGCGCCCGAACCCGGTTGTTTTCCGAAAGTTGGGCATAATCATCGCCCCGATGTATTTGTAGATACCAGAGGCGAACGATGAGGATGGCAATGAAAAATATTGCCACCGCCGTGGCGATATCGATCCTCCGCTTGAGCGTATTCAGCTCAGCCTCGTCCATCTTATGGATGCTGGTAAGGAATCGACTCATACGCGAAAGCGGTTGCCGGATTTCGGGCGCAGAAATGATTGTTTGCGGATATCTTGCCGGGCAAGGTCATAAATGAGAGCGCAGAAGTGGTAAAAAGGGATGGCGATAACGGCCAGAATCAGTGTTTCCAGGATAATGTCGCGCCATGACCAGACAAGTGGAGAGTCGGGAGCAAGGATTGCCGCGAAGATAAAGATGCTGCTGCTGGTTAAGAGATAGCTTGCTGCCGCCAACGGCGCTTGGTGAACGGTTTCGTCGATGACCAGGAGTCTAGAAAGACCTTGCAGGAGGAAAAAAAGGAGCAGGTAGATCACCGGGTAGAGGCCGAGAAAAACGCCAGCGAAGATGTCGGTCATCAAGCCGAAAAACAGCGCCAGTAATGCGCCGGGAAAGATATCGAAGCGGATGGCGATGAAGACGATGAGTAAAAAGAGTAAATCTGGGTTACCCATCCATGACGGCAACATGGTGAAAATGGTGGTCTGGATGGTGAGAAGGGTGGCACCCAGAAAAAGAAATATGAAAATTAGCATGTCAGTCTGCTGTCGGGGCGGTGGTTGTGGCCGTACTTGGTTCGCACTATTCGGCCAGTGAATTTTCTTTCATGATGATAATGAGGTGTTCGAGCTGTGAAAAGTCCACCGCTGGTTTGATGTTAATCTGTTGAAACATGCCGCGTCGGCTTTCGGTGACCTTGGTTACCGTACCCACCTTTAATCCTTTCTGGAAGACACCGCCGAGACCGGAGGTAACGATGTTGTCGCCTTGGTTTATCTCCCAGTTCTTGAGCACGTAATGCAACTGGTAGTCGGTGCCGTTGCCCTTGATAATGCCCTGCGCTCTGGTGTTCTGGACCGTGACGTCAATGGCGCTGTTGGGGTCGGAGGCCAGTAGAACCTTGGCGTAGTGGGGGGATGAACTCATGATCTGGCCGACGATTCCTTCGATGGTTACCACCGGCATTCCTTGTTTGACTCCGTCACTACTGCCTCGGTCAATGATTACGGTCTTGAACCACAGCGACGGATCTTTACCGATGATTCGGGCGGTGAGGGTGGGGGGGGGCAGGGATTCCTTGAGGTCAAGAAGTTTGGCTAGACGGACATTGGTGGCTGCCGCTTCCCGGTAGTCGTTATTGATGGCTTTGATTTTTTGTAGTTCAGTGCGTAAACGCAAGTTTTCGTCACGAACATCCACCAAGGCGATGTAGCCGCTCCAGACAGAGGAGAAAACGCCGGTGATACTGGTGATGCCGGACTGGGCCTTGCCGACCAGTTCCAGGGTGAGTTTGTGGGGGGCGTTGAACTGCCGCCGACCAACGGTGGCGACAATCAACATCAGAATGAGGACCAGAAGGACGCCAAAAAGCAAGAGGGCTTTAATTTGGCGGGCGCGTTTGGTTCGTTTCCTCATGTTGGATCACTTTTGTGGTTACGGCAACTGTTGTGACGATAAAAAGTAGCCGACGGGGTGATTTCCCGAACCGTCATCGGCGGTGTCGCGGTCAGAATCACGAAATCATGACATCTTTAAGCACGTCAATGTTCTCCAGAGCCTTGCCGGAACCAAGCACCACCGATGAGAGTGGGTCCTCAGCGATAATAACCGGAACCCCGGTTTCTTGCTTCAATCGTTTATCCATGTTCTTCAACAGTGCTCCGCCGCCGGTGAGGACAATACCTTGGTCGACAATGTCGGCGGAAAGTTCTGGCGGGGTCAATTCCAAAGCCATCTTGACGGTTTCAACGATGGAGTCAACTTGCTCGGCGATGGCGGTGCGGATTTCGCCCGAGTCGATGGTAAGGGTCTTGGGGACGCCGGAAATCAGGTCTCGCCCCTTGATGTCCATGGTTTCAAAGGGAGGGTCAGGAAGCACGTTGCCGATGGTGGTTTTGATTACTTCAGCCGTGTGCTCGCCGATGGCTAGATTGTGTTTGCGTTTGATGTATTGGAGGATGGCGTCATCCATTTTGTCGCCAGCTACCCGTACCGACTTGGCATAGACTATCCCGGCCAGCGAGATAACTGCGACTTCGGTGGTGCCGCCACCGATATCGACGATCATGTTGGCGGTGGGTTCGGTGATGGGTAGTCCGGCGCCAATGGCGGCCGCCATTGGTTCTTCTATAAGATGGACTTCTCGAGCTCCGGCGGATTCGGCGGATTCGCGCACTGCCCGTTTTTCAACCTGGGTGATGCCGGAAGGAACGCTGACGATGATTCGCGGATGCACTAAGGTGCGGCGGTTGTGAACCTTGTTGATAAAGTAGCGAAGCATGGCCTCGGTGACTTCAAAGTCGGCGATAACACCGTCCTTGATTGGCCGGATGGCGACAATGTTGCCTGGTGTCCGACCCAGCATCATCTTGGCTTCTTTGCCCACCGCTAATACCTTGTTGGCTCGCATGTCTTGACGCACTGCGACCACCGATGGTTCCCGAAGGACAATGCCCTTGCCTTTGACATAAACTAGAGTGTTAGCCGTGCCAAGGTCGATGGCCAAGTCATTTGAAAGCCAGCCGAAAAGCGAATCAACAGGGGAGAACATATGGTGGTACCTCTTCCCGGATTGTAAGAATAGTGGCGGTTTACAATAAAAACAAAACCGACAGTCAGTCACGTGGCCTTCGACGAGATTATGTCTGCGAAACACCCCAATGACAGCATTGGTACAGTCTGGTTAAAAAAATGTGTATTTTTATGTGTTTTGACGGGGTTGAAATTGGCGCTATTCTAGCAGACCGGAATATCATTAGCAAGAAAAATGGCGGTTGTCTGGTTGAGAAAAAACTTGACATGGTTTTCTGCCTCGTGGTATTGAAATGACGCAATCGCAACGACCCCGTTGTGTTTGTGTCCAGTTAAGATTTGGTGTGGGGGTATAGCTCAGCTGGGAGAGCGCTTGAATGGCATTCAAGAGGTCAGCGGTTCGATCCCGCTTACCTCCACCAAATTTATCCTAAAAATATTGTTCTATTTTTGTCTTTTTGGGGAGGGCCTGCTCGGTTTTTCTCATAAACGGCAAAGCCTCTGCTGGTAATTAAGAATTGGCCTTCTTCTCGCCGCAGGGGCTTTTTTAGTTGTCTGGGAGAGTCATGGCTGATCCGAAAAATACATCCCCAGGCAATGCTGAAACGGTTGGCAAGCCGGTTGCAGACGAGACCATTTTGAAAGTGGCCAAGGAGGTTGTGGTCAAGTTCATTGAGGTCGGGCGCCTTTCTCCTGCCAATTTCAACGAAACTTTTCAGGATGTTTATCGTTCGGTGCGTGATGCCGTTCGCTCCTAGTTTTCATCTTCTTGCCCTGCCTGTCCTTGGTGGTGTGCAACTACCGGGGAGTGTTGTCCTGTGAATTCCTCTCTCGGTTTAGATAAGCCTCTTCTTGATCCTGCCCTGAATTATTTTCCAAAAAAAGTACAACATATTCACCTGATGGGGGTTTGTGGAACCGGCATGGGTTCTTTGGCTGGGATGCTCAAGGCCAGTGGTTTTACGGTGACTGGCTCGGATCAGCATGTCTATCCGCCCATGAGTGATTTCCTCGCTGGGCTGGGGATTGAGGTGCTAAGCGGCTATGGCCCTGAAAACCTGGCATCTTGTCCCGATCTGGTGGTGGTGGGTAATGTCATCACCCGCAAGAATCCCGAGGCCTTGGCCTTGGCCGCTTTAGGGCTGCCATATCTTTCTTTCCCGCAGATGTTGAGTGATTATTTTCTTGCAGCCAAGACCTCTCTGGTGGTGGCGGGTACCCACGGCAAAACAACGACCTCGTCGCTGCTTGCGACCATGCTCCATGACGCCGGGTTGGCGCCCTCCTTTATGATCGGTGGACTGGTGCAGGCCTTCGGCAGTAATTTCCATCTTGGCGATGGTGCACATTTTGTTGTCGAGGGTGATGAGTACGACACCGCTTTTTTTGATAAGGGGCCGAAGTTTCTTCATTATCGACCGAATATTGCCATCATTACCAGTATTGAGTTTGACCATGCTGATATCTATGCGGATCTTGAGGCCGTGAAGCGTTCTTTCCGCCGCTTGGTGGCGATTATGCCCCCAGATGGTTGTCTGGTTGCCTGTGTTGATGATCCAGTGGTGCGCGAGGTGGTTGCCGAGGCTCCCTGTCGGGTGCTTGGTTATGGCGAAAGTGACGGGGCGACCTGGCGGCTGGATGATCTACAGGTTACCCCCGGCGGAACTGATTTTACGGCTAGTAAGGATGGCAAATTGTTCGGAAGCTTCCACAGTGTCATGCCCGGTCGCCACAATGCTCTGAACGGCTTGGCGGTGATTGCGGTGTTAGATCGGCTCGGGGTTGGTCCGGAAGCAATTGCCTCCGGCTTGGGCGGTTTTGCCGGGGTTCGCCGTCGGCAGGAGGTGCGCGGCACGGTGGGCGGGGTGACGGTGATCGATGATTTCGCCCATCACCCCACCGCCGTTCGGGAGACCCTTGCCGCTTTGGCCAGCGCCTATGCCGGGCGGCGGTTGGTTGCTGTTTTTGAGCCGCGGACCAATTCCAGTCGCCGTCGGGTTTTTCAGGATGCCTATGTGTCTGTCTTTGATCATGCCCAGGAGGTGTTGATCAAGGAGCAGGAGCCGTTGACCAATGTGGCGGCTGATGAGCGATTCTCTTGTCGGCAACTGGCTGAAGATCTGACCCGGCGTGGCATTGTGGCCCGATACTTCCCCGATACCGACGCGGTGATCGCCTATTTGGTCGCCCATGCCCGCTCCGGGGATGTACTGGCTGTTCTTTCTAATGGTGGTTTTGATAATATTCATACCCGTCTTCTTGCCGCTTTGTCCGCTTAGCCTTCCCTCTCTTTCATGTAATTACTTCTAATCACTTCGGTGTGGTGTTTCTTGCTGTCCTTCCGTAGTTGTTGAGCATTATGTCCTAGGTTTTTTGTCTTTGATCTCTGCGGCACGAATTATTCCGTAATGAGTTCTTGGTCATATTCATGGTGTTGGCGACAATCATCCGTCGCCGTTGGGCGTAGCCGGAGGCGACGGGTGATTGTCGTTGGTTTGTTAGGTCTCGGGAAGGGCATATAGATGTATGGGGATGAGGTTTTTTGAGTCTTTTTCTTGACACTTTGCGCGGGTTGGGGATAGGCTGAACGGCGATTCACTGTGAAGCAGTTTCTGCTGTTTGAGGATATCGTGAAGGTTAACACGTCAGCAATGATTTGAGAGGGCGCCGTATTATGAAGATAGCAGTGCTCAAAGAAACCTTGGCGGGCGAGGCGCGGGTTGCGCTTATTCCCGATTCTGTTAAACGACTGGTTAAGAAAGGGTTTGTGGTGGCAGTGCAGGCCGGAGCTGGAGAACGATCCGGCTTTAGTGACCAGGAATATGAAAAGGTAGGGGCTGAGATTGTCCCGAGCCCGGAATCCCTTAGCGGGGGTGCCGATGTTGTAATCAAAGTGCAGCCGCCATCCTTGGTAGAAGTCGGTATGTGTCGGGAGGGGGCGGCGATGATCAGTATTCTTCAGCCTTACCTTCGTCACGACACGGTGCGTCAGCTAGCCCAGCGTCGTCTCTCCGCTTTTGCCCTTGATACCATTCCCCGAACTACCTTGGCCCAGAGCATGGATGTGTTGAGTTCCATGAGTACCATCGCCGGTTACAAGGCGGTGGTGATAGCGGCTGATACCCTGAATAAATTCTTCCCGATGTTGATGACTGCGGCTGGGACGGTGCGTCCAGCCAAGGTGTTGGTGCTGGGGGCAGGGGTTGCTGGACTGATGGCTTGTGCCACTGCCAAGCGGTTGGGGGCGGTGGTGGAGGCCTTTGATGTTCGGCCGGTGGTCAAGGAGCAGGTGCAGAGTGTTGGCGCCAAGTTCATTGAAGTGCCGGTGGAGGAGTCGGGTGAGGCTGACGGTGGTTACGCCAAAGAGATGAGTGATGATTACAAGCGTAAGCAGGGCGAGTTGATCGCTAAGCATATCGCTAAATCAGATGTGGTGATCCCCACCGCTCTGATTCCCGGCAAAAAAGCGCCTATTCTGATTAACGAAGAAATGGTGCAATCCATGGGGGCGGGGTCGGTGATTGTGGATCTTGCTGCTGAGATGGGTGGCAACTGCGCGCTCACCGAGCCGGGTGAAACGGTGGTCAAGCATGGGGTCATCATTGTCGGCCCGGATAATCTTCCCAGTACGGTTCCATTTCACGCCAGTCAGATGTTTGCCAAGAATATAGAAAAATTCCTTTTTCATCTCGCCGGTGATGACGGGTTGAAGATGGATCTGGATGATGAAATCACCAAAGGGTCGCTAATTACTTACGACGGCAAGGTGGTACAGGAAATGACCCTGAAGATAATGAATGAAGCAGGAGGTGACTGATGGACGGTTCTATCGTAATCGGGCTTTATATCTTCGTGTTGGCGTTGTTCGCAGGCGCGGTCTTGATCTCCAATGTGCCGCCCACTCTTCATACTCCTTTGATGTCCGCTTCCAATGCTATTTCCGGGATTGCCATCTTGGGAGCGTTGGTGGTGGCTGGGGAATCGTTAACCGTTGAGGCTCATTCGGTGGTCGGCCTGTTGGCGGTGGTTTTCGCCACCATCAATGTGGTGGGTGGGTATATGGTAACGGATCGTATGTTGCAGATGTTTAAAAAGAAGAAGCACTAAGGGTTGTTTATGTTTCCGCCGGGTGCTTTTTTTCTGTAGCCGTTTGTGGAAATCGGTTCGACTTTCAATGGGGGCATCATGACTGAGTTGATAAATTTCGTCTATCTTCTTTCCGCCGTTCTTTTCATGCTGGGGCTGATGAAGTTGAGTTCCCCGGCCACTGCTCGGTTGGGCAATAAGCTGTCCATGGCCGGGATGGCCTTGGCCATTACCGCAACCTTGCTGAATCCGGAAATCTCCAGTTTTAAAATGATTATTATCGGTATTGCCGTGGGCACGGTGATTGGCGCGGTGGCGGCCATTCGCGTGAAAATGACCTCGATGCCGGAAATGGTAGCTCTCTTTAATGGTTGCGGTGGCGCGGCCTCGGCGCTGGTTGCCTTGGCTGAGTTTCAGTCGGCGGGGTCCAGTTTTTCTTCTTTCAATATGGTCACCCTGATTCTTTCGGTGATTGTTGGTTCGCTGACCTTTACCGGAAGTGTGATCGCCTTTGGCAAGCTGCAGGGGCTGGTGCCGTCAAGACCTGTCTGTTACCCCGGTCAGCAGGTGGTGAATGCGCTTATTCTGCTGGCGGTGGCTGTTTTGGGGGTCGTAGTCTATCAGGATCCCGCCAATCTTTTGTTCTTCTATGGCATTATTGGTATCTCGTTGTTGCTGGGGGTGCTGGCGGTGATTCCCATCGGCGGTGCCGATATGCCGGTGATCATCTCGTTGCTGAATTCCTATTCCGGGGTTGCGGTGGCGATGACCGGTTTTGCTCTGGCCAATAATGCCTTGATCGTGGTTGGTTCTCTGGTGGGTGCTTCCGGTCTTTTCCTTACCAAGATTATGTGCGACGCCATGAACCGATCGTTGGCTAATGTGCTGTTCGGGGCTTTTGGTTCCGGGGATAGTGCTGGCGGGGGAGAAGAGGTGGCGGGTGGCTCTGGTGGGTCTGTTAAGGGCTATGAGCTTGAGGATGTGGCCACGGTGCTTGAGAATGCTGGTTCGTTGATTGTGGTGCCTGGTTATGGAATGGCGGCGGCGCAGGCGCAGCATGTGGTGCGCGAGTTGTGTGATTATCTTGAGGAGCAGGGGGTGGAGGTGCGTTATGCCATTCATCCTGTGGCAGGCAGGATGCCCGGCCATATGAACGTGCTGTTGGCCGAGGCGGATGTCTCCTATGACCTGTTGTTTGCCATGGAGGACATTAACGACGACTTCAGCGATACTGATGCGGTTCTGGTGATCGGCGCCAATGACGTGGTTAATCCGGCTGCTAAGACCAACTCCAGTAGTCCCATCTTTGGGATGCCGATTCTGAACGTTGATGAAGCTCGCACGGTAATAGTTTTGAAGCGCAGTATGAATCCTGGTTTTGCTGGCATTGAGAATGAGTTGTTCTTGAAAGACAACACCATGATGTTGTTTGGGGATGCCAAAAAGTCGGTGCGTGACCTTCTTTCCGCCCTCAAAGAGTAAGTGGTAATTTGTCCATTTTTTTTGTTGTTAGTTGCTGTTGGCGTGTGAAATTCTTTTTAAAACAGACGGTTACCTTTGTGTGTTTTTATGAATAGCCATTCAGTATTTGCTTGACAGTCTCGTGCGAACCGGATAAGTAAGTAGAGCATCAAGAAACATCCCCGATGCTTAATGTAAAGGAGCTGCTTTCGTGGAACAGCAATCTCTCTCCGATTTACTCTATGTCGCCGCCTTTTTTCTAGGTGGCCTGGCCTTTGCCGTCGGCCCCTTCATTATTTCGCACCTTCTTGCGCCCCGCTCCCTTCAGGCCAAAACGAGACAAGTTTATGAATGCGGCATGCCGCCCATTGGCGATGCCTGGGTTCGTTTCGGTATCTCGTATTATCTTTATGCTTTGATGTTTCTCGCTTTTGATGTGGATGTTTTGTTTTTGTTCCCGGTGGCAGTTGCTTATAACCAGGCCTTTGCGATTAGGGATTTTGTCGAGCTCATTATCTTTGTCGGCATTCTATCGCTGGCCATTATCTATGCTTGGAAAAAGGGAGTCTTCACGTGGGAACGGAAAGTATACAATCCCCGATAGTTCAGTTTGTCGCTCTGGACAAACTGATTGCCATGGGGCGCGCCAACTCGCTCTGGCCGTTGACCTTCGGCCTGGCCTGTTGCGCCATTGAGATGATGGCCACCGGCTGTGCTCGTTTTGACCTTGACCGGTTTGGTGCCGGTGTCTTTCGTCCCGCCCCCAAACAGTCTGATGTCATGATCGTCGCGGGCACCATCAGCAAGAAAATGGCCCCGGCCATCCAGACCCTTTATGAGCAGATGCCGCACCCCAAGTGGGTTATCGCCCTCGGCAACTGTGCTATTTCCGGTGGGCCGTTTGTTTTTGAGGGTCAGTATGGGATTGTTGAGGGGGCTGATAAGTTTTTGCCGGTGGATGTGTTTATCCCCGGTTGCCCACCCCGCCCTGAGGCTTTGATTGAGGGCATCCTTGAGCTTGAAGAAAAAATAACGGGTTCCCGCCGATGGCCCCGGGTGGAGGCTGGTTGATTATGCTGCGCGATCGAATCAAGACAGCGTTGGCGGCTCTTTCGCCGTTGGAAATTACCGAAACCGACCATGCCAAGAAAGGGTATGACCTTGATGTTCAGGTTTCTCCTGACCAAGTGCCAGCAGCCGCGGAGGCTATCCGCCAAGAGGAATTTTTTATTGAAGCGGTGACTGGTGTTGACTGGTTTGGGGAGCAGGCGGCCATAGTTGCAGAGGCTGCCAAGGTTAAGGCCGCTGCGGCGAAAAAAGCTGCGGCTGCAGCGGCAGCGGCTGCTGAGGCAGGTGGAGAGGCAGTGCCTCCTGCTCCGGCACCTGAAGCCCCGGCAGAAGAGGCCGAGCTGTTGCCCGATGTCATGGAAGTTGTCTACGATTTCAGTCATTATCAGGAAAATTGCCGAGTGGTGGTTCGTACTCGGGTTCCCCGTGACAATCCCGAGTTGCCAACCATATCGTCGATTTTTCAAGGGGCTAACTGGCATGAGCGTGAGACCCACGACTTCTTTGGGATTCGGTTTCTGGGCCATCCTGATTTGACGCCTTTGCTTCTGCCTGAAGACGCTGATTTCCATCCCTTGCTGAAGGATTTTAAAGCATGAGTGAAATGGCCTGCGATAAGCACAAAGAGACCTTTGTCCTCAATATGGGGCCGCAGCATCCTGCGACCCATGGGGTTTTGCGAGTAAAGTTGGTTATGGACGGTGAGTATATCGTCGAAGCCGAGCCAGTCCTTGGTTATATCCATCGGATGCACGAAAAGATGGGCGAGAATCGGACTTGGGCGCAGTTTATGCCTAATATGGGCCGTCTCGATTACCTTGGCGCACTTTCTTATAATCATGGTTATGCAGCAGCAGTGGAACGGGCGGCCGGGATTGCGGTGCCGGAACGGGCTGAGTATATCCGGGTAATGACCGTTGAGTTGAACCGGATTTCCAGCCATCTGCTCTGGATGGGCGCTTACCTCCTTGATCTCGGTGGTTTTACCCCGTTGCTCTATGCTTTTGATGATCGCGAGAAAATTCTTGATATGTTGGAGAGGGTCACTGGTTCACGGTTGACTTATTGTTATTTTCGCTTCGGTGGTTTGTACAACGATGTTGATGACCAGTTCCTGGCTGAGGCCAAGGGCTTTGTCGCCAGACTCCGTTCTCGCCTGCCCATGTATCACACCTTGGTCACCAAGAATGTCATCTTGATGCAGCGGTTGAAGGGTATTGGTGTCATTGACGCTGACATGTGTCGACGATACGGGGTGACCGGGCCGGTGGCGCGAGGTTCAGGACTTAATTATGACGTCCGTAAGAACGAGCCTTATTCTGTATACCCTCAGTTTGATTTTGATGTTCCTGTCTACACCGAGGGCGATTCCATGGCCCGTTACATGGTGCGGATGGATGAGATTGAGCAGTCGTTACGGATAGTTGAGCAAGCTATTGATGGGCTTCCTGATGGGCCGGTAATGGCGGAAAAGGTTCCCAAGATAGTTAAGCCGCCCAAGGGTGATTATTATCATGCGGTTGAGGCTGCTCGCGGCAGCTTCGGTGTGCGCTTGGTCAGTAACGGAACCAATACCCCGTATCGAATGAAGCTGCGCTCGCCTACCTATTCCAATCTGAGCTTGTTGGCTGAGGTTGCTAAAGGTGTAACGGTGGCTGATGCAGTTGCCTTCATGGGCAGTCTGGATCTGGTTATCCCCGAGATCGACCGGTAAGGAGTTATATATGAATCCAGAAATTATCAGGGTAGTTGGCTATGTGGTGGCGGTAATTGCCTTTGTTGCCCTGAATGCAGCCATGTTGGTGTGGATGGAGCGGAAGGTGGCTGGCCATATCCAACGGCGGATCGGTCCCAAAGAGGTTGGTCCTTTCGGTATTCTGCAATCTTTTGCGGACGGCATCAAGCTGATGACCAAGCAGTTGATTGTGCCGGAAGGAGCCGATGTTCTCCTCTTTAAGGTCGCGCCGATGCTAGTGATGATCCCGGCGATTATGTGTTTTGTCACCATTCCTTTCAGTGAGCAGCTGGCGGCGCGGAATATCAACGTTGGCTTGTTGCTGATCTTTGCCATTGCCTCGGTAAACGTCTTTGCCTTACTGCTTGGCGGCTGGGCTTCCAATAATAAGTACGCAGTTATATCAGCGGCGCGGGCTGTTTCCCAGAACGTTGCTTATGAAATTCCCATGCTGATCACCGCTATTACTGTGGTGATGTTCACCGGCACCATGAATTTGCAAGAAATAGTGCTGGGGCAGGCAGGCGGTTTCTGGAACTGGAATATCTTTCCCGTTGGTAAGAATATCGGCATGGTCGTGGTGATGCCGATCTCATTTCTGATCTTTTTTATCTGTTCCATGGCCGAAACTAATCGCGCTCCCTTTGATCTTGGTGAGGCTGAAAGTGAGTTGGTGGCAGGTTTCCACACTGAGTATGCAGGCATGGGCTTCGGTCTTTTCTTCCTAGGTGAATATGCCAACGTATTTATTGGTTGCAGTCTGTCGGTGATCCTTTTTCTTGGTGGCTGGCAGGGGCCTTTTGGGCTGTTGCCAGGAGTACACTGGTTTCTGCTTAAGGTGTACTTCCTGATTTTTGTGGTCATGTGGATGCGCTGGACGTTTCCCCGGACGACTTTTTACGGTCTGCTTAACTTGTCATGGAAGATTTTGATTCCGATTTCGTTGTTCAACTTGGTGCTGACCGGCGCCTTTATCAAGGTATTCTGATCATGGGCGGCTATTTCAAAGAAATCTTCGACGGTGTGCACAGTCTGGTTACAGGCATGGGTGTGACCCTCAAATATTTGTTCCAGCCGGTGGTCACCGAGCAGTATCCATACGTGGCCCCGACCATGCCTGATCGTTTTCGCGGTCATATCGAACTGGTTGGTGATGAGGAAACCGGCGCAACGAAGTGCATTGTGTGCGGTATGTGCCAGAAAGCCTGTCCCTCCGGCTGTATTACCGTGGCTGGTGAGAAAGTTGAAGGGGTGAAGGGCAAGGTGCTGACCAAGTATGATCTTGATTTTACCAAGTGCAGCCTCTGCGGAATCTGTGTGGAAAGCTGTAAACCCGGCGCAATTACCTTTTCCAAAGAGTATAATTTGGCGGGCTTGCGTAAGGAAGCATACATCTATGATCTTAAAAAACGACTGGAGGAACGGAAACGATGAATCCTCCCATTACTAGTGCTGATGGACTTGCCGGAATCGTCTTTCTGGTCATGTTGCTGGTAACCGGCGCCGGCGCAATGATTGCCGTTAATGCGGAACGAACCATTCGCGCAGTGGCTGGGTTAGCCTTATGTTTTGTCGGGGTTGCCGGTATTTATTATTTTTTGCAAAGTCCCTTTGTGGCCCTGATGGAGATGTTGATCTACGTTGGCGCGGTTTGTGTAGTGCTGGTTTTCGCAGTGATGCTTGCCGAGCCCCATCCCGAACAGCAGGTCAGTAAACGTAACGCTCTGGTGGGTGGTTTGAGTTTTATTACTGCCGGCATGTTGACCTGGGGGCTGGTGGCACTTGCCAAGGGTGCTACATGGAGTACGGCGGCGGTGCGGATGAACGAAGGAACCATGCGTGATGTTGGTCTTTCGTTACTTACTACCTATAGTATGGTCTTTGAATTGGTTTCGGTGGTGTTGCTGGTGGCAATCATCGGTTCTCTGGTGTTGGGCCGGGCCGGAAGGAGTAAGGCATGAATATCCTTGATTTGAGTAATCATCTCCAGACCTATCTGGTCATCGGCGCATTCCTCTTTGGAATCGGTTTTTACGGTCTATTGCAGAGGCAGACTTTGATCGGGATGCTGATATCTGCCGAGCTGATTCTGGCTGGTGCTTCAGTTAACTTTATGGCTTTTAATCGTTTTGTTGCCCCTGATCCCACCGTTGGGCAGATATTCACCCTGTTTATTATGGCTATCGCTGCTGCCGAAGCGGCAATCGCCTTGAGTATTGTGATTGCGGTTTATCGTAACTACAAAACCATCGATACGGTAGATGTTGCCGATCTCGAAGGGTAAGGGTTGCTTGCAGGGATTGCATTGCGTGGCTAACCGGCGCGGTTTTGAGAAATTCAGGTTTGGCATAATAGAAATGAGGAATTTGGGCTTATGGAAGTCATTATAACCAGTAAATTGTTGCTTGCCCTCTTGGTGCCACTGGTTGGTTCCATCTTGGTGATGCTTACCGGCAAACAACCTAATGTCCGGGAAGCTTGTTCTTTTGTTTCCTCGGTGGTCATGTTTCTGATTGTTGCCTCCTTGATCCCAGATGTGTTGGCAGGGCATAAACTCCTCTTTCCGATGTTTCACATCCTGCCGGGCTTGAGCATTACCCTGCGGGCCGATGCCTTTTCGATGATCTTTGCCTTGGTCGCCTCCTTCCTCTGGATGCTGGCGGTTATCTATTCGGCCGGTTACATGCGCGGCCTTGATGAGCATGCCCAGACCAGATTTAACGCCTGTTTCGCATTGTCTTTGTTCGGGGCCATCGGGGTGGCATTTTCCGATAACCTTTTTACCATGTATCTATTTTATGAAATCGTTTCCATCTGCACCTATCCGCTGGTTGCCCATCATCAAGATGATGAGGGTTATGGTGGGGCGAGAAGATATATTATCTATCTGACCACCACCGCCAAGGGGTTGGTGTTGCCGGCGATGATCTTAATCTATGTGCTTACCGGCACCCTTGATTTCGCCAACAATATCTCCACTGGCATTTTCCCTCCCGGGGTTAACTCGGTGGTGGTGACCATTCTTTATATCTGTTGCATCTTCGGATTTGCCAAAAATGGCATCATGCCGGTGCATCACTGGCTGCCTGGCGCGATGGTGGCTCCCACCCCGGTTTCTGCCTTGTTACATGCGGTTGCGGTGGTCAAGGTTGGTGTTTTCTCCACCACTCGGGTGATGCTCTATGTGTTTGGTGTTGACCTGATGAATCGCCTTAACTTAGGGATTCCTACCGCCTATTTTGTCTCCATTACCATTATTATGGCCTCGGTGATCGCCCTTAGTAAGGATAACCTGAAGGCGCGGTTGGCCTATTCGACGGTTAGTCAACTCAGTTATATCATTCTTGGTGTAGCGCTTCTTACCCCCAGTGGTATCGAGGGTGGATTGGTGCATATCGCCAACCATGCTTTTTCCAAGATCACCCTCTTTTTCTGCGCCGGTGCTATCTATGTGGTGGCTCATAAAAAGAATATCTCCGAGATGAGTGGTCTCGGGCGGGCCATGCCTTGGACTTTTGCTGCCTTTGGTATTGCTTCCCTGTCCATGATCGGGGCTCCGCCTGCCGCAGGTTTTGTCACCAAGTGGTTATTATTAATGGGTTCCATGGAGGCTCACCAGATAGGGATTTTGCTGGTGTTGATCGCCAGTACCTGCCTCAATGTCGCTTATTTCGCTCCGGTCACCTATAAAGCGTTCTTCGGCAAGCCCGCCGACGGGGTACCTCTGGCTAGAATGAAAGAGCCGTGGGCATTGACTGTGCCGATTATGACCGCAGCGATTATTTCTATCATTATAGGTATCTATCCGAACTTTTTTATGAGTTTTGTTAAGGCGGTGACAGGATGAACATTGTCAAGCTTATCGATTTTTTCCGTGATCGTTTGCCCACCGTAATCAAGATCGGTTATGGCGTGTTGGCTCTCTTGGTTGTTATTGACTGCTTTGTAGACAAGGAGCACGCTCATACTGCCATTGAACATTTGCCCGGGTTCTGGTCTATATTTGGATTTGTTGCCTGCACTCTGATTATCATTGTCTCCAAGTGGTTTGGCCACCTTGGAATTATGACCCGCGAGGACTATTACGATGACTGATTTTTGGCTGCATCCTTCGCTGATTCTGATCATTGGTTGTTTTTTGCTGCCTTTGGTCAAGGGGCCGGCCAAGAAAACCTTTATGCTGTTGGTGCCGGTACTAGCCTTCCTTGACGTGGTGATGATGCCTAAGGAAGGGATTTACGGGGTGGTTCAATTCTTGGATTGGCACCTGACCTTTGGGCGGGTTGACGCCTTGAGCATGGTATTTGCCTATATCATGACCCTGATGTGTTGCATCGGCACCCTGTACGGATTGCACGTTGAGGATGATTCGCAGATTATCGCGGCCTGGGTATATGTCTCTGGGTCGTTGGGGGTTATCTTCTGCGGCGATTATCTGGTTCTCTTCCTGTTCTGGGAAGTAATGGCCTTTTCGTCGGTATTCTTGGTCTGGTTTCGGCGGCGTCCGCAGTCCCTGGCCACCGGTTATCGATATCTCTTGGTGCATGCCTTCGGCGGTATTGTCCTGTTGGCCGGATTTGTCTTGCGTTATCAAGCCACCGGCGGTGATCTCTCCTTTGTTCATCTGGATGTTGAGGCACCGAATCTTTCCACCTACCTGATCATGATCGGTTTTATTTTGAATGCGGCAGTGCCACCGCTCCATGCTTGGCTTCCTGATGCTTATGGTGAGGCCACGGTTACTGGTGCGGTGTTCATGTGCGCCTTTACCACTAAGACAGCCATTTACACCTTGGCCCGAGCCTGTGCCGGGATGGATATCCTTATCCCGTTAGGCGTGGCCATGGCTCTTTATGGGGTGGTCTATGCGGTGCTTGAAAATGACACCCGTCGCCTTCTTGCCTACCATATTATCAGTCAGGTCGGCTACATGGTGGCTGGCTGTGGTATCGGTACCGCCATGGCGATCAACGGTGCGGTGGCTCATGCCTTTGCCCATATCCTCTATAAGGGTCTGTTGTTCATGGGCTGTGGGTCGGTGCTGCATATGACCGGCAAGAGTAAGTTTACGCAACTTGGCGGTCTGTACAAGAAGATGCCGCGAACCTTTGTTTTTACGATGATCGGCGGTTTATCGATCTCGGCTTTCCCGTTTTTTAGCGGTTTTGTCAGTAAATCAATGATCATTGCCTCTGCCTTTAGTGAGCACATCCTCTGGGCCGGATTTCTTCTCACCTTGGCTTCAGCTGGTACTTTTCTCCACACCGGCCTTAAGGTGCCGTACTTCATCTGGTTCGGCAAGAACAACTGTAGTGAAGAAACCTGGGAGAAGGCTGCTGATCCACCATGGAATATGCAGGCAGCCATGGCGGTTGCCGCTGCCCTTTGTACCTTTATTGGCTGCTATACCCCGTATCTCTACGATATGTTGCCCAATAAAGAGGTTGTTTATCAACCCTATACCCCTTATCACCTTTCTGAAACCATGCAGATTTTGCTGTTCACTGCTTTTGGGTTCTTCCTGTTGATCAAGAAGCTTGCTCCTGAGCCCAAGATCAGCATCGATCTCGATTGGTTTTATCGGATGGGTGGTCGCGGTTTTTACTGGCTGGCACGAAAGCCGATTCAGAGTATTGATACGGCTTGGAGTGAAGGATATCGCGTCATGGGGCTTATTCCTTTGATGACGGTTTCTCGCTTCTGGTCATGGTTTGACTGGAACGCCATTGATGGTGTAGTGGACGGTATCGCCCGTTCGGTGCGCTCCGTCGGTGGCAGAGTGCGAAAGTTACAGAGTGGGCAGGTGCAGTATAACCTTTACTATGCAGTTTCGTTTGTGGCCGTGATGCTGGTCGCCTACGTCCTCTGTTAATCAGATCTGTTTGAGGTTTACCGGATAATGGATTTTTTGATCTTAAATAATGGCGCTCCCTGGTTGAGCATTCTCATCTTCTTGCCGCTGGCTGGCGCCTTGGTACAGATGTTACTGCCAACGGGTAATGTGGCTCGATTATGGGCGTTGGCCGTGACGGTGGTAACGGCGGCGATATCGTTGCCTCTTTACTTCAATTTCGACCCCAACACCGCTCTCTATCAGTTTGGCGAGCATCATGTGTGGGTTCCTTCGCTGAAAATCAGTTATACCCTCGGCATTGACGGGATCAGTTTGCTGCTGGTGTTGTTAACCACGCTCCTGATGCCCCTCTGTGTGTTGGGCTCTTGGAAGTATATAGAAAAACGGGTCAAGGAATTCATGATTTGTATGCTGCTCATGGAATCCTCCATGCTTGGCGTGTTCATGGCTCTTGATTTCGTTCTCTTCTATATCCTTTGGGAAGCGATGCTGATCCCCATGTATTTGATGATTGGGGTCTGGGGCGGGCCACGGAAGACTTATGCTTCAATAAAGTTCTTCCTCTACACCTTGGCTGGGTCAGTGATGCTGCTTGTTGCCATCATTGCCCTTTATCTTAAGACCGGCAGCTTTTCCATCCCGATGATGATGGGACAGGATTATTCATCGACCTTCCAGCTCTGGGTGTTTCTGGCCTTCTTTCTGGCTTTTGCCATCAAGGTGCCCATGTTCCCGTTTCATACCTGGTTACCTGCCGCCCATGTTGAGGCACCCACTGCCGGTTCAGTTATCCTGGCCTCAGTGCTGCTGAAGATGGGTACCTATGGCTTTTTGCGGTTTTGTTTGCCCATCACTCCTCTTGCCACCCTTTCCCTGATGCCTTATATCCTCTGGTTGTCGGTGGCCGGGATTCTCTATGGTGGTTTTACAGCCCTGGCCCAGAGTGACATGAAGAAACTGATCGCCTATTCTAGTGTTGGTCATATGGGATTCGTCACCTTGGGTATTTTTGTCCTTAATACCCAGGGGGTGGAGGGCGCGCTGATCCAGATGATTAATCACGGCATTACCACTGGCGCGCTCTTCTTCTGTGTCGGGATGATCTATGAACGTACTCACAGTCGTGAATTATCAATGGCTAAGGGGGTGGGTAAATATATGCCCATCTTTGTAACCTTCTTGGCTTTTTTCTCCTTGTCTTCCCTGGCCTTTCCCGCCACCAACAGTTTTGTTGGCGAGTTTTTGATCCTGGTCGGGGCCTTTGCCCACAATAAGATTTTGGCAGCATGCGCTATTCCTGGTGCCGTCTTGGCCGCCGCCTATATGTTGCGGATGTTGCAGAAGGTTATCTGGGGTGGAACCGACAACCCGGATCAGTCCCATCTTAAAGATCTGAGTCTGCGTGAAATAGTCACTTTGGCTCCGTTGCTGGTTTTTGTTTTTTGGATTGGTCTTGCACCCAAACCGTTTATGGATGTGATGCATACCAGTGTCGCCCATTTGCTCACCCAGGTTCATGGTGCGCAGGGTACCGCGCAATTGGCCCAGATATTGCTCCCCTGATCGGGGTTTGTGCTCTAAGGAAAACTTTGTAAGGATGGACAATGAATCCAATGCTGTTTGCTCCTGAGTTAGGCCTCCTCTTCGGCAGTCTGCTGCTTTTCTTCCTCAGCATCTCTGAGAATGGAGGTGTATTGGCGAGAAAGTTTACCCTGGCTGTGGCCCTTATCGCCCTGGTGGGATCCTTTGCCGCTTTTAGCCAGCAAGGCACCCTGTTTTATG